>NZ_JAZGLW010000001.1:303408-606816 GCF_036409155.1 Mycobacterium sp. 050128 | reverse complement strand
CATCGGGGGAGGAGTCGCAAAGTCCGGCCGCGTGTTGTTCGACCCGTTGCACGCGGTGCTGGCCGACTACGCCGGGCTGGATTTCCTGGCCGGATTGCGGTTGGTACCCGCCGAGCTAGGCGGCGAGGCCGGCCTGATCGGCGCGGCCCGGCTCGCGGGGGCCTAGCCAACCGCGTTGCGCTGCACAGGGTGGAGCCCGCTGCACATGCTGCCGGTGCATTTGCTCTGCTGAGCGTCGCCGTCACCTGAGATCCGCCGTTTTGGCCGACCGGCTGTTGTCACGCTATCCTTGGTGCCGATCCACCGAAGACCGTCGGTCACCGAGCAATCGGTTGAAGGTCCGGGAACATCCCGGCGGCCCACGCAGGAGGACGAGGCATTACCGCCGGCGCTCGCGCCGGTGTATTTCAACGCCCCGTGCCGCTTCCTGCGCCGGGGCGTTCGTCGTTCCTCGGGGGAAGCGCAGAAGACACTTCTAACGAGGAGGTTATGCATGGCCAAAGCCGACAAGGCCACCGCCGTAGCGGACATTGTCGAGCAGTTCAGCGCCTCGACCGCGACCGTCATCACCGAGTACCGCGGCTTGACCGTCGCCAACCTGGCCGAGCTGCGCCGCTCGCTGGCGGGTTCGGCCACCTACACCGTGGCCAAGAACACGCTGATCAAGCGGGCAGCGACCGAAGCCGGGATCGAGGGTCTCGACGAGCTGTTCGCGGGCCCGACGGCCATCGCGTTCGTCAGCGGCGAACCGGTCGACGCCGCCAAGGCCATCAAGACCTTCGCCAAGGAGAACAAGGCGCTGGTAATTAAGGGTGGCTACATGGATGGCCACCCGCTGACGGTGGCCGAGGTCGAGCGGATCGCCGACCTGGAATCGCGCGAGGTGCTGCTGGCCAAGCTGGCCGGTGCCATGAAGGGCAACCTCGCCAAGGCTGCCGGCCTGTTCAACGCGCCGGTTTCGCAGTTCGCCCGCCTCGCGGCCGCCCTGCAAGAGAAGAAGGCGGCCGACCCGGCTGCCGCAGCGGCTCCGGCCGCAGAACCCGCTCCCGAGGCAGCCGCTTCGGAAGCACCCGCCGAGGCAGAAGCACCCGCCGAGACACCGGCTGACGCCGAATAACCCAAAAATCCAAACTAGGAAGGACCCACACCATGGCAAAAATCTCCACCGATGACCTGCTCGACGTCTTCAAGGAAATGACCCTGCTCGAGCTCTCGGACTTCGTGAAGAAGTTTGAGGAGACCTTCGAGGTCACCGCGGCCGCCCCGGTCGCCGTTGCCGCTGCCGGTGGCGCCGCCGCCGGTGGTGCGCCCGCCGAGGCCGCCGAGGAGCAGTCGGAGTTCGACGTCATCCTCGAGGCTGCCGGAGACAAGAAGATCGGCGTCATCAAGGTCGTCCGCGAGATCGTCTCCGGCCTGGGCCTCAAAGAGGCCAAGGACCTGGTCGACGGCGCACCCAAGCCGTTGCTGGAGAAGGTCGCCAAGGAAGCCGCCGAGGAGGCCAAGGGCAAGCTCGAGGCCGCCGGCGCTACGGTCACGGTCAAGTAGTTCAACTCGCGCAAACCCCCGGGAGCCTGTTAACACGGGTCCCGGGGGTTTCGTGTGTTCAGTCGGGAAACGCAGACCGCACTGACTGTGCCACCCGCTCGGCTGTATCGCCCAGGGCGACAAGCAGATTCGACGTCATCGCGTTGAGCACCGGGGCGATCGCCGATCCGTCGTCGCCGTAGTACCCGGCCAACTCCAGCATCACGAACCCGTGGATCAACGCCCAGAACTGGGCCGCGGTGGCCACGACGGACGCGTCGTCGTCCGCGCCACCCACGGTGATCCGGCCGGCCTGCATGCATCGGCGCACCACCCGCACCACATGCGCGAAGCTCGGGTGGTGCTGCTCGATCTCGGCGACCGTGAGCGTCAGAACATTGCCGGCCGGCGCGTTGATGCCGTGCGCGCTGGTGCTGCCGAACATCAGGCGGTACATGTGTGGGCGCTCGATGGCGTAGCGGCGGTAGGCGGCGCCGGTGACGAACAGATCGGCGACCGGGTCGGCGGTCTGCGGCACCGTTTGGGCCTGGTCGAACTGCCGCAACCCTTCCTCGGCGACCGCTTCGATCAACGCGCGCATCCCGCCGAAGTGGGTGTACACCGACATCGTCGAGGTCCCCGCCGCACCCGCCACCTTGCGGGTTTGCAGGGCGTCGGGCCCGTGCTCGTCGAGCAGGCCGACCGCAGCGAGCAGCATCTCGTCGCGAACACTGCGCCGAATTTCCGAAGTCATCTCTCCAACCATCTCTGCCGCGGCCTTGCCATCTTCTCATCGCGGGCGTAGCGTCTCAATAACGCTGAAATATCAATGTTATAGGAGTTCAGCAAATGACTTCAACGCAGACAACCAAATCCGAGAACCCCTACCTCGAAGGCTTCCTGGCGCCGGTCGGCGCCGAAGTGACCGCTACCGACTTGCAGGTCACCGGGCACATCCCGGAGCACCTCGACGGGCGCTACCTGCGTAACGGGCCCAACCCGGCCGCGGAGGTGGACCCGGCCACCTACCACTGGTTCACCGGCGACGCGATGGTGCACGGGGTGGCGCTGCGCGACGGCAAGGCCTGCTGGTACCGCAACCGCTGGGTCCGTACCCCGCCCGCGTGCGCCGCGCTCGGCGAGGCCGAGCCCAAGGGGCTCAACCCGCGCGCCGGGATGCTGTCGGTCGGCCCCAACACCAACGTGCTCACCCATGCCGGGCGGACGCTGGCTCTCGTCGAAGGCGGCGGTGCCAACTACGAGCTCACCGACGAGCTGGACACCGTCGGGCCCTGCGATTTCGGCGGCACCCTGTTCGGTGGCTACACCGCCCACCCGCACCGCGATCCGCACACCGGAGAACTGCACGCCGTTTCCTATTCCTTCGGACGCGGGCGCACCGTGCAGTACTCGGTGATCGATACCGACGGCCAGGCACGGCGCACCGTCGACATCGAAGTCAGCGGGTCGCCGATGATGCACGACTTCTCCCTGACCGATAAGTACGTGGTGATCTATGACCTGCCGGTGACGTTCGACCCGATGCAGATCTTGCCGGCCAGCGTGCCGCGCTGGCTGAGTTCGCCGGCCCGCCTGGTGGTGCAGTCGCTGCTCGGCCGGGTCCGGATCCCCAATCCGGTGATGACGGCGATGAACAACAATCGGCAGCCGATGAATCGGATGCCCTACAGCTGGAAGGACAGCTATCCGGCGCGCATCGGAGTAATGCCCCGCGAAACCGGCGGCAATGCCGCCGGAAAAGCCCCGGTGCGCTGGTTCGACATCGAACCCTGCTACGTGTACCACCCGCTGAACGCCTACTCGGAAATGCGCGACGGCGCAGAGGTCCTGGTGCTCGACGTGGTCAGTTACTCGCGGATGTTCGACCGCGACCTGCGCGGTCCGGGCGACAGCCGGCCCGTGCTGGATCGCTGGACGATCAACCTGACCACGGGTGCGGTCGCCACCGAGCGCCGCGACGACCGTCCGCAGGAGTTTCCGCGCATCGACGAGTCGTTGCTGGGCGGCCGGCACCGGTTCGGCTACGCCGTCGGGTTGGACGGCGGCTACCTGTCCGGTGGCGCGACCGAGATGACCTCGGCGTTCTACAAGCACGACTACGTGACCGGCTCGAGCAGCGTCGCGGCGCTGGAACCGGGCCTTTTACTCGGCGAGATGTGCTTTGTGCCCAACCCTGCGAACGGTTCGGGGGAGCGTGCCGAGGATGACGGCGTATTGATGGGTTACGCGTATCACCGTGGCCGGGACGAGGGGCAATTGCTGATGCTGGACGCCCAGACCCTGGAGACGATTGCGACCGTGCACTTGCCGCAGCGCGTACCGATGGGCTTCCACGGTAACTGGGCGCCGACCAGTTGACCGCTTTACGGCCGCTGCCAGGGCCATTAGCCTGCCTGTAGGGGTGGGTCTCAGGTCGGCGAATTTTTCGCTGCGGTGCTGTGCAACCATGCTGTGTGGTCCCAGGCGTGCGCTACAGTGACTCATGCCACACAAAGGGGCAGGTGGCAGCATGCGTCGACGGAAGGATTCCCTATGGGCGTCGCTATTGAGGTCAGCGGTCTAACCAAGTCCTTCGGATCGTCGAGGATTTGGGAAGACGTGACCCTCGATATCCCTTCTGGGGAGGTCAGCGTTTTGCTGGGCCCGTCGGGTACCGGTAAGTCCGTGTTTTTGAAGTCCTTGATCGGCCTCCTTCGTCCGGAACGTGGCTCGATTGTCATCGATGGCACCGACATCATCGAGTGCTCGGCCAAGGAGCTCTACGAGATCCGCACGTTGTTCGGGGTTTTGTTCCAGGACGGCGCGTTGTTCGGTTCGATGAATCTCTATGACAACACCGCCTTCCCGCTGCGCGAGCACACCAAGAAAAAGGAAGGCGAGATCCGTGACATCGTCATGGAGAAGCTCGAATTGGTGGGTCTCGGCGGTGACGAGCGGAAGTTCCCCGGCGAGATCTCCGGTGGTATGCGCAAGCGTGCCGGCCTGGCCCGCGCCCTGGTGCTGGACCCGCAGATCATTCTCTGCGACGAGCCCGACTCGGGTCTGGACCCGGTCCGTACCGCCTACCTGAGCCAGCTGATCCTCGACATCAACGCCCAGATCGACGCGACCATTCTGATCGTGACGCACAACATCAGCGTCGCCCGCACCGTGCCGGACAACATCGGCATGCTGTTCCGCAAGCACCTGGTCATGTTCGGCCCGCGCGAGGTGTTGCTGACCAGCGATGAGCCGGTGGTGCGCCAGTTCCTCAACGGCCGCCGCATCGGGCCGATCGGCATGTCCGAAGAGAAGGACGAGGCGACCATGGCCGAAGAGCAAGCCATGGTCGATGCGGGTCACCACTCCGGCGGCACCGAGGAGATCGAGGGCGTACCGCCGCAGATCGTCGCGACACCCGGCATGCCGGAACGCAAAGCGGTGGCACGGCGTCAGGCCCGGGTGCGCGAGATGCTGCACACCCTCCCCAAGAAGGCACAGACGGCGATCCTCGACGACCTCGAGGGCACCCACAAGTACCAAGCGCACGAGTTCGGCGACTGACAACCCGCTGATCCCCAGGCCCGATCGGCACGGCTTGCCGTGGTCGGGCCTGGTCGTGCGTGCTGGAAGCCGCGGCCCGCGGAATTCGGTAACAACTTGCCGCCCGTTCCTCTTGACGAAAAGGCGTGCACAGGTCAATCTGTTGGGCAGAATGTACCCACGGGAAATTCGAGATGCCAGCCAGCGTCGACCCCCCTGGATGGGTAGTTGAGGAATGCGCGCGCCTGCGCTATTGTTGGACGTTGCGCTGGCTACTTCCTGCCCACCTCACCCGCCACCTGACACCGTGGTCTTAGCCTGAGCCCCCTCTGCGGTTCAGCTATTCGTTGCGCGCGTGAGGCTTGAGCAGTTCGTTCGCCGGCTTAAACCGAAACAATTTGCGGCGAAACAGGTCCGGTGCCTCCGGTTCTCGTCAGTCGCATGAGGTGCTGGAAGGATGCATCTTGGCAGATTCTCGCCAGAGCAAGACGGACTCCTCTAGTTCTAACAACTCCGTGCCTGGAGCACCTGACCGAGTATCTTTCGCCAAGCTTCGCGAACCGCTCGAGGTTCCGGGGCTTCTCGACGTGCAGACCGACTCCTTTGAGTGGTTGATCGGCTCGCCGCGTTGGCGCGAGATTGCCTCCGGCCGCGGGGACGTCAACCCGGTCGGTGGCCTCGAAGAGGTGCTGTACGAGTTGTCGCCGATTGAGGACTTCTCGGGCTCAATGTCGCTGTCGTTCTCCGACCCTCGCTTCGACGAAGTCAAGGCGCCGGTGGACGAGTGCAAAGACAAGGACATGACGTACGCGGCTCCGCTGTTCGTCACGGCCGAGTTCATCAACAACAACACCGGTGAGATCAAGAGCCAGACGGTCTTCATGGGTGACTTCCCGATGATGACCGAAAAAGGCACCTTCATCATCAACGGGACCGAGCGTGTCGTGGTCAGCCAGCTGGTCCGGTCGCCCGGTGTGTACTTCGACGAGTCGATCGACAAGTCGACCGAGAAGCTGCTGCACAGCGTCAAGGTGATCCCGAGCCGCGGTGCGTGGCTGGAGTTCGACGTCGACAAGCGCGACACCGTCGGTGTGCGCATCGACCGCAAGCGTCGCCAGCCGGTCACCGTGCTGCTCAAGGCGCTCGGCTGGACCAACGAGCAGATTCACGAGCGGTTCGGCTTCTCCGAGATCATGATGTCGACGCTGGAGAAGGACAACACCGCCGGCACCGACGAGGCGCTGCTGGACATCTACCGCAAGCTGCGTCCGGGCGAGCCGCCGACCAAGGAGTCCGCGCAGACCCTGCTGGAGAACCTGTTCTTCAAGGAGAAGCGCTACGACCTGGCCCGCGTCGGCCGCTACAAGGTCAACAAGAAGCTTGGGCTCAACGCCGGCCAGCCGATCACGTCGTCGACGCTGACCGAAGAGGACGTCGTCGCCACCATCGAGTACCTGGTGCGCCTGCACGAGGGCCAGCCGAGCATGACGGTTCCCGGCGGCACCGAGGTTCCGGTGGAGACCGACGACATCGACCACTTCGGCAACCGTCGTCTGCGCACCGTCGGTGAGCTGATCCAGAACCAGATCCGGGTCGGTATGTCCCGGATGGAGCGGGTCGTCCGCGAGCGGATGACCACGCAGGACGTCGAGGCCATCACGCCGCAGACCCTGATCAACATCCGGCCGGTCGTCGCCGCGATCAAGGAGTTCTTCGGCACCAGCCAGCTGTCCCAGTTCATGGACCAGAACAACCCGCTGTCCGGCCTCACCCACAAGCGCCGCCTGTCGGCGCTCGGGCCGGGCGGTCTGTCGCGTGAGCGCGCGGGCCTCGAGGTTCGTGACGTGCACCCGTCGCACTACGGCCGGATGTGTCCGATCGAGACCCCTGAGGGGCCGAACATCGGTCTGATCGGGTCGCTGTCGGTGTACGCGCGCGTCAACCCGTTCGGGTTCATCGAGACGCCGTACCGCAAGGTGGTCGACGGTGTGGTCAGTGACCAGATCGACTACCTGACCGCCGACGAGGAGGACCGCCACGTCGTGGCGCAGGCCAACTCGCCGATCGACGCCGACGGCCGCTTCGAGGAGTCGCGCGTTCTGGTTCGCCGAAAGGCGGGCGAGGTCGAGTACGTGCCCTCGTCCGAGGTCGACTACATGGACGTGTCGCCGCGCCAGATGGTGTCGGTGGCCACGGCCATGATTCCGTTCCTCGAGCACGACGACGCCAACCGTGCCCTGATGGGTGCCAACATGCAGCGCCAGGCGGTTCCGCTGGTGCGCAGTGAGGCGCCGCTGGTCGGTACCGGTATGGAGCTGCGCGCCGCGATCGACGCCGGCGACGTGGTGGTGGCCGAGAAGGCCGGCGTCATCGAGGAGGTGTCCGCCGACTACATCACCGTGATGGCCGACGACGGCACCCGGCACACCTACCGGATGCGCAAGTTCGCCCGGTCCAACCACGGCACCTGCGCCAACCAGTCGCCGATCGTCGACGCGGGAGACCGCGTCGAGGCCGGCCAGGTGATCGCCGACGGTCCGTGCACCGAGAACGGTGAGATGGCGCTCGGCAAGAACCTGCTGGTGGCGGTCATGCCGTGGGAAGGCCACAACTACGAGGACGCGATCATCCTCTCCAACCGCCTGGTTGAGGAGGACGTGCTCACCTCGATCCACATCGAGGAGCACGAGATCGATGCCCGCGACACCAAGCTGGGCGCCGAGGAGATCACCCGGGACATCCCGAACGTCTCCGACGAGGTGCTCGCCGACTTGGACGAGCGCGGCATCGTGCGGATCGGTGCCGAGGTTCGTGACGGCGACATCCTGGTCGGCAAGGTCACCCCGAAGGGTGAGACCGAGCTGACGCCGGAAGAGCGGCTGCTGCGGGCGATCTTCGGTGAGAAGGCCCGCGAGGTCCGCGACACCTCGCTGAAGGTGCCGCACGGTGAGTCCGGCAAGGTGATCGGCATTCGGGTGTTCTCGCGCGAGGACGACGACGAACTGCCCGCCGGTGTCAACGAGCTGGTCCGCGTCTACGTGGCCCAGAAGCGCAAGATCTCCGACGGTGACAAGCTCGCCGGACGCCACGGCAACAAGGGCGTCATCGGCAAGATCCTGCCCGTCGAAGACATGCCGTTCATGCCGGACGGCACCCCCGTGGACATCATCCTGAACACCCACGGTGTGCCGCGACGGATGAACATCGGCCAGATCCTGGAGACCCACCTCGGGTGGGTTGCCAAGGCGGGCTGGAACATCGAGGGTTCCCCCGAATGGGCGGCGAACCTGCCGGAAGGCCTGCGGCACGCGCAGCCCGACCAGACGGTGTCGACTCCGGTGTTCGACGGTGCCAAGGAGGAGGAGCTGCAGGGGCTGCTGTCCTGCACGCTGCCCAACCGCGACGGCGACGTCATGGTGAACGCAGACGGCAAGGCGAGGCTGTTCGATGGCCGCAGTGGGGAGCCGTTCCCGTACCCGGTGACCGTTGGCTACATGTACATCATGAAGCTGCACCACCTGGTGGACGACAAGATCCACGCCCGGTCTACCGGTCCGTACTCGATGATCACCCAGCAGCCGTTGGGTGGTAAGGCGCAGTTCGGTGGGCAGCGATTCGGTGAGATGGAGTGCTGGGCCATGCAGGCCTACGGTGCCGCGTACACGCTGCAGGAGCTGTTGACCATCAAGTCCGACGACACCGTCGGGCGGGTCAAGGTGTACGAGGCGATCGTCAAGGGCGAGAACATCCCCGAGCCGGGTATCCCCGAGTCGTTCAAGGTGTTGCTCAAGGAACTGCAGTCGCTGTGCCTCAACGTTGAGGTTCTGTCGTCGGATGGTGCGGCGATCGAACTGCGTGAGGGTGAGGACGAGGACCTGGAGCGCGCTGCCGCGAACCTGGGAATCAACTTGTCCCGCAACGAATCTGCGTCCGTTGAGGATTTGGCCTAATAGCTACTAAACCCGCAAGGGGAAAGGGAGTTACGTGCTCGACGTCAACTTCTTCGATGAACTCCGTATTGGCCTGGCCACCGCGGAAGACATCAGGCAATGGTCTTACGGCGAGGTCAAGAAGCCGGAGACGATCAACTACCGCACGCTGAAGCCCGAGAAGGACGGCCTGTTCTGCGAGAAGATCTTCGGACCGACTCGCGACTGGGAGTGCTACTGCGGCAAGTACAAGCGTGTCCGCTTCAAGGGCATCATCTGTGAGCGCTGTGGCGTCGAGGTAACTCGCGCCAAGGTGCGTCGTGAGCGGATGGGCCACATCGAGCTGGCCGCGCCCGTCACGCACATCTGGTACTTCAAGGGTGTGCCGAGCCGGTTGGGCTACCTGCTCGACCTGGCGCCGAAGGATCTCGAGAAGATCATCTACTTCGCCGCTTACGTGATCACCGCGGTCGACGACGAGATGCGCCACAACGAGCTCTCGACCCTCGAGGCCGAAATGGTGGTGGAGCGCAAGGCCGTTGAGGACCAGCGCGACGCCGACCTGGAGGCCCGTGCGCAGAAGCTGGAGGCCGACCTGGCCGAACTGGAGGCCGAGGGCGCGAAAGCCGATGCGCGGCGCAAGGTTCGGGATGGTGGCGAGCGTGAGATGCGCCAGCTGCGCGACCGGGCCCAGCGTGAGCTGGACCGGCTGGAGGACATCTGGACGACGTTCACCAAGCTGGCTCCCAAGCAGCTGATCGTCGACGAGAACCTCTACCGCGAGCTCGTCGACCGTTACGGCGAGTACTTCACCGGAGCGATGGGTGCGGAGTCGATCCAGAAGCTGATCGAGAACTTCGACATCGACGCCGAGGCCGACATCCTGCGTGACGTCATCCGAAACGGCAAGGGGCAGAAGAAGCTTCGCGCCTTGAAGCGTCTGAAGGTCGTCGCGGCCTTCCAGCAGTCGGGCAACTCGCCGATGGGCATGGTGCTCGACGCGGTTCCGGTGATCCCACCGGAGCTGCGCCCGATGGTTCAGCTCGACGGTGGCCGGTTCGCCACGTCCGACCTGAACGATCTGTACCGCCGCGTGATCAACCGCAACAACCGCCTCAAGAGGCTGATCGACCTCGGTGCGCCCGAGATCATCGTCAACAACGAGAAGCGGATGCTGCAGGAGTCGGTGGACGCGCTGTTCGACAACGGCCGCCGCGGCCGCCCGGTCACCGGGCCGGGTAACCGTCCGCTCAAGTCGCTGTCGGATCTGCTCAAGGGTAAGCAGGGCCGGTTCCGTCAGAACCTGCTCGGTAAGCGTGTCGACTACTCGGGCCGTTCGGTCATCGTGGTCGGTCCCCAGCTCAAGCTGCACCAGTGCGGTCTGCCCAAGCTGATGGCGCTGGAGCTGTTCAAGCCGTTCGTGATGAAGCGGCTGGTCGACCTCAACCACGCGCAGAACATCAAGAGTGCCAAGCGCATGGTCGAGCGCCAGCGTCCCCAGGTGTGGGACGTGCTCGAAGAGGTCATCGCCGAGCACCCGGTGCTGCTGAACCGTGCGCCGACCCTGCACCGACTCGGCATTCAGGCTTTCGAGCCAATGCTGGTGGAGGGCAAGGCCATTCAGCTGCACCCGCTGGTCTGTGAGGCGTTCAACGCCGACTTCGACGGTGACCAGATGGCCGTGCACCTGCCGCTGAGCGCCGAGGCGCAGGCCGAGGCTCGCATCCTGATGCTGTCGAGCAACAACATCCTGTCGCCCGCGTCCGGCCGCCCGCTGGCCATGCCGCGACTCGACATGGTGACCGGGCTGTACTACCTGACCACCGAGGTGGCCGGGGCCGAGGGTGAATACCGCGCGGCCGCCGATGATCAGCCGGAGCAGGGTGTGTACTCCTCGCCGGCCGAGGCGATCATGGCGTCCGACCGTGGTCTGCTCTCGGTGCGGGCCCAGATCAAGGTGCGGTTGACGCAGCTGCGTCCGCCGGCCGAGATCGAGGTCGAGCTGTTCGGCCAGAACGGTTGGCGGCCAGGCGATGCGTGGCTGGCCGAGACGACCCTGGGCCGGGTGCTGTTCAACGAGCTGCTGCCGCTGGGCTACCCGTTCGTGAACAAGCAGATGCACAAGAAGGTGCAGGCTGCCATCATCAACGACCTGGCCGAGCGCTACCCGATGATCGTGGTCGCGCAGACCGTCGACAAGCTCAAGGACGCCGGCTTCTACTGGGCGACCCGAAGCGGCGTCACGGTCTCGATGGCCGACGTGTTGGTTCCGCCGCGTAAGAAGGAGATCCTCGACCACTACGAGGACCGGGCCGACAAGGTCGAAAAGCAGTTCCAGCGTGGTGCTTTGAACCACGACGAGCGCAACGAAGCGCTGGTGGAGATCTGGAAGGAAGCCACCGACGAGGTCGGTAAGGCGCTGCGTGAGCACTACCCGGCCGACAACCCGATCATCACGATCGTCGACTCGGGTGCCACGGGTAACTTCACCCAGACCCGAACGCTGGCCGGCATGAAGGGCCTGGTGACCAACCCGAAGGGTGAGTTCATCCCGCGTCCGGTCAAGTCGTCGTTCCGCGAGGGCCTGACCGTGCTGGAGTACTTCATCAACACGCACGGCGCTCGAAAGGGCTTGGCCGACACCGCGTTGCGTACCGCCGACTCGGGTTACCTGACTCGTCGTCTGGTGGACGTGAGCCAGGACGTCATCGTCCGCGAGCACGACTGCGAGACCGAGCGCGGCATCATCGTCGAGCTGGCCGAGCGTCAGCCCGACGGCACCCTGATCCGTGACCCGTACATCGAAACCTCGGCGTACGCACGGACTTTGGGCGCCGACGCGGTCGACGAGGCCGGAAACGTCGTCGTCGCGCGTGGCGAGGACCTGGGTGACCCGTCGATCGAGGCCCTGCTGGCTGCGGGCATCACGCAGATCAAGGTGCGTTCGGTGCTGACGTGCACCACCGGTACCGGTGTGTGTGCGACCTGCTACGGGCGTTCGATGGCGACCGGCAAGCTCGTCGACATCGGCGAGGCCGTCGGTATCGTCGCCGCGCAGTCCATCGGTGAGCCCGGTACCCAGCTGACCATGCGTACCTTCCACCAGGGTGGTGTCGGTGAGGACATCACCGGCGGTCTGCCGCGTGTGCAGGAGCTGTTCGAGGCCCGGGTGCCGCGAGGTAAGGCGCCGATCGCCGACGTCACCGGGCGGGTTCAGCTCGAGGACGGCGAGCGCTTCTACAAGATCACCATCGTCCCCGACGATGGCGGCGAGGAAGTCGTCTACGACAAGCTCTCCAAGCGGCAGCGGCTGCGTGTGTTCAAGCACGAGGACGGTTCCGAGCGAGTGCTTTCCGACGGCGACCACGTCGAGGTGGGCCAGCAGCTGATGGAAGGCTCGGCCGACCCGCACGAGGTGCTGCGCGTGCAAGGCCCCCGCGAGGTGCAGATCCACCTGGTCCGCGAGGTCCAGGAGGTCTACCGCGCCCAGGGTGTGTCGATCCACGACAAGCACATCGAGGTGATCGTTCGCCAGATGCTGCGCCGCGTCACCATCATCGACTCCGGCGCGACCGAGTTCCTGCCGGGTTCGCTGATCGACCGTGCGGAGTTCGAGGCGGAGAACCGCAGAGTCGTCGCCGAGGGCGGCGAGCCCGCGGCCGGACGTCCGGTGCTGATGGGTATCACGAAGGCGAGCCTGGCCACCGACTCGTGGCTGAGTGCGGCGTCGTTCCAGGAGACCACGCGAGTGCTGACCGATGCGGCGATCAACTGCCGCAGCGACAAGCTCAACGGTCTGAAGGAGAACGTGATCATCGGAAAGCTGATCCCGGCCGGGACCGGAATCAACCGGTACCGCAACATCCAGGTTCAGCCGACCGAGGAAGCCCGTGCTGCGGCGTACACGATCCCGTCCTACGAGGATCAGTACTACAGCCCGGACTTCGGTCAGGCCACTGGTGCCGCGGTTCCGCTGGACGACTACGGCTACAGCGACTACCGCTAGTTCGCCGCTGAGGAGTCGGACGATCGGATCTAGTCAACAAACGAAAAAGCCCCGGGCCCAATCAAAAAGGCCCGGGGCTTTTTCGTTGCACCGGAGGTCAATCGGCCGCCGAGCGTGAAGTTGGTTTCACGCTGGACGGCGAACGGTAGGTTTCACGCTCGCGAATTCGCTTGCCCGAGGCCGCGGATCAGCTCGCAGAACTCCGCCGGCGTGTAATTGCGGTGCCAGTGCCGAAGGTAGACGTCCTTCGGCAGGATCAGCACATCCACCTCGTCCTCCGCGACGACCGTGGCGTTTCGGAAGTCGCCCCGGATGACGCCGGTGGCGCCCAGCGGTTCCCAGGGATGGACGCGAAAGTAGTCGTAGCCGCCCGACGGCCGGCCGCGCAGACCGGACGACAGCGGGATATACACGAAGCTCGCCCGCGCGCCGACTTCGGTCAGGCATTCGCCGCGCGAAAGGTGGCTCAGGCGTGTGCTTTTGAAGCCGAGTTCGGGATCGATGTGGTCGGTGCGGTAGCCGCGGCTCGCGACGTTGCGCAGGAACGCCGTGCGCTCCGCAAGGTCCCAGTCGACGGCGCTGGCCGCCAGGAAGCGCCGCCGCTCCGGTTCGGGAGCGTTGCGCAGGGCCGGCACGCAGACGACGCGATCGGTCAGCGACGGAACCCGGGCGATCAGCAAATCGGCTACCAGCGGTGCGAATTCGGGATTGTCCTCGGTGTGTTCGAGTAAAACCGACGTGCGCCGACCGCCGTTTTCGCCGGTGCTGCCGATGAAGCTCTCGACGACGTCGGCCTGGATGTCGTCGACGATGACCGACGCGTTGTGCGCCGCGCGGCGCACCGCCTCCTCCGATCCGAAGCTGCCCCGGAAGAAGGCGAAACGCAGGTCGCCTTCGTGGGTGACTTCGGAGACCTCGAGGTTGGCCTCGCCGGCATTGATCGGATTGTCGCCTTCGAGCAGGTAGGTTCGCCCCTCCCGGTCGTGCAGGGCGTAGATGGCGTTCGCGGTGCGCTGATCGATGAAAATCTGGTAGTTGCCCGAGGTCCTCAGATGGGTGCCGCGCTGTCGCAGGGCATCCGCGCAGCGCAGGCAGCGGATGGTGTCCACGACGTCGGCGACAAACTCCTGGGCTTGCGGCGCAACGACTTCCAGCCAGGCAAAGGCTGTGTTCTCGAAGTCGTCGTAATGGCGAGACAGCAGCTGCACCCGGTGCTCGTCCAGTGACTCGGGGGCCGCCGCGCGCTGCAGCGCGGTCTCGTGATGAGCACCCCGGTCGTCGCCGTGGCTCTTCGTCAGCTGCTTCGCGTGGTACAACGCCTCCAGCGGATGGCTCAGGATATGCAGCATCGTGTCGCGCAGTGCCGTGGTGTCGTTGAGCACCGCGGCGGGCACGGCGCTCTTGCTGTGCGCATAGCCCAGCGACGCCAGTTCACGCAGGATCCGTTGCGGGGGGCCGTCGAATACACCGGCGGTGGTCAGGCGCAACACCCGCCAGGCCAGGTTCCCGACGTTCTCCTCCCATAGGATGTCGACGATCTCGTCGAAGGCCCCGCCAAAAGGCTCATGGCCGCCGAACTCCGCGTGGACCGCTCGGCCAAAGGGATTCAGGTCTGACATCCCGATGTCGTGGACGTAGGCGAGTAGACAGCCGTAGCTCGTCATGAAGTCCAGGCGGCGTTGCGGCCGCTCGGCGATCTTGACCCCCGACACGTTCGCGATCATGTCGACGATGCGACGTGCGACGTCACGCATATGCATCACGCCGTGATCGGTGAACAGCGCGAGGTGGCTGATCGGATCCTCCAGAAAGGTCGGATCCTTGGCCACCTCTTCGAGGGTCAGGCTCGCGTTCACCTTCGAGTAGTAATTGCGTTCGATGAGTTCGCGAATGCGGGCAGGAAGCAGCAGATCCAGCGTGGCGTCCGCGTCCGCCGGCATCATGCCGGCTCCGCCGGTTGTGCGATCGCCAGCTTGAACAGCTTCGAAAGCGTTTCTGCCGGAAGGGAACTGAACCCAAGCACGACGCGGTCGGCAACGATCGCGTCCGGCGGGCAGGCGCGATGCCCCGGCAGCCCGGCCGGCCCGTAGCTGTCTGCACTTCCCATCTCGAAATTCGCGATGCGACGGGGATTGCGGATGAGTCCGGATTCGTCGAGCTGTTGCGTGCCAGGCAATCGAATCCACCGCCGAATCGGTCGAGCATCCGTGTTTGCTCAGACGATCTCACGTTCGGGCCGCGTGGTCCAGCGCAATTCCCGGCGGCCGGGCCCGGAACCGTAGACTGGCCGACGTGCTGATCGGTTCGCACGTCAGTCCGCAAGACCCGCTGGCCGCAGCGGAGGCCGAGGGCGCTGACGTTGTACAGATATTCCTCGGCGACCCGCAGAGCTGGAAGGCGCCCAAGCCCCGCGAGGACGCCGCCGTGCTGAAGGCCGCGGCGCTGCCGATCTACGTGCACGCGCCCTACCTGATCAACGTCGCGTCGGCCAACAACAAGGTACGGATCCCGTCGCGCAAAATCCTGCAGCAGACCTGCGACGCGGCCGCCGACATCGGCGCGGCGGCGGTCATCGTGCACGGTGGCCATGTCGCCGACGACAACGACCTCGCCGAGGGTTTCGTGCGCTGGCGCAAGGCGCTCGATCAGCTGGAATCCACCGTGCCGGTGTATCTGGAAAACACCGCGGGCGGCGACCACGCGATGGCCCGCCACTTCGACACCATCGCCAGGCTGTGGGATGTCATCGGCGACAGCGGAATTGGCTTCTGCCTCGACACCTGCCACACCTGGGCGGCCGGTGAAGCGTTGGTGGGCGCCGTCGAGCGCATCAAGGCGATCACCGGCCGGATCGATCTGGTGCACTGCAACGACTCCAAGGACGAGGCCGGCTCGGGCCGGGACCGCCACGCCAATCTGGGCACCGGCCTTATCGATCCCGACCTGCTGGTCGCGGCGGTCAAAGCCGCGGGCGCGCCGGTGATCTGTGAAACCTCCGACGAGGGCCGCAAGGACGACATTGCGTTCCTGCGAGACAAGACCACCGGTTGAGCCGGTTCGGTGGTATTACACCTCTTGTGCGGTTGTTGGAAAAATGTAATATGAGTGGCATGCCAGACACGCATGTCGTCACCAACCAGGTTCCGCCGCTGGAGAACTACAACCCCGCGACATCGCCGATGCTCGTCGAGGCCCTGATCCGCGAGGGCGGCCAGTGGGGCATGGACGAGGTGCACGCGGTCGGGGCGTTGTCGGCCAGTCACGAGGCCCAGCGCTGGGGTGAGCTCGCCGACCGCAATCAACCCATCCTGCACACCCACGACCGCACCGGGCACCGTGTCGACGAGGTCGAGTTCGACCCGGCCTACCACGAGTTGATGCGTGCGGCGATCGCGCACGGCATGCACGCGGCGCCGTGGGCCGACGACCGCCCGGGCGCGCATGTGGTGCGCGCCGCCAAGACTTCGGCGTGGAACGTCGAGCCGGGCCACGTCTGCCCGATCTCGATGACGTATGCCGTCGTTCCGGCGCTGCGCTACAACCCCGAGCTGGCAGCCGTTTACGAGCCGCTGCTGACCAGTCGCGAGTACGACCCGGAGCTCAAGCTGGCCACCACGAAGGCCGGCATCACCGCGGGGATGTCGATGACCGAGAAGCAGGGCGGCTCCGACGTGCGCGCCGGGACCACCCAGGCGACCCCCAACGGGGACGGCACCTACAGCCTGGTCGGTCACAAATGGTTCACCTCGGCGCCGATGTGTGACATCTTCCTGGTCCTCGCGCAGGCACCCGGCGGTCTGTCGTGCTTCGTGCTGCCGCGCATCCTGCCCGACGGCACCCGCAACCGGATGTTCTTGCAACGCCTCAAGGACAAGCTCGGCAACCACGCCAACGCCTCGAGCGAAGTGGAATACGACGGCGCCACCGCCTGGCTGGTCGGCGAGGAGGGCCGCGGCGTGCCGACCATCATCGAGATGGTCAACCTGACCCGCCTGGACTGCACCCTGGGCAGTGCCACCAGCATGCGTACCGGGCTGACCCGCGCCATCCATCACGCCCAGCACCGGAAAGCGTTCGGCGCCTACCTGATTGACCAGCCGCTGATGCGCAACGTGCTGGCCGACCTGGCCGTGGAGGCCGAGGCCGCCACAATTGTCGCGATGCGGATGGCCGGTGCCACCGACAACGCGCTGCGCGGCGACGAGAAGGAAGCGCTGCTGCGCCGGATCGGCCTGGCGGCCAGCAAGTACTGGGTTTGCAAGCGTTCCACCCCGCACGCCGCCGAAGCGCTGGAATGCCTGGGCGGCAACGGCTATGTCGAAGAGTCGGGCATGCCGCGCCTGTACCGCGAGGCGCCGCTGATGGGCATCTGGGAAGGCTCAGGCAACGTCAGCGCGCTGGACACCTTGCGCGCCATGGCAACTCGGCCCGAATGTGTCGAGGTGTTGTTCGCCGAGCTGAACGAGAGCACGAGCCAGGATCCGCGGCTGGGCAGCCACGTCGAACGGCTGCGCCAAGACCTGAGCGATCTGGAGACCATCCAGTACCGCGCCCGCAAGGTCGCCGAGGACATCTGTCTGGCCCTGCAGGGCTCGCTGCTGGTGCGTCACGGTCACCCCGCCGTCGCCGAGGCATTCTTGGCGACCCGGCTCGGCGGTGCGTGGGGCGGCGCGTTCGGAACCATGCCGACCGGGCTCGATCTGGCACCCATCCTGGAACGGGCCCTGGTGAAGGGCTGAGCCACAACATGACTCGCGCCGGCAACCATGCTGAGCGTAGCGATGTGGGGGCAGCTCCCGCTTGCGGGGGAGAGGAGCGGCGCGCATGACTCATGCCATCAGGCCGGTCGATTTCGACAACCTGAAAACGATGACCTACGAGGTCACCGACCGGGTTGCGCGGATCACCTTCAATCGGCCGGAAAAGGGCAACGCGATCGTCGCGGACACCCCGCTGGAGCTCTCGGCGTTGGTCGAGCGGGCCGATCTCGATCCCAACGTGCACGTGATTCTGGTATCCGGTCGCGGAGAAGGCTTTTGCGCGGGCTTCGACTTGTCCGCCTACGCCGACCGCACCGGCTCGGCCGGTGGCACCGGTGCCTACGAGGGCACCGTGCTGGACGGTAAGACCCAGGGCATCAACCACATGCCGGATAGGCCGTGGGACCCGATGATCGATTACCAGATGATGAGCAGGTTCGTGCGCGGGTTCTCCAGCCTGATGCACGCCGACAAGCCGACGGTGGTCAAGATCCATGGTTACTGTGTGGCGGGCGGCACCGATATCGCGCTGCATGCCGACCAGGTGATCGCCGCCGCCGACGCCAAGATCGGTTACCCGCCGACGCGCGTGTGGGGTGTGCCTGCGGCGGGCCTGTGGGCCCACCGGCTCGGCGACCAGCGCGCCAAACGTCTTCTGTTCACCGGTGATTCAATCACCGGCGCACAGGCCGCCCAGTGGGGACTGGCGGTCGAGGCGCCGGACCCGAAAGATCTCGACGAGCGCACCGAACGGTTGGTCCAGCGCATCGCGGCGGTTCCGGTCAATCAGCTGATCATGGTCAAACTCGCGCTGAATTCCGCTCTGCTGCAGCAGGGAGTGGCCACCAGCCGGATGGTCAGCACGGTGTTCGACGGTGTCGCCCGGCACACCCAAGAGGGACATGACTTCGTCGCCGACTCCGTCGAGCACGGCTTCCGCGAAGCGGTGCGGCATCGCGACGAGCCGTTCGGTGACTACGGCCGTCGCGCCTCCGAAGTGTAGCCATGCCGAACATGACGGCGCGGTCCGTGGTGCTGAGTGTGCTGCTCGGTGCACACCCCGCCTGGGCAACCGCGAGCGACTTAATCAGGCTGACAGCCGATTTCGGGATCAAGGAAACGACGCTGCGGGTCGCGCTGACCCGCATGGTCGGTGCCGGCGACCTGATTCGCTCCGCCGACGGGTACCGGCTCTCGGATCGGTTGCTGGCTCGCCAGGCGCGCCAGGACGAGGCGATGCGGCCGCAAACCCGGGCCTGGCACGCAGACTGGCACGTCGTGATCGTCACCAGCGTGGGCACCGATGCCCGCACCCGGGCCGCGCTGCGAGCCAGCATGTACCGCAAGCGTTTCGGTGAACTGCGCGAGGGCGTCTGGATGCGCCCGGACAACCTCGACCTCGACTTGGAGCCCGACGTTGCCGACCGGGTCCGGGTGCTCAAGGCTCGCGACGACGCACCCGAGCAGCTGGTCGCCGAACTGTGGGACCTGCCCGCATGGGCGCAGGCCGGGCAGCGCTTGGTCGACGAAATGGCCGCGGCGCGCGACATTCCCGGACGGTTTGTGGTGGCCGCGGCGATCGTGCGGCACCTACTCACCGACCCGATGCTGCCGGCCGAACTGCTGCCCGACGATTGGCCGGGCGCGCGGCTGCGCAGCGCCTACCACGACTTCGCGACCGAACTGCTGCAGCGGCGCGATGCAACTCAACTTCTGGAGGCGAGATGACTGATCCGGTACGAGTGGAGCGTAAGGGCGCGGTGACGACGGTGATCCTGAACCGGCCGGCCGCGCGTAACGCCGTGAACGGCCCGACGGCCGCGGCGTTGTACGAGGCATTCGACGAATTCGACCGCGATGATTCCGCGTCAGTGGCCGTGCTGTGGGGTGACGGCGGAACCTTTTGTGCGGGAGCCGATTTGAAGGCGTTCGGTACGTCAGAGGCCAACTCGATCCACACGACCGGTCCCGGCCCGATGGGCCCGTCGCGAATGGTGTTGTCCAAACCCGTGATTGCCGCGGTGAGTGGCTACGCCGTCGCGGGGGGCCTGGAGCTGGCTCTGTGGTGCGACATGCGGGTGGCCGAGGACGATGCCGTGTTCGGGGTGTTCTGTCGCCGCTGGGGAGTCCCGCTGATCGACGGTGGCACCGTGCGGCTGCCGCGCCTGATCGGACACAGCCGGGCGATGGACATGATCCTCACCGGCCGCGGTGTCAAAGCCGACGAAGCGCTCGCGATGGGATTGGCCAATCGCGTTGTCCCCAAAGGCGAATCGCGACAGGCCGCCGAGGACTTGGCCGCAGAATTGGCCGCGCTGCCCCAGCAGTGCCTACGAGCGGACCGGCTTTCGGCGCTACGGCAGTGGGGCCTGTCGGAATCGCAGGCAATCGACCAGGAATTCGCCAGCATCGCCGAAGTTGCCGCGGAAGCCAACGAGGGCGCCGGGCGGTTCGCGGCCGGCGCCGGACGGCACGGGGCGCCGGCCAGCTAGCCGGTCAGCTCGCCTTGTTGATGGTGTTGCCCGAGCCGAGGTTGTCGACCTTCGGTTCACCATCCTTGTAAGTGATCGTGTTGTCGAGCCCCAGCACGGTGATGCGGGTGTCGACCTTGTCGATGGTGATCTTGTTTTTGGTGCCGCCGACATTCACCGTCACGCAGCTGCCGGTGACGGTCAGGGTGTTGTTGGAACCGGCGACATTCAGGGATTTGCCGGTGGCGCAGTCAAGCGTGGCCGTCGTCCCCATCGAGCCGTAGTTCAGCGTGTTCCCGATTTCGACGGACGCCGTGGTGCTTTCGCTACCCGACGTCGTCGGCGCGGCCGCGCCGGTGGTCGTGGTGGTCGTGCTGCTCTTCGTCGTCGAGCTGGGGTTTCCGGGCGGGTTGGCGGTCGAACTGCAACCGGACAGCACTATTGCCGCGACGGCCGGCGCCAGCGCGAGCACCGCAAGCCGCGGCGATCGGTCAGTGATGTGGACGCGCAATGTTCCCCTCCTCGGTACTCCAACGGCGGTCGCGGTGGCTCAGGCGGGCACCTGCTGTAGCCGGTTTACCATTCCCAGCTCCCGGCCGCGGTCCCAGAGGATCGGCGAGCCGTTGTGAAAGAAGACGGTCTGGTCATAGCCGTACACCGTGATGTCGTGCGTGACCGAATCCGCGATGATCGTGTTGCCCGAGCCCATCACCGTCACCGCCCAGCAGTTGCCAAGCGCGTTAATCGAATTCCCGCTGCCGTTGACGATCAGGGTCCCGTCATTGCAATCCAGGGTTTGGGTGGTGTTCTGCCCGATGATGTGCGTGTCACCGTTCTTGGCTTGCGCGGCCGGCGGCGGCGCGGCGGGCGTGGCCGCAATCGCGATGACACAGGTTGCAAGCGACCCGGCGACAGTTCTCCGGTGCACCGCGGCCCCCTTCGTGTCGGCGGGTATCTGCTGGACTGAGCCTACGTGTATTCGCCTGCACGATGGCAAATATTTTTCCTCGCGGCCAACTGCGACCCGCTCTGGTTACGTCCGAGTAGATTGGCGACTCTGTCAACTAGAGTCATTAGTTGACCTTCAGCTATTCACCGCAATCGAAGGGCGATCGCCATGGCAGTTCATCCGGAACAGCCGGCGGCGACAGGGCGCCAACGTGGCGGCAGGTCCGGTTCCCGGCCGGGAAAGCTGAGTCGTGACGGCATCGTCGATGGCGCATTGACGTTCCTGGACCGCGAGGGCTGGGACTCGCTGACCATCAACGCGCTGGCGACACAGTTGGGCACCAAGGGGCCGTCGCTCTACAACCACGTGGACAGCCTGGAGGACCTGCGTCGCGCCGTTCGTATCCGGGTCATCGACGACATCATCACGATGCTGAACCGGGTCGGGGAGGGGCGGGCCCGCGATGACGCGGTGCTGGTCATGGCGGGTGCTTACCGCAGCTATGCCCATCATCACCCCGGGCGCTACTCGGCCTTCACCCGGATGCCGCTGGGCGGCGATGACCCCGAATACACCGCGGCAACCCGGGGTGCGGCCGCGCCGGTGATCGCGGTGCTGTCCTCTTACGGGCTCGACGGCGAGGAGGCGTTTTTCGCCGCGCTCGAATTCTGGTCCGCGCTGCACGGGTTCGTCTTACTGGAAATGACCGGTGTGATGGACGACATCGACACCGATGCGCTGTTCACCGAGATGGTGTTGCGGCTGGCAACGGGCCTGGACAGACGCACCGCGCCGGGCGGCGCCGCGCCGAAATAGCGGCCCACCCCGCGCGCGCGCTGAGCTGAGCGGTTGCGTCCAGCGGCCGCTTTGACCTGCCCGACCAGCGGCGGGTATTGTGGTGGCTCGTGCCTGGCGGCTTACGGCGCCTGACGTAAGGAAGTGGATGCCGGGCTAATTCGCATGTCCACCACGCATCGGATGAGATCCGGTGCTGAGCGGGTGCGACACACCCGGCCGCGGGGTAGTGCGGCGGGGAAAAACTGCAGTACAGAGACTTAACAGCAGCAAGAAGACTTCGAACATAGAAAGCCGGTAGATGCCAACCATTCAGCAGCTGGTCCGCAAGGGTCGCCGCGACAAGGTCGCCAAGGTCAAGACCGCGGCCCTGAAGGGCAGCCCGCAGCGCCGTGGCGTATGCACCCGCGTGTACACCACCACCCCGAAGAAGCCGAACTCGGCGCTTCGGAAGGTCGCGCGTGTGAAGCTGACGAGCCAGGTCGAGGTCACCGCTTACATCCCGGGTGAGGGCCACAACCTGCAGGAGCACTCGATGGTGCTGGTGCGCGGTGGTCGTGTGAAGGACCTGCCCGGTGTGCGCTACAAGATCATTCGCGGTTCGCTGGACACCCAGGGTGTCAAGAACCGCAAGCAGGCTCGCAGTCGTTACGGCGCCAAGAAGGAGAAGAGCTAATGCCGCGCAAGGGGCCCGCGCCGAAGCGTCCGCTGGTCAACGACCCGGTTTATGGATCGCAGCTGGTGACCCAGCTGGTCAACAAGGTCCTGCTGCAGGGGAAGAAATCGGTCGCTGAGCGCATTGTTTATGGTGCGCTCGAGCAAGCTCGCGATAAGACCGGTACTGATCCGGTGATCACGCTCAAGCGCGCTCTCGATAACGTCAAGCCCGCCCTGGAGGTGCGCAGCCGCCGCGTTGGTGGTGCCACCTACCAGGTGCCCGTCGAAGTGCGTCCGGACCGGTCCACCACGCTGGCGCTGCGCTGGCTTGTCAGCTTCTCGCGGCAGCGCCGGGAGAAGACGATGATCGAGCGGCTGGCGAACGAGATCCTGGACGCCAGCAATGGCCTCGGGGCTTCCGTCAAGCGGCGTGAGGACACCCACAAGATGGCCGAGGCCAACCGCGCCTTTGCGCACTATCGCTGGTAGAGCCCGAACGGGCGCCATTCGGCAGTGCGGCCGGGCGTAAACCGACAGCGAACTAACAACGCAATCGAAAGAGTGGGAAGACTTCTGTGGCACAGAAGGACGTGCTGACCGACCTGACCAAGGTCCGCAACATCGGCATCATGGCGCACATCGACGCCGGCAAGACGACGACGACGGAGCGCATCCTCTACTACACCGGTATCAGCTACAAGATCGGTGAGGTCCACGACGGCGCGGCCACCATGGACTGGATGGAGCAGGAGCAAGAGCGCGGGATCACCATCACCTCCGCCGCCACCACCTGCTTCTGGAATGACAACCAGATCAACATCATCGACACCCCTGGGCACGTCGACTTCACCGTCGAGGTGGAACGCAGCCTGCGGGTGCTCGACGGCGCCGTTGCCGTGTTCGACGGCAAGGAGGGCGTCGAACCGCAGTCCGAGCAGGTGTGGCGGCAGGCGGACAAGTACGACGTGCCGCGGATCTGCTTCGTCAACAAGATGGACAAGATCGGCGCCGACTTTTACTTCTCGGTGCGCACGATGGAAGAGCGCTTGGGCGCCAACGTCATTCCGATCCAGCTGCCCGTCGGCTCCGAGGGTGACTTCGAGGGCGTCGTCGACCTGGTCGAGATGAAGGCCAAGGTGTGGCGGGGCGAGACCAAGCTCGGCGAGACCTACGAGACCATCGACATCCCCGCGGAACTGCAGGAGAAGGCCGACGAGTACCGCACCAAGCTGCTCGAGGCCGTCGCCGAGACCGACGAGGCGCTGCTGGAGAAGTACCTCGGCGGCGAGGCGCTGACCGTCGCCGAGATCAAGGGTGCGCTGCGCAAGCTCACCATCAATTCCGAGGCCTACCTGGTGCTGTGCGGCAGCGCATTCAAGAACAAGGGTGTGCAGCCGATGCTGGACGCCGTCATCGACTACCTGCCCTCGCCGCTGGACGTGCCGCCGGCCGTCGGCCACGCGCCGGGCAAGGAAGATGTCGAGATCACCCGCAAGCCGTCGACCGACGAGCCGTTCTCCGCGCTGGCATTCAAGGTCGCGACGCACCCGTTCTTCGGCAAGCTGACCTACGTCCGGGTGTACTCGGGCAAGGTCGACTCCGGTAGCCAGGTCATCAACGCCACCAAGGGCAAGAAGGAGCGGCTGGGCAAGCTGTTCCAGATGCACTCCAACAAGGAGAACCCGGTGGAGACCGCGTCGGCGGGGCACATCTACGCCGTCATCGGCCTCAAGGACACCACCACGGGTGACACCCTGAGCGACCCGAACGACCAGATCGTGCTGGAGTCGATGACCTTCCCCGACCCGGTGATCGAAGTGGCCATCGAGCCCAAGACGAAGAGCGACCAGGAAAAGCTGTCGCTGTCGATCCAGAAGCTCGCCGAAGAGGACCCGACCTTCAAGGTCCACCAGGACGCGGAGACCGGCCAGACCGTGATCGGTGGCATGGGCGAGCTGCACCTGGACATCCTGGTCGACCGGATGCGCCGCGAGTTCAAGGTCGAGGCCAACGTCGGCAAGCCGCAGGTGGCCTACAAGGAGACCATCAAGCGGACGGTCGAGAAGGTCGAGTTCACCCACAAGAAGCAGACCGGTGGCTCGGGCCAGTTCGCGAAGGTGCTCATCAGCCTCGAGCCGTTCCACGGCGAGGACGGCGCGACCTACGAGTTCGAGAACAAGGTCACCGGTGGTCGCATCCCCCGCGAGTACATCCCGTCGGTGGATGCCGGTGCACAGGACGCGATGCAGTACGGCGTGCTGGCCGGCTACCCGCTGGTGAACCTGAAGGTCACCTTGCTCGACGGTGCCTACCACGAGGTTGACTCCTCGGAAATGGCGTTCAAGATCGCAGGATCACAAGTGCTGAAAAAGGCTGCGCAGCAAGCCCAGCCGGTGATCCTCGAGCCGATCATGGCGGTCGAAGTGACCACACCCGAGGACTACATGGGTGACGTGATCGGCGACCTGAACTCTCGCCGTGGCCAGATTCAGGCCATGGAGGAGCGGGCTGGTGCGCGCGTCGTTCGGGCGCACGTCCCGCTGTCGGAGATGTTCGGCTATGTCGGCGACCTGCGGTCCAAGACACAAGGCCGGGCGAACTACTCCATGGTGTTCGACTCGTATGCCGAAGTCCCGGCGAACGTCTCGAAGGAGATCATCGCGAAGGCGACGGGCGAGTGAGTGTCAACTCACGAGCACGGAGTCGAGCAATCGTCGGAAGCGAAGGCGACGGGCGAGTGAACACCAGCTCGGAGTAACCTAGCCCGGTTACCACCGCGGCACTTACAACAACATCAACACTGCTTTTCAAAAGCACCAATCAGTCCAGGAGGACACAGAAGTGGCGAAGGCGAAGTTCGAGCGGACGAAGCCGCACGTCAACATCGGGACCATCGGTCACGTTGACCACGGCAAGACAACACTGACCGCGGCGATCACCAAAGTCCTGCATGACAAGTATCCGAACCTCAACGAGTCGCGCGCCTTCGACCAGATCGACAACGCGCCCGAAGAGCGTCAGCGCGGTATCACCATCAACATCTCCCACGTGGAGTACCAGACCGAGAAGCGTCACTACGCCCACGTGGACGCCCCGGGTCACGCCGACTACATCAAGAACATGATCACCGGTGCGGCCCAGATGGACGGCGCGATCTTGGTGGTTGCCGCGACCGACGGCCCGATGCCTCAGACCCGTGAGCACGTGCTGCTCGCGCGTCAGGTCGGCGTGCCCTACATCCTGGTCGCCCTCAACAAGGCCGACATGGTCGACGATGAGGAGCTCCTCGAGCTCGTCGAGCTCGAGGTCCGCGAACTGCTGGCCGCCCAGGAGTTCGACGAGGAGGCTCCGGTCATCCGCGTCTCGGCGCTCAAGGCGCTCGAGGGCGACGCGGACTGGGTCAAGTCCGTCGAGGATTTGATGGACGCCGTCGACGAGTCGATTCCGGACCCGGTTCGCGAAACCGACAAGCCGTTCCTGATGCCCGTCGAGGACGTCTTCACGATCACCGGTCGTGGCACCGTGGTCACCGGACGTGTCGAGCGCGGCGTGATCAACGTGAACGAGGAAGTCGAAATCGTCGGCATCAAGCCGACCAGCACCAAGACCACGGTCACCGGTGTGGAGATGTTCCGCAAGCTGCTCGACCAGGGCCAGGCCGGCGACAACGTCGGGCTGCTGCTGCGCGGTATCAAGCGGGAAGACGTCGAGCGCGGCCAGGTTGTGGTCAAGCCCGGCACCACCACGCCGCACACCGAGTTCGAGGGCAGCGTCTACATCCTGTCCAAGGACGAGGGCGGCCGGCACACGCCGTTCTTCAACAACTACCGTCCGCAGTTCTACTTCCGCACCACCGACGTGACCGGTGTGGTGACGCTGCCGGAGGGCACCGAAATGGTGATGCCCGGTGACAACACCAACATCTCGGTGAAGCTGATCCAGCCCGTCGCCATGGACGACGGTCTGCGGTTCGCGATCCGCGAGGGTGGCCGCACCGTCGGCGCCGGCCGGGTCGTCAAGATCATCAACTAGTTCCACAGCACGAAGCCCGGACTCGCCGATCGCGGCGGTCCGGGCTTTGTGCTTTCTGCGCGGGTGAAAGCTGCACACCTGGTCAGCGAATTTCCGGTAAGATCTTGCGGTGTCCAGTCTGAAATTGACGGTTGGGGAATTTGACCGCCGCGGCCTGGCCGGGAGGTTCGGATGTCGTTCGTAAACGCGACGCCGGAGTATGTGGCGGCCGCCGCATCAGACCTGGAAAAAATCGGTTCGGCGATCAACTACGCCAACTCGGTGGCGTCGGGCGCGACGTCGGCGGTTCAGGCCGCCGGGGCCGACGCCGTGTCGACGAGCATCTCGCAGCTGTTCGGCGTGCACGCGGCGGCTTATCAGGCGATCAGCGCTCAGGCGGCGCTGTTCCATAACCAGTTTGTGCAGCTCATGAGCGGTGGGGCGCAGCAATATGCGGACACCGAGATCGTCAACGCCGAGCCGCTGGCGGTCGCCCCGCAGGCGATGGCGGGTGCGGCCAACGTGTCCGGCCAGGCAATGAGCGGTCAGCAGTTCATCGGCGCCGCGGCGCAGGCGGGTGGCGTGGCATCCGGAGTGCCGGTGGCAGCGGCGGTGCAGCCGGCTGCCGCGGCGCCGGCCGCCGTGGCAGCGCCCGCGGCCGCGCCTGCAGCGGCGACAGTGACACCGATGGCCGCAACCACCACGGTGGCGGCGGCCCCGGCCGGACATTCGGCAACGGCGCCCCACCCAGAAACATCCCCTTATGCAGCGGCGGCGGCTCCGGCGGCAGCGGCGGCGGCGGTCCCGGCAGCGGCAGCAGCCGACGTCACCGGACCGGCGACCGCGTCGGCCGCCCCGGCGGATGTGGCGGCCGCGGAACTGTCGTCGGCCACGATGCTGCCCGCTGCGATGCCAGTGTCCAACGGGCCGGCCATGGCGCCGCCGCCCACCTCCCCCAAAGGCGCACCACCGAAGCCGTCGCGCTGACTGGCCTGGGCTGATGGCCGGACGCCGGCTATGGATACCGCGCCCGCGACAGCGCTAATCTGACACGAACCTTCCGGGCAAGGCGAGGAGAGACACGTGTTGGCGCGATATCTGAAGACACAGTTGGTCGTTTTGCTATGCGGTGGTTTGGTCGGGCCGATCTTTCTGGTCGTCTACTTCACCCTCGGCATGGGCAACCTGCTGCAATGGATGTTCTACGTCGGCCTACTCATCACCGTGGCCGATGTCCTCATCGCGCTCGCGCTGACCAACTACGGTGCGAAATCGGCGGCCAAATCGGCGTTGCTGGAGCAGCACGGGGTACTGGCGCTGGCTCAAATCGTCGGTCTCTCCGAGACCGGAACCCGGATCAACGACCAGCCGCTGGTGAAGGTAGATCTGCACATCGAGGGACCTGGGATCACGGCGTTCGACAGTCAAGACCGGGTCATCGCCAACGTCACCAGGTTGGGCAACCTCACCGCCCGAAAGCTCGTGGTACTGCTTGACCCCACGACGCAGGAATACCAAATCGATTGGGAGCGAAGCGCTTTGGTCAATGGCCTGGTGCCCGCACAATTCACCGTTGCCGAGGACAACAGGACCTATGACCTCAGCGGGCAAGCCGGGCCGCTGATGGAGATCCTGCAGATCCTCAAGGACAACAACGTTCCGCTCAACCGGATGGTCGACATCCGGTCGAACCCGGTGCTGCGCGAGCAGATCCAGGCGGTGGTGCGCCGCGCCGCCGCCCAGGCACCCGCGGCGCAAGGGGCCCCCGCCGGAGCGGCGCCGCTCGCCACACCGCCGCAGACCTCGATCGCCGAGCGGCTCCAACAGCTCGAGACACTGCGCGCCAGTGGCGCTTTGACCGACGACGAATACAACGCCCGCCGGACCCAGATCATCTCGGAGATCTGAACCCGTTCGCGTCGACGAACCGAGTTAGAACACGTTTCAGTTTCGCTGCTAGCCTGTGATGCGGCGAAAGGGGCGTGCCGTGTCGGGACGTGAAGGATCACTGCAGGGACGGGTGGCATTCGTTACCGGCGCCGCCCGCGCACAAGGGCGCGCACACGCGGTGCGGCTGGCCCGCGAGGGCGCCGACATCGTCGCGCTCGACATCTGCGCATCGGTGTCGGACACCGTGACCTACCCGCCGGCCACCCCCGAAGATCTCAGTGAGACCGTCCGCCTGGTGGAGGCCGAGGGCCGCAAGATCCTGGCCCGCGCCGGCGACATTCGTGACGACCCCACCGTGCGTCAGCTGGTGGCCGACGGGGTGGAGCAGTTCGGCCGTCTCGACATCGTGGTGGCCAACGCCGGGGTGCTGGGCTGGGGCCGGGTCTGGGAACTCACCGACGAACAGTGGGACACCGTGATCGGGGTCAACCTGACCGGCACCTGGCGCACCCTGCGCGCCGCGATCCCCGCGATGATCGAGGCCGGCAACGGCGGATCGATTGTGGTGGTGAGCTCGTCGGCCGGTCTCAAGGCCACACCCGGCAACGGCCACTACTCGGCCAGCAAGTTCGGGCTGACCGCGCTGACCAACACACTGGCGATCGAGCTCGGCGAATACGGTATCCGGGTCAACTCGATTCACCCCTATTCGATCGACACCCCGATGATCGAACCGGAAGCGATGATGGAGATCTTCGCCAAACATCCCCGCTTCGTGCACAGCTTCCCGCCAATGCCGATGCAGTACAAGGGATTCATGGCACCCGAGGAGGTCTCCGACGTCGTCGCCTGGTTGGCCGGTGACGGCGCGGCCACCGTGACGGGTATGCAGATCCCCGTCGATAAGGGCGCCCTAAAGTACTGAGCGTCCCGCGTGCTATGAACTCCACGTGAGCAATCAAGGAATCGTGATCGTCGGGGGCGGGCTGGCTGCGGCCCGCACGGCGGAGCAATTACGTCGGTCGGAGTACACCGGACCCGTCACGATCGTCAGCGACGAGGTCCATCTGCCCTACGACCGGCCGCCGTTGTCCAAGGAAGTGCTGCGCAAAGAGGTCGACGATGTCGCCCTCAAGCCGCGTGAGTTCTACGACGAGAACAACATCACGCTGCGCCTCGGTGCGGCGGCCACCGGCCTGGACACCGCCGCGCAGACCCTGACCCTTTCCGACGGAACGTCGCTCGGCTACGACGAGCTGGTGATTGCGACCGGGTTGGTCCCGCGGCGCATTCCTGCGTTCCCGGATCTCGAGGGCATTCGCGTGCTGAGGTCGTTCGACGAGAGCATGGCGTTGCGCGAGCATGCCGCTAAGGCGCACAACGCCGTGGTCGTCGGAGCCGGATTCATCGGCTGCGAGGTCGCCGCCAGCCTGCGCAGCATGGGGGTCGAGGTGGTGCTGGTGGAGCCGCAGCCGACGCCGTTGGCATCGGTGCTCGGCGAACAGATCGGCGAGCTGGTGTCGCGGCTGCATCGTAATGAGGGCGTCGACGTGCGCACCGGCATCGGCGTGGCCGAGGTGCGCGGCGACGGCCACGTCGACACCGTGGTGCTCAGCGATGGCACCGAGTTGGCTGCCGACCTGGTGGTCGTCGGGATCGGATCGCGGCCGGCCACCGAGTGGCTGGAGGGCAGCGGGGTCGAAGTCGACAACGGTGTCATCTGCGACGAGGCCGGACGCACCAGCGCACCCAACGTGTGGGCGCTCGGAGATGTCGCCTCATGGCGTGATGCGACGGGACATCAAGCGCGCGTGGAGCATTGGAGCAATGTGGCCGACCAGGCCCGCGTCGTGGTGCCCGCGATGCTTGGTCAGGAGGTGCCGTCTATCACGGTCGTGCCGTACTTCTGGAGCGACCAGTACGACGTCAAGATCCAGTGTCTGGGCGAGCCGGAAGCCACCGACATCGTGCACCTGGTCGAGGACGACGGACGAAAGTTCCTGGCCTACTACGAGCGTGACGGGGTAGTGGTCGGCGTGGTCGGCGGCGGTTTGCCGGGCAAGGTCATGAAGGCCCGCGGCAAAATCGCTGCGGCAACACCGATTTCGGAGCTGCTAGGCTGACATCATGCACCGGGTGGCGATACTCGATGACTATGCCGGGATGGCACTCGAGCTCGCCGACTGGTCGCCGGTGCAGCGCCGATCCGAGATCACGGTCTTCGATCGGCATCTCGGTCAAGCGGAGGCTGTAGAGGTCCTGCAACCGTTCGACGTGATCTGCACGATGCGCGAACGGATGGCGTTGCCGCGCACCCTGCTTGAGCGGCTGCCGAACCTGAAACTGATAACGATCGTGGGCATGAGCCTGCCGAATCTGGACATCGCCGCGGCCAGCGAATCCGGTGTCCTGGTTGCCCATTCGGATTTCGTCAACCCCCGGTTCCGGGCGGTCCGCGACGCCACCCCCGAACTCGCCTGGGGGTTGCTGATCGCGACGGTGCGCAACCTGGCCGAAGAGCACCGGCGGATGCGCGATGGCGGGTGGCAGAGCAGCGTGGGCATGACACTGGCCGGTAAGACCCTCGGGCTGCTGGGCCTGGGCAGGACCGGCAAACGGATGGCCGAGTACGCAGCGGTGTTCGGCATGGAAGTCGTTGCGTGGAGCCAAAACCTGACCGATGAGACCGCGGCGGCTGCCGGTGCGCGCCGGGTCGAGAAGGCGGCATTGTTCGAATCCTCCGATGTGGTCTCCATCCACCTGGTGCTCTCCGAGCGGACACGAGGTTTAGTCGGCGAACCCGAGCTGGCCCTGATGAGGCCGCACGCCTACTTGATCAACACGTCCAGGGGTCCGATCGTCGACGAGGCGGCGCTGATCTCTTCGCTACAGACCGGTCGTATCGCCGGAGCCGGCCTCGACGTCTTCGACGTCGAACCTCCCGCGCCCGACCATCCGCTGCGCGGTCTGCCGAACGTGACGTTGTCCCCCCACCTGGGGTACGTCACCCGCGAGATGCTGAGTGCCTTCTACTCGGACAGCATCGAAGCGGTGGTGGCCTGGCTGGACGGTGCGCCGATCCGGATTGTCAATCCCGAGGCGTTGAGCTAGACCTCCGCAGAACATCAGGGAGGCAAGCGGTTTGGGGTTACCGCCCCGAGTTCCCCCGCGAAATGCTGTCGCCTCAGAATTCGCCCAGGTAGAACCGTGCGCCCTGATCGTCGGTGCACTCGGCGCTGATGCCGTAGGGCTGGCGGGTCGGCTCGTCGCGCACGGTGCCGCCGGCTTCGCGGACCCGCGCGACCGCCACGTCGATGTCGGCCACCGTCCACATCGGCACGATGGTGGGACGCGCACTGCCACCGGCGGCGCCGGCCATCGGATGCGTGTCCACCACCTGCCAGCCGTCGGAGATGTGGCCCGGCTCGAAGGTCCAACGCAGCAGCCGCCCATAGAAGTCGCGGAACGCGGCCGAATCCGGCACCTGGTAGGTGACATAGGACAGTTCACCGGGCCCAGAACCGTTGATTTCCGGCCGCTTTCGGCCAGCGATGGGTTGGTGCACCGCGAAGGCCATGCCTTGTGGGTCGGTGGCGTCGAGTACTACGCCGTACTCGGTGTCCCGGATTTCGCCGGGAACACCGCCGGCTTCGGCTATCGCGATGCGGGCGGCCCGGACGTCGTCGACGGCGTAGCAGCAGAACAAGGTGGCGGGTTCGTCGGTGGCGAAGATGCCGGTCGGCAGGTCGGTATTGGTCACCCGGTGTGACGCGGGGTCGTATGTCCAGCCCAGGACGTGCCCGTAGAAGGCCGCCGCGCGATCGGCATCCGGAGTCCACACCGAGATGTATCCGATGTCGCCGTGCGCGATGCCCGAAACCGGCGCGACGGTCGGCCCGGACAACATCCAGCGGTGCCCGAATGGGTCGACGATAGTGGCGTTGCGGGAACCGTGATTCTGGTAGATCTCCCGCTCGACGGTCGCGCCGTGGTTGCGCGCCTGCTGCAGGGCGGCATCGGTGTCGGCGACGTGCAACATCAGGCTGACCGAAACCGCTTTCGCTGCAGGTGCTTTCAGGCCGAGCTCGGGATATTCGTCAGCCAGGTACAGCACGCCGTCGCCGATCGCGATCTCGGCGTGCCCGATGCGCCCGTCGTCCATCACGATTGGGTCGCCGACGACCACGGCGCCGAATGCGTCGGCGTACCAGTCGATGGCCGCGCGTGCGTTCGCCACGCTGAGGTAGGGCAATGCCGCCGGCCGCGGCGCCCGCGGCGCAACGGGTGCGGCCAGGTCGGCAAGGGCAGTCGTGGTGGCGCTCATGACAACTCCTTCGGGTAGCGACAGTGCGGATTCCAGTTGCCGGCGCAGCCGCGCGGCAAAAGCCGGATCGGGTTGAACCGGAAGGTCATCGGTGCGCAGCACGCGCAGTGGGTCGCTGCGGTTCATGACGTGCCTCCTTCCGGGTACTGCTTCTTGAATGCGCGGCGTGCCCGGACCAGCAACGCTTCGGTGGCATGCACCGTGCGCCCGATCAGCTCGGCGCATTCGCCGACGCTGCAGTCGTCCATGTAGCGCAGCACCAGCACCGTGCGGTGCGGCTCGGTCAGCCGGGCCAGCACGGCTTCGGCGACCATGCGATCCAGCTCGGCGTCCCAGTCGTCGGCGGTGTCGACGGGTTCCGGTAGCTCGGCCATCGGCACGCTGAGCCGGTCCTGACCGCGGCGATAGTGGTCGGCCAGTTTGTGTCGCGCCACACCGAGCAACCAGGCAACCGAGATCGGCGGCGGCGCTGCCCGACGCGCGGCGTCCATCGCCGCGAGGAAGGTCTCCGACGTCAGGTCCTCGGCCGCGGCACGTTCGCCGCAGCGTCGGACGAAGTACCCGTAGATCACCGGCAACGCCTCGTCGTAGAGCGCCAAAAGCGCGCGTCGAGCGTCGGATTGGTGATCCGGTTCGGCGCTCACACCCTTATCGTCGCCGGGGCACCGCGAACTCCGACGCGTTGAGGGCAATATTTTTCTGATCGTGGCTATCGCCAGTTCACCGGTGGGCCGTGCGGATGGCATTCACCCAGCACCACATCCTCGCCGCCGGGCCAGCGATGAACGCGCACCAGGAATTTGAGCGGACCGCCCGGGCCGTTGCGCTCGGGTTCCATCGTCAGATGCGCGAACGGCGCTGAGGCGTCGGCGCGGTCGCCGAGCGAGTTGACCCCATTGCGCACGGCGTCGCGTTCGTCCTGCGACAGGTACTGCCACGTGATCGAATGCCACAGCACCGTCAATGCGCCGTCGGCCAGTGTCAGGTCGCCCACGGCGGTGCCGGCGCTCTGTCGCACCAGGAGTGCGGGCACCGTGCGGGCGACCGCGATGGCGCCACGCAGCCGCTCCAGCCGGGCGGCCTGGTCGGGCCAGACGTAGCTCAGCGCGGTCATCTCGCCTTCGGTGCCGGTGACGTCCACCGGCGCGATGTCGTAGCCCCGGCGTTCGACGATCCGCACCGAACCGGCCGGCGGCACCCGGCCCTGCCATGCGTCGTCGATGATCACCGGTGAGTCGATCGGTCCCCACTGCCCGCCGTCGTAGCGGTAGTGGTATCGGTCGGCCCGCAGGTTCAATCCGGCACTCGATCCGATCTCGAAAAGTCTTATCGGGAAATCGGTTTCGTGATTGATACGCAGCAGCGCACCGATCAGCGCGGCGGATCGGCCCACCTCATTGGTTTGCGGTGGCTGCCCCAGCGCCGTACGCAGCGACTCGGCATGGGCCGCCGCGGCGAGCTTGATCTCGGGCCACGCGCTGCCGGCGTCCCAGCTGCCGCCGGTGCTGGGATACCACTGGCGCAACACCTCAGCCCGGCCGTCGAGCACCAACCGGTGCAGGCCGCCCAGCAGTCGCAGCGGTACCGCCTCGCGCGACGGGTCGTCCTCGTGGCCGGTCAGGATCGCCGCGAAGATCCCGCCGGTTTCGACGTCGGAGGCCACCAGCTCGAACAGTTCGTCGTACATCTTGGATCCCGACGCACCGCAGAATCGCCCCTGCGACCGCAGGGTGTGCAGCAGGTGCTCGCTGTCGGCGGTCATGGTTTCAGCTTGTCGAGCCCGGGACCGACGACGTCGAAGGCATTGCCGAGTGCGGCCTGCAACGTAACGGACTCGTCGCGCAGCCAATGCTCGTAGGCCGAGAGCGCGACCCCGAGCAGCGTCCACGCGACGGTCTGCGGCGTCAAGTCGGTCGTCTTGGCGCCCGAGCGCCGGGCGACGAACGCCGCGATCACGTCGCGCCAGCCGGCGTACATCGTCATCGAATACGCCTGCAGTTCGGCGGTTTGCAGGATGACCCGCATCCGCTGACGGTGCTGGACGGTCTCGGAGTCGTCAAAGGTGTTGAACGCCAGCAGTGCTGCCCGCAGTGCCTCGCCCAGCGGAACTCGCGGACCGACGGTGTCGAGCAGCTCGCGAAGATGTGCGAGGTGGCTGTCGAAGTCACCCCAGAGGATGGCGTTCTTGGAGGCGTAGTAGCGGAACAGTGTGCGGCGCGAGATCCCGGCGGCCTGCGCGACGTCGTCGACACTCACCGCGGCGAATCCCCGCGAGCTGAACAACGCGATGGCGACGTCGGTGATGTGGTCCGGCGTCGTCGAGCGGCGCCGACCGACCCGCGCCTGCGGATGCATCAGACCCGCCCTTCCATTTCGGCACTCGATGCCATATTCTGACGACGATTGTGACAAGATCGACCTTCGTTGTCGAGACCGTAGGAGAGGCAATTCATATGGATCGCGAGATCGAAACCGACGCCGAGCTCGTCACCGAGACTCTGGTTGAAGAGGTGTCCATCGACGGAATGTGCGGGGTCTACTGACCGTGCCTGCGCCCGCGCAGGCTCGACCGACCGAAAGCCGGTTCGACCCTGATCGCGGTTGGCGATTGCACCCGCAGGTCGCGGTTCGTCCGGAACCGTTTGGCGCCCTGCTTTATCACTTCGGCACCCGCAAGCTTTCGTTTCTGAAGAACCGCACCATTCTTGCGGTGGTGCAGTCGCTGGCCGACCATCCCGACGTCCGGTCCGCCCTGCGGGCCGAGGGAGTCGACGACTCAGAGCAGGGGCCGTACCTGCACGCGTTGGGTGTGCTGGTCGATTCCCGCATGCTGGTGCCCCAGGAGGACCATCAATGACAACAGCTGCCCCGGTACCCCGCCTCGTCGAGCAATTCGAGCACGGGCTGGACGCGCCCATCTGCCTGACATGGGAACTCACGTACGCCTGCAACCTGGCCTGCGTGCACTGCCTTTCCTCGTCGGGTAAGCGCGATCCACGCGAACTGTCCACCCGACAGTGCATGGACATCATCGACGAGCTGGAACGCATGCAGGTTTTCTACGTCAACATCGGTGGCGGGGAACCGACTGTGCGCCAGGACTTTTGGGAGCTCGTCGACTACGCCACCGCGCACCACGTCGGGGTGAAGTTCTCGACCAACGGGGTCCGCATCACGCCGGCGGTTGCCGAGCGACTGGCGGCCAGCGATTACGTCGATGTCCAGATCTCACTGGACGGCGCCACCGCCGAGGTCAACGATGCCGTCCGCGGGCCGGGGTCCTTCGCGATGGCGGTGCGTGCGCTGGAGAACCTGGCCACGGCCGGCTTCAAAGATGCCAAGATCTCTGTCGTGGTCACCCGCCACAACGTCGACCAGCTCGACGAATTCGCCGCCCTGGCAAGCCAGTACGGCGCCACGCTGCGGATCACTCGGCTGCGGCCCTCGGGGCGTGGCGCGGATGTCTGGGAAGACCTACACCCCACCGCGGCCCAGCAGGTTCAGCTCTACGACTGGCTGGTCGCCAAGGGGGAGCGGGTGCTCACCGGCGACTCCTTCTTCCATCTCGCCCCGCTCGGCGCCTCCGGCGCGCTGTCCGGCTTGAATATGTGTGGAGCCGGTCGAGTGGTGTGCCTGATCGACCCGGTGGGCGACGTGTACGCCTGCCCGTTCGCCATCCACGACCGCTTTCTGGCCGGAAACGTTTTGTCCGACGGCGGTTTTGACAACGTCTGGAAGAACGCTCCGCTGTTTCGTGAGCTGCGCGAGCCCCAATCGGCGGGCGCCTGCGGAAGTTGCGGGCACTACGACAGCTGCCGTGGCGGTTGCATGGCGGCCAAGTTCTTCACCGGCCTGCCAATGGACGGGCCGGATCCCGAATGCGTCCAGGGGCACAGCCAGTCGGCACTGGCCCGGGAACGGGAGACTCCGCGCCCGCGTGCCGACCACTCGCGCGGCCAGAAGGTTCGCCAGCCGGTGCCGCTGACGCTGTCGGTGCGGCCGCCGCAGCAACCGCCGGCGCGGCTGTGTAACGAAAGCCCGGTCTAGTCGTGGCCGACGAGTGGTTTGAAACCGTCGCCATCGCTCAGCAGCGCGCAAAGCGCCGGCTGCCGAAATCCGTTTATTCGGCCCTTGTTGCGGCCAGCGAAAATGGAATTACGGTCTCCGACAATGTCAACGCTTTTGGAGAACTCGGATTCGCGCCGCATGTGGTAGGCGCGCAGGAAAAGCGTGAGTTGTCGACAACCGTTATGGGACAAGATATTTCCATGCCCGTGCTGATTTCGCCGACCGGCGTTCAGGCGGTCGACCCGGAAGGTGAGGTGGCCGTCGCGCGGGCCGCGGCGGCACGGGGAACGGCGATGGGTCTGTCCTCGTTCGCCAGCAAGCCGATCGAGGAAGTGATCGCGGCAAACTCCAAACTGTTCTTCCAGGTGTACTGGCTGGGCGGGCGCGACGCGATCGCCGACCGGGTGGAGCGGGCGCGCGCGGCCGGTGCGGTCGGTTTGATCGTCACCACCGACTGGTCCTTCTCACATGGGCGCGACTGGGGCAGTCCGAAGATTCCCGAAGAAATGAACCTGCGGACCATTCTGCGGTTGTCGCCGGAGGCGGCCTTTAAGCCCCGGTGGTTCCTGAAATGGGCGAAGACCATGCGTCCGCCGACCTTGTCGGTGCCGAACCAGGCGGCGCGCGGCGAGGCAGGTCCGCCGTTCTTCCAGGCCTACGGCGAGTGGATGGGCACCCCCCCGCCGACGTGGGAGGACATCGCCTGGCTGCGCGAGCTGTGGGGCGGGCCGTTCATGCTCAAGGGCGTCATGCGTGTCGATGACGCGAAAAGAGCTGTGAATGCTGGTGTTTCGGCGATATCGGTGTCCAACCACGGCGGCAACAACCTGGACGGGACGCCAGCGTCCATCCGGGCGTTGCCCCCGGTGGTGGCCGCGGTCGGCGACCAGGTCGAGGTGTTGCTGGACGGCGGCATCCGCCGTGGCAGCGACGTGGTGAAGGCCGTGGCCTTGGGAGCGCGGGCGGTGATGATCGGCCGCGCCTATCTGTGGGGCCTCGCCGCGAACGGTCAAGCCGGCGTCGAGAACGTGCTCGACGTCCTGCGCGGGGGTATCGACTCGGCGCTCATGGGCCTCGGGCATGCCTCGGTCCACGACTTGCGCCCGGACGACATTCTGGTGCCGGACGGGTTCACCCGCGCGCTCGGCGTTGCGCCGGCCTAACCTCGGCGCCGGCCGAGTTAATCTGCAGCATGTTGGGCGGCTTTGCGATATTTAGACCCTCGGGTGCTGCACCGGACCTTGTCGCGACGCCGCCGAATTCAGGCGGATTTGGGATTGCCAGCGAAAATCGACGTATGCGAAAATTGTGATACGCGCGTGGCAACCGTGACGGACGAGCCGAATTTCGGTGCCCCGATGAACGGCTCAGAAAAAAAATAACTTTGAACGCTCAACAATTGGTGCACGCCAGGTGAATTCGGCCTACCATCACCGAGTGCCCGTACTCGGCGAATTAGGAGCTGCGACGTCGTACGAGCTATTTCCCACCTCGCCGTCGATAATGATCCCGCTGGGGTCGACCGAGCAACATGGTCCGCACCTGCCGTTGGATACCGACACCCGCATCGCGACTGCGGTCGCCAGGGGGGCCCGGGCAAGCCTTGAGCAGGCCTGGTGGGTGGCGCCGGCTATCTCCTACGGCGCCAGCGGTGAGCACCAGAGCTTCGCCGGAACGATCTCCATCGGCACCGGCGCCTTGACGATGCTGCTGGTCGAGTACGGCAGGTCGGCCGCCGACTGGGCCCAGCGCCTGGTCTTCGTCAATGGCCACGGCGGCAACACAGAGGCATTGCACCGCGCCGTGACCACCCTTCGCAGCGAAGGCCGCGACGTCACCTGGTGCCCGTGCGCGGCCGCGGGCGGCGACGCCCATGCCGGCCATACCGAAACATCGGTGTTGCTGCATATCTCGCCGTCCGATGTGCTGACCGACCGGTGGCTCGCCGGGAATCGGGCGCCGCTGCCCGAGTTGCTCCCGGCGATGCGCACCGGCGGCGTGGCGGCGGTCAGCCCGGTAGGCGTGTTGGGAGACCCCACCACCGCCACGGCGGCCGAGGGCAAGCGCATCTTCTCGGAGATGGTCGACGGTTGTGTGCGCCGCATCGTGCGCTGGACGCCCGGCCCCGACGGGATGCTGACATGAGCGCGCCGTCGACGATGCAGAGCGCGAGCGATGAGGTGGGGGCACCTCCCGCTGGCGGGGGCGAGCGGCGCATATGACCGCGCCTCGACTGCCGGACGGGTTCGCCGTTCAGGTCGATCGCCGCGTGCGGGTACTCGGCGACGGCTCGGCCTTGCTGGGCGGCTCGCCGACCCGACTGCTCAAGCTGGCTCCCGCCGCCCAGGACATGCTCTCGGATGGCCGGCTGAAGGTCCGCGACGACGTCAGTGCCCAGCTGGCCCGCACCCTGCTGGACGCCACCGTCGCCCATCCGCGCCCTGCGGGCGGCCCGTCGCATCGCGACGTCACTGTGGTAATTCCGGTGCGTGACAACGTTTCTGGTGTGCGACGCTTGATGAACTCGCTGCGCGGCCTGCGCGTGATCGTGGTGGACGACGGCTCGCTGTCGCCGATCGAGCAGGAAGACTTCGCCGGCACGCACTGCGACATCGAGGTGTTGCACCACCCCCGCAGCAAGGGTCCGGCGGCGGCACGCAACACCGGGCTGGCGGCGTGCACCACCGACTTCGTCGCGTTCCTGGACTCCGATGTGACGCCGCGCCGAGGCTGGCTGGAAGCTCTCCTCGGTCACTTCTGCGACCCGACGGTGGCCCTGGTGGCGCCCCGCATCGTCGGCCTGGCCCACAGCGAGAACGTGGTCGCCCGGTACGAGGCGGTGCACTCCTCACTGGACCTCGGGCAGCGCGAAGCGCCGGTGTTGCCGCACAGCACGGTGTCCTACGTGCCCAGCGCGGCGATCATCTGCCGCCGCTCGGCTCTCGCTGAGGTCGGCGGGTTCGACGAGACCATGCAGTCCGGGGAGGACGTCGACCTGTGCTGGCGACTGATCGAGGCGGGTGCCCGGCTGCGCTACGAGCCGATCGCGCTGGTCGCGCACGATCACCGCACCCAATTGCGGGATTGGCTTGCGCGCAAGGCATTCTATGGCGGTTCGGCGGCCCCGCTCTCGGTACGCCACCCGGACAAGACCGCCCCGGTGGTGATCTCCGGGTGGGCGCTGATGGCCTGGATCCTGATGGCGCTCGGGACCAGCCTGTCGCAGCTGGCGTCGATCGTGATCGCCGTGCTGACCGGCCGGCGCATCGCCAAAGCAATGCGCAGCGCCGATACCGCTTTCTCCGATGTCGTGGTGATCGCGACCCGCGGCCTGTGGTCGGCGGCGCTGCAGCTGGCGTCGGCCATCTGCCGGCACTACTGGCCCGTGGCGTTGCTCGCCGCCGTCGTGTCGAGGCGCTGTAGACGCGTCATCGTGGTGGCCGCCGTGATGGACGGCGTGGTCGACTGGCTGCGCCGCCGCGACACCACCGGCGACGACGCCGAGCCGATCGGCCTGCTGACCTATCTGTTGCTCAAGCGCGTCGACGACCTGGCTTACGGCCTCGGGCTATGGTGGGGCGTGGTCCGCGAACGCAACCTGCGCGCGCTCAAACCGCAAATCCGGAGCTAGCCGGCACCTTGACAACGCACAGCGATGTGCTGATCGTCGGCGCCGGAAGTGCTGGATCCGTTGTTGCCGAACGTCTTTCCGCCGACCCCGCCCAGTCCGTGACCGTCCTCGAGGCCGGCCCCGCGCTCGCCGACCCGGCGCTGCTGGCCCAAACCGCCAACGGGCTGCAGCTGCCGATCGGGGCGGGCAGTCCGCTGGTGGCGCGCTTTGCGAGTCGGATCACCGATCAGCCCGTTCGGGAACTGCCGATCGTGCGGGGGGCGACGCTCGGCGGCTCGGGGGCGGTCAACGGCGGATACTTCTGCCGCGGATTGCCACGCGATTTCGATCGGGCCGCAATACCGGGCTGGGCGTGGTCCGACGTGGCCGACCATTTCCGGGCCATCGAGACCGACCTCGACTTCACCGGTCCCGCCCACGGCGACAACGGGCCGATTCTGGTTCGCCGGACACGCGAAATGACCGGTACCACTGAGCGTTTCATCGCCGCGGCGCAGACCGCCGGGTTTTCCTGGATTGCCGACCTCAACGATTGCGGGCCCGAGCTGGTCCCGGGTGTCGGTGCGGTGCCGCTCAACATCGTCGACGGCGTCCGGATCGGGTCGGGCGCCGGATATCTGCTTCCGGCGCTGGGGCGATCCAACCTGACCCTGCTGTCGCAGACTCGGGCCGTGCGGCTGCGATTCAACGGCACCGTTACTGTCGGGGTCGACGTGGTGGGCCCGCAAGGCCCGGCGACGCTGACCGCCGACCGAATCGTCCTGTGTGGCGGTGCTATTCAATCAGCGCAGCTGCTGATGCTGTCCGGCATCGGCGACGAGGCGATGCTGCGGGCACTCGGTGTGCCGGTGGTCGCGCCGCTTCCGGTGGGGATGAACTGCCGCGATCACCCCGAATGGGTGCTGCCCACCGACTGGAGTGTGGCCACCGGGCGACCCGTGCTGGAGGTGGTGCTCAACGCCGCCGACGATATCGAGATCAGGCCGTACACGGGTGGGTTCGTCGCGATGACCGGTGACGGCACCGCCGGGCATCCCGACTGGCCGCATCTCGGGGTCGCGTTGATGCAGCCACGGGCGCGCGGGCGCATCTCGCTGGTGTCCGCGGATCCGGCCGTGTCCCCGCGAATCGAGCATCGCTACGACAGCGAACCCGAGGACGTCGCCGCGCTGCGCCGCGGCAGCGAGCTGGCACGTGAAATCGCCAGTGCGGCAACATACGTCGGGCCGCCGGTATGGGCGACGTCGCAGCACCTGTGTGCCAGCGCCCCGATGGGTACCGACGGTGACCCGCACGCCGTCGTCGACCCTCGGTGCCGGGTGTACGGGATGGACAACCTTTGGGTGATCGACGGCTCCATCCTGCCCTTCATCACCAGCCGTGGGCCGCATGCGACCATCGTGATGCTGGGGCACCGCGGGGCGGAATTCCTCCGGTGAATAAGCGCCAGGCCCGACGGGATGATGAAATATGTTGTCTGCCAGTCGATATGGCAACGGTGATGCTCGGGGATGCTGTACGGCCCCCCAAGAGAGGGTAGAGGTAGATGGGCGGGCCGCGCTCGGTTCGTCGAGAGGCCGAAGAGCGCGACCCGCCCGATGAGACTGCGTTCATGCGTTCCACGTAAACGGCCACGACCAGTGGCGGTGCGCGCGCAGATAATGGTGCGTCATGCGCGAGTAATGCGTCGCAATATTCGTGGACGGCATGACAGCCGTATCACCTCGGTATGCGATGGCTCGTCTAGCAGATCACCTCCTTGCGCTCGAATGCTCTTGTTGCAGTGGCAATCACGACTGCAGCGGGGGCGATCGCTGGCGCGGCCACACCATGGTGACGGGCCAGCGTGCACCTGGCCTACCGCACTCAGCGGACCCCACGTGCGACGTGGGCCGCAGGGTCACTACGGCGCGTGTTCGGCGCGGACACGACTGCCCAGCGGGCAGCTCACACGTTGCATGACCATCCGGTTCGCTCGACCTGCTCACGCGTATCCACTCGGCCTCCACGATGGCCGCCGCCTCCATCATCGCCGGGCAGCAGGGCTCGATCACCACTGTCACGTGATCACCCCACTGAACGGCCGATCCGATGCGGGCATCGAGGCGGAGCGAATTGTCCACCGAGACAAGCAGACCGGCGGCGACAATGCCGGCGGCACATCGGCGCCCGGCGCCGGTGACGACCAACGTACTCGTTGCCTGCGTGGGTCAATACCCATCAACATCACATCCACCTCACCCTGCGAGATGACCTGTCCCTGTCGATATATATCTCTGATACCAGAACGAATTGGTCGTTTCAAGTACCTCTGAGGCGCCAATTTTGGCCAGCGGCACCGAACGCACGGATCCCGTCTTGGACGCCGGCATTATGCGTCTTTCGCTCTGCCGTCCGGCATTTCGATTGCTGCCTGGCGTGGTGATCGGCCGGTGGGCCGCCATTCGGCTCGGCGGTGAGGCGGCTATCGATCGGCGACGTCGGGACTGATCGCGCTCGCCTGATCCGCCGTCGCTGCGGCCTGACGCCGGCGGTACCGGGCCCGGCGCACCAGGCGCAGCTGCCTTCCGTCCCGACCGGGTGCCCACACCCCGATCAGCAGCGAAATCACCGCGACGATCGCGGCCATCACGATCGTCGACGCATGCATAGCGGTCAGGAAGGCGGTCTTGCTCAGCTCGGCGAGCTTGGCTCCTTGCGGGCCGAGCTGGCCGGCCACCTCGACGGCCTTGGCCAGCGAGTCGGTGGCCGGGACCCGCACCGCCGGCGGGAAGCTCGCCAGTTGGGGCGCGAGCTCGTGGGAATAGCGTCCGGCCAGGATCGAACCCGCCACGGCGATGCCCAATGCCCCGCCCATCTCGCGCGAGGTGTCGTTCACCGCCGAGGCCACACCCTGCTTTTCGTCGGGAACCGCGCCCATGATCGCCGAAGTCGTTGGTGCCGTGCAGATCCCGATGCCGGTGGCCAGGATCAACGTCGGCCACGCGAACTGGGAGTAACTCGAGTGCAGGTCGAGGGTGTACATGCACGCAAAACCAACCGCCATCAGCAGCGTGCCGATGAACAGCACCAGCCGCAGCCCTAGCTTCGGCACATACCAGAACGACAGCGCCGAGAAGATGCCCAGTGGAATCATGAAGGGGCCGAAGGCTATTGCCGTCGTCAGCGGTGAATAGCCCATGATCTGCTGGACGTACTGCATGCCGATGTAGAAGAAACCAAACGTCGCACCGAACAGAACGACGATCGCTGCCACCCCGGTGGCGAAATTGGGGTCGGCGAACAGTCGCACGTCGAGAAGTGGTTGCCGCCGGCGGAATTCGACGACACCGAACAGCGCCGCGATGATCGCCCCGGCGGCCATCCCGCCCCAGACCAGCGGATCGTCCCAGCCGCGAGTGGGGGCTTCCAGGATGGCGGCCACCGCGATCGCGACGGCGGCACCGATCAGGACCGCACCCAGCGCGTCGATGCGGGGAGCGTTGGCGTCGCGCGACGACGAGACGGTGCACGCCAGGGCGAAGATCACCAGCCCCGCGATGCCCAGTGACCAGAAGATCGCATGCCAATCCCAGAAGCGCAGCAGCAGGCCGGATCCGATCAAGCCGAAGACCCCGCCGGATCCCGCGGTGCCGGCCCAGATGCCGACGGCCTTCATCCGATCGTCCTTCGGGTAGGCCACGGTCAGCAGTGACAGTGTCGCGGGCATGACGAACGCCGCGCCGACACCGGCCACCGCGCGCCCCGCGATGATTTGCATGGGGGCGTGCAAGATTGCCGGCGTCGCCGAGCCGAGCGCGAACACCACCAGGCCGGTCAGCAGCGCGCCGCGTCTGCCGTAGCGATCACCGATCGCCCCGGCCGGCAGCAGCAGGCAGGCCAGCGCCACGGTGTATCCGTCGACGATCCAGTTCAACTGCGACTGCGTCGCCGAGGTTGCCACCGCGAGGTCACCCAGCGCGGTCATGGATGCGACCACCAGCGCGACCCCCATGCAGGCGACCGCGAGGGTCCAGACCCGCGCGCGCGGGCTACCGCCAATGTTCACTGCATCAGTACGCTGGTCAGGCCGGGTCAAGACATCGACCATGGAGATGCGCCTCCCTTCGGGGGCCGCGAAGTTTCGAGACCAATAGTCTCGTAGATAGACCGATGGTCTTGTTTCTAAACAGGGAGGTGAGTCACAATCACCGAGGGAAGTACGGATCCCCGACCCGCGCGATCGCGGGCTCGTTTGCTGGAAGCCGCCGCGACGCTGCTCAACTCCGGGGGCCCCAGTGCGGTGACCGTGGAAGCGGTCACCCGTACCGCCAACGTAGCGAGAGCCACCCTGTATCGCCACTTCCCGAGTGGCAATGATTTGCTGGCGGCGGCGTTCAACAGCCTGATACCGCCGTCCCCGATACCGCCCGACGAGGGCTCGCTGCGGGATCGGCTGGTCGCCCTGGTGCTGGCCCAAGCCGAATCGGTGGCCCAGGCGCCCGCGCTCATGACCGCCATGTCGTGGTTGGCGCTGGGTCGCGACCTGGAAGGTTTGCCACAACCTCACCACGACAATTGCACCGACAGCCCGGCGATCACCACACTTCGCGAACGCATCGCTCAGCAGTACGCGGCGCCGTTCGACGCCTTGTTCGATAGCCCGCAGGCCGCGGAACTGGGTGAGGTGGACCGATCCCGGGCTATCGCCCTGCTGATCGGCCCGCTGGTGCTGGGGCGTCTGTCCACGCTGCCGGATTTCGACTATCGGGAATGCGCGTTCGCGGCCGTCGACGGTTTCCTGCACGTTCAGCGCGCGCAGGGCAGGGCTAGCGCAGCGAGTACCGAATCGGCAGGTGCTTGAGCCCACCGCCGAACGTCGTGACGTTGATCGAGAGGTCGTCCGCGCGCTCGATCGCCAGCTGATCGGCGGACTTGGCGATGGCCCAGAACGGCGGTACGGCGCATGGTCGACCCGCGAAACCGGCGCGTGTGCGCGTAACTGGGCCGGCGCCGCATGAAATCGGGCCTCGTCGGTGTACGCGATGGGGTCGGTCACCCTCGCGGCCGCATCCGCACCTGGTTTCCCCTGCCCGAATCTGTGCCCGAAACTAACGCTCAGTGCCGGGTCGCCGTCGGCGAAGGACCGCGGTCCTTGTACCTGTTCAAAATCGCCTATCTGACCTGGTCGCGAGATTCTGGCCGGGATTTGGGCGCAATTTTGTTTGGGCCATGATCTAGGGCATACTGTTCGGGTTGCCTTGAGCCGGGTTCGCGCCTGGCCGGGCATACGACCAGCGCCCAAACGGGCGCGTCCGGTCCCATCCTTGGAGCGACTTTTTTTCTGGCCGCGAACAAGGCTGTGTGAGGGTGACACGCCCGACCGCGGGGGCCGGTGAACCACGACAGGTAAACAGCGGCGCAGTATCCGGCGCGGCGCTCGATCGGCCCAGAGGGGCCGGGTCGGGTCGGCGCGCCGGGGGCACCAGGCCCGGATATCCGGGCCTCAAGAGTAGTGAGGGTAGGAGAAGCGTGGCGGGACAGAAGATCCGCATCAGGCTTAAGGCCTACGACCATGAGGCCATTGACGCCTCGGCGCGCAAGATCGTCGAGACCGTCGTCCGTACGGGTGCCAGCGTCGTAGGGCCGGTGCCGCTGCCGACCGAGAAGAATGTGTATTGCGTCATCCGCTCCCCGCACAAGTACAAGGACTCGCGGGAGCACTTCGAGATGCGCACCCACAAGCGGTTGATCGACATTCTTGATCCGACGCCGAAGACCGTTGACGCGCTGATGCGTATCGATCTTCCGGCCAGTGTCGACGTCAACATCCAATAGGGGATCGGCGAACTCATGGCAAGAAAAGGCATTCTGGGTACCAAGCTGGGCATGACGCAGGTGTTCGACGAGAACAACCGGGTCGTTCCGGTGACGGTGGTCAAGGCCGGGCCCAACGTGGTCACGCGCATCCGCACCCCGGAACTCGACGGCTACAGCGCCGTGCAGTTGGCCTACGGCGAAATCAGCCCGCGGAAAGTCAACAAGCCCGTCACGGGCCAGTACACCGCCGCGGGCGTCAACCCGCGCCGTCACCTGGCTGAGCTGCGTCTGGACAACCCGGAGGCGGCCGCCGAGTACGAGGTCGGCCAGGAGCTGACCGCGGAGATCTTCGCCGACGGCGCTTATGTCGACGTGACCGGTACCTCCAAGGGCAAGGGCTTCGCCGGCACCATGAAGCGCCACGGCTTCCGTGGCCAGGGCGCCAGCCACGGTGCCCAGGCGGTGCACCGTCGTCCGGGTTCCATCGGCGGTTGCGCCACTCCCGCGCGCGTCTTCAAGGGCACGCGGATGGCGGGCCGGATGGGTAACGACCGAGTGACCGTGCAGAACCTGGTGGTGCACAAGGTCGATGCCGAGAACGGTGTGCTGTTGATCAAGGGTGCGGTCCCCGGCCGCACCGGCGGGCTCGTTGTGGTTCGCACCGCGATCAAACGAGGTGAGAAGTAATGGCAGCGGTAAAGATTGAGGTAAAGACGCCGGACGGCAAGGTCGACGGCTCCATCGAGCTGCCCGCCGAATTGTTCGACGCGCCAGCCAATATCGCGTTGATGCACCAGGTGGTCACCGCGCAGCGCGCGGCGGCTCGCCAGGGCACGCACTCGACCAAGACGCGCGGCGAGGTCAGCGGTGGTGGCCGTAAGCCCTACCGGCAGAAGGGCACCGGACGTGCGCGGCAGGGTTCGACGCGGGCCCCGCAGTTCACCGGTGGTGGCACCGTGCACGGCCCCAAGCCGCGCGACTACAGCCAGCGCACGCCGAAGAAAATGATCGCCGCCGCATTGCGCGGGGCGCTGTCCGACCGGGCCCGCAACGGCCGCATCCACGCGGTGACCGAGCTGGTGTCGGGTCAGACTCCGTCGACCAAGAGCGCCAAGGCATTTCTGAACACGCTGACCGATCGCAAGCAGGTGCTGGTCGTCATCGGCAGCACCGACGAGGCCGGTGCCAAGAGCGTGCGCAACCTGCCGGGTGTGCACATCCTGGCGCCGGGTCAGCTCAACACCTATGACGTGCTGCGTGCCGACGACGTGGTGTTCAGCGTCGAGGCGCTCAACGCCTACATCGCGGCCGCAACGGGCGGTGCCGAAAACAACGATGGGGCTGACAACAACGATGTGGAGGTTTCGGCCTGATGGCGACCGTCACTGACCCACGCGACATCATCCTGGCTCCGGTCATCTCGGAGAAGTCCTACGGACTGCTCGACGACAACGTGTACACCTTTGTGGTGCACCCCGATTCGAACAAGACGCAGATCAAGATCGCTGTCGAGAAGATCTTCTCCGTCAAGGTCGCATCGGTGAACACCGCGAACCGTCAGGGCAAGCGGAAACGCAGCCGGACCGGGTTTGGCAAGCGCAAGGGCACCAAGCGCGCAATCGTCACCCTGGCCGCGGGCAGCAAGCCGATTGACCTGTTCGGAGCACCGGCCTAGCCGCGCGCGAGAGAAAGACCTGATAAGACATGGCAATTCGCAAATACAAGCCGACGACCCCCGGTCGTCGCGGCGCGAGCGTGTCCGACTTCGCCGAGATCACTCGGACGGAGCCGGAGAAGTCGTTGGTGCGCCCGCTGCACGGTCATGGCGGACGTAATGCCCACGGCCGCATCACCACCCGTCACAAGGGCGGTGGCCACAAGCGTGCCTACCGGGTGATCGACTTCCGGCGCAACGACAAGGACGGCGTCAACGCCAAGGTCGCACAGATCGAGTACGACCCGAACCGCACCGCCAACATCGCGCTGTTGCACTTCCTGGATGGGGAGAAGCGCTACATCATTGCCCCGCTTGGTCTCTCGCAGGGCGACGTGGTGGAGTCCGGCGCCAACGCCGACATCAAACCGGGTAACAACCTGCCGCTGCGCAACATCCCGGCCGGTACCTTGGTCCACGCCGTGGAGCTGCGGCCGGGCGGTGGCGCCAAGATGGCGCGGTCCGCCGGATCCAGCATCCAGTTGCTCGGTAAAGAGGGCACCTACGCGTCGCTGCGTATGCCCAGTGGTGAGATCCGCCGCGTCGACGTGCGCTGCCGCGCCACCGTCGGCGAGGTGGGCAACGCCGAGCAGGCGAACATCAACTGGGGCAAGGCCGGTCGTATGCGATGGAAGGGCAAGCGCCCGACCGTGCGTGGTGTGGTGATGAACCCGGTCGACCACCCGCACGGTGGTGGCGAGGGTAAGACCTCTGGTGGTCGCCACCCGGTCAGCCCGTGGGGTAAGCCCGAGGGCCGTACCCGTCAGCCGAACAAGGCCAGCAACAAGCTCATTGTCCGACGCCGGCGCACCGGCAAGAAGCACGGTCGCTAGCGCGTGATGACGATGCAGAGCGCGCAGCGCGATGAGAAGGAACTCGCGCCGATGACTGAAGTCGAGGAGTAACAGATGCCACGCAGCCTGAAAAAGGGTCCGTTCGTCGACGACCACCTGCTCAAGAAGGTGGACGTGCAGAACGAGAAGAACAGCAAGCAGGTCATCAAGACCTGGTCGCGTCGTTCGACGATCATTCCCGACTTCATCGGCCACACCTTTGCGGTGCACGACGGCCGCAAGCACGTCCCGGTGTTCGTCACCGAGGCGATGGTCGGCCACAAGCTCGGTGAGTTCGCGCCGACGCGCACCTTCAAGGGGCACATCAAGGACGACCGGAAGGCCAAACGGCGATGAGCGCCACCACTACTGAATTTCCGTCTGCCACGGCCGTGGCACGCTTCGTGCGCGTGTCGCCCACCAAGGCGCGCCGGGTGATCGACCTGGTGCGCGGCAAGTCGGTGACCGACGCGCTCGACATCTTGCGCTGGGCGCCGCAGGCGGCCAGCGAGCCGGTCGCCAAGGTGATCGCCAGTGCCGCGGCCAACGCGCAGAACAACGATGGCCTGGACCCGGCGACCCTGGTGGTCGCCTCGGTCTACGCCGACGAGGGCCCCACTGCCAAGCGCATCCGTCCGCGCGCCCAGGGTCGTGCGTTCCGGATCCGCCGGCGCACCAGCCACATCACCGTTGTGGTGGAAAGCCGCCCGAGCAAAAACCAGCAGTCTTCGAAGTCGTCGCGCGCCCGTCGCGCCGAGGGCAGCAAGGCCGCCGCGAAGGCTGGGCCTGGTTCCGAGGCCAAGAAGGCTGGTTCGGCCCCGAACGCCACTGCGGCCGCCAAAAAGGCGCCCGCCACCAAGAAGGCGCCCGCGAAAAAGGCTGCGCCGCAAGCCGAAGCCAAGACGTCTGAGACTTCTGACGCGAAGGGAGGCTCAGACTAGTGGGCCAGAAGATCAATCCGCACGGCTTCCGGCTGGGTATCACCACCGACTGGAAGTCCCGCTGGTACGCCGACAAGCAGTACGCCGACTACGTCAAGGAAGACGTGGCGATCCGCCGGCTGCTGTCCACCGGTCTGGAGCGCGCCGGCATCGCCGACGTGGAGATCGAGCGCACCCGCGACCGCGTCCGCGTCGACATCCACACCGCGCGTCCCGGCATCGTCATCGGCCGCCGCGGCACCGAGGCTGACCGGATCCGTGCGGACCTGGAGAAGCTGACCAAAAAGCAGGTGCAGCTGAACATCCTCGAGGTGAAAAACCCGGAGTCGCAGGCACAGTTGGTGGCTCAAGGTGTTGCCGAGCAGCTGAGCAACCGGGTGGCGTTCCGTCGCGCGATGCGTAAGGCCATCCAGTCGGCGATGCGTCAGCCCAACGTCAAGGGCATCCGGGTGCAGTGCTCGGGCCGCCTCGGCGGCGCCGAGATGAGCCGCTCGGAGTTCTACCGCGAGGGCCGGGTTCCGCTGCACACCCTGCGTGCCGACATCGACTACGGCCTGTACGAGGCCAAGACCACCTTCGGCCGGATCGGCGTGAAGGTGTGGATTTACAAGGGCGACATCGTCGGCGGCAAGCGCGAATTGGCCGCTGCCGCACCGGCGGGCGCCGACCGTCCGCGCCGCGAACGGCCGTCGGGCACCCGCCCGCGCCGCAGCGGCGCATCGGGTACCACGGCCACCAGCACTGAGGCTGGACGAGCCGCGGGCGCCGAAGAAAACACGGCGAACGCCGCGGCCGAGAGTGCGCCTGCACCCGAACCGCAGAGCACGGAGAGCTGAATCATGTTGATTCCCCGCAGAGTTAAGCACCGCAAGCAACACCATCCACGCCAGCGCGGCATCGCCAGCGGTGGCACGGAAGTGAACTTCGGCGACTACGGCATCCAGGCCCTCGAGCATGCCTACGTCACCAACCGGCAGATCGAGTCGGCCCGTATCGCGATCAACCGGCACATCAAGCGTGGTGGCAAGGTATGGATCAACGTCTTCCCCGACCGTCCGCTGACCAAGAAGCCCGCCGAAACCCGAATGGGTTCGGGTAAGGGCTCGCCCGAGTGGTGGGTGGTCAACGTCAAGCCGGGCCGGGTGCTGTTCGAACTCAGCTACCCCAACGAGCAGACCGCTCGCGAGGCGCTCACCCGAGCAATCCACAAACTGCCGATCAAGGCACGCATCATCACCCGAGAGGATCAGTTCTGATGGCAGTGGGTATTTCGCCTGGCGAACTGCGCGAGCTCACCGACGAGGAGCTGACCGAACGCCTGCGCGAATCCAAGGAGGAGCTGTTCAACCTCCGCTTCCAAATGGCGACCGGACAGCTCAACAACAACCGCCGGCTGCGCACGGTGCGTTCGGAAATCGCCCGTGTGTACACGGTGCTGCGTGAACGAGAGCTGGGCCTGGCTAGTGGTCCTGACGGATCCGACGGAAATAAGGAAGCGTGATGGCAGAAGCTAACGCCGCCCCCAAGCAAGCCGCTGCGAAGGATGGCGCTTCGAAAGCGAAGGGCCCGCAGCACACTCCGGCGAACCCGAAGACGCGTGGCCGGCGCAAGACGCGCATCGGCTACGTGGTGAGCGACAAGATGCAGAAGACCATCGTGGTCGAGCTGGAAGACCGGATGCGTCACTCGCTGTACGGCAAGATCATCCGGACGACCAAGAAGGTCAAGGCGCACGACGAGGACAGCGTCGCCGGCATCGGCGACCGCGTCTCGCTGATGGAGACCCGCCCGACGTCGGCCACCAAGCGGTGGCGCCTCGTCGAGGTGCTGGAAAAGGCCAAGTAACTCCCGATCGGCATCCGACGCCCGAGACCTCACGGTCTCGGGCGTTTGTCGTTGCGGGCCGAGGGACCCGCCACTCGCGAGCCGGGGGACCGCCCGCTTGCGGGCAATGCCATTGCGAAAAAAGGTCGGAAATTTCGCGGTGGGGTTACGCTCGGCGCATGTCCCATGACGCGCAAGGCTTTCAAGGCAAGATCGAGCTGGACATTCGCGATTCGGAGCCGGACTGGGGCCCGTATGCCGCTCCGACCGCCCCGGAGAATTCGCCGAACATCCTGTATCTGGTCTGGGATGACACCGGAATCGCGACCTGGGACTGCTTCGGCGGCCTGGTCGAGATGCCCGCGATGACGCGGATTGCCGAGCGCGGCATCCGGCTGTCGCAATTTCACACCACCGCACTGTGCTCGCCGACCCGCGCGTCGTTGCTGACCGGTCGCAACGCCACCACGGTGGGTATGGCGACCATCGAAGAATTCACCGACGGTTTCCCGAACTGCAACGGCCGGATCCCGACCGATACCGCGCTGATCTCCGAGGTGCTCGCCGAACGTGGTTACAACACTTACTGTGTCGGCAAGTGGCACCTCACGCCGCTCGAAGAATGCAGCATGGCCTCGACGAAACGGCACTGGCCCACCTCGCGCGGCTTCGAGCGGTTCTACGGATTCATGGGCGGCGAGACCGACCAGTGGTACCCCGACCTGGTCTACGACAACCATCCGGTGAACCCACCCGGCACTCCCGAAGACGGCTACCACCTGTCCAAGGACCTTGCCGACAAGACAATCGAATTCATTCGCGATGCCAAGGTGATTGCGCCCGACAAGCCCTGGTTCAGTTATGTGTGCCCCGGCGCCGGACATGCGCCGCACCATGTCTTCAAGGAGTGGGCCGACAAGTACGCCGGCCGGTTCGACATGGGCTACGAACGCTACCGCGAGGTCGTGCTGGAAAATCAGAAGTCGGTGGGGATCGTGCCGCCGGACACCGAACTGTCCCCGATCAACCCGTATCTGGATGTCCAGGGGCCGGGCGGCGAGTCGTGGCCGCTGCAGGACACGGTTCGACCCTGGGAATCGCTCAATGATGAAGAGAAGAAACTGTTTTCGCGGATGGCCGAGGTGTTCGCCGGTTTCCTGAGCTACACCGACGCCCAGATCGGCCGCATCCTGGACTATCTCGAGGAGTCCGGCCAGCTCGACAACACCATCGTCGTGGTGATCTCCGACAACGGCGCCAGCGGCGAAGGCGGCCCGAACGGATCGGTGAACGAGGGCAAATTCTTCAACGGGTACATCGACACCGTCGAGGAGAGCATGAAGCTCTTCGATCAGCTCGGTGGGCCCCAGACCTACAACCATTACCCGATCGGCTGGGCGATGGCCTTCAACACGCCCTACAAGCTCTACAAGCGCTACGCCTCGCACGAAGGCGGTATCGCCGACTCGGCAATCATCTCGTGGCCCAACGGAATTGCGGCGCACGGTGAGGTGCGCGACAACTACGTCAACGTCTCCGACATCACCCCGACCATCTACGACCTACTGGACATGACCGCACCGGACACGGTCAAAGGCATTACGCAGAAGCCGCTGGACGGCGTGAGCTTCAAAGCGGCCCTGGCGGATCCCGCCGCCGACACCGGCAAGCAGACCCAGTTCTACACGATGCTAGGCACCCGCGGGATCTGGCACAACGGCTGGTTCGCCAACACCGTGCACGCCGCCACCCCGGCGGGCTGGTCGCACTTCGACGCCGACCGGTGGGAGCTGTTCCACATCGAGGCCGACCGCAGCCAGTGCCACGATCTGGCCACCGAACAACCCGAGAAGCTGGAAGAGCTTAAGGCGCTGTGGTTTTCCGAGGCCGCAAAGTACAACGGCCTGCCGTTGTCGGACCTCAACCTGATGGAGACCATGACCCGCTTCCGGCCCTACCTGGTGGGGGAGCGGACCAGCTACATCTACTACCCCGACTGCGCGGACGTCGGAATCGGTGCCGCCGCCGAAATCCGTGGGCGCTCGTTCGGCCTGCTGGCCGACGTGACCGTGGACACCACCGGCGCCGAAGGCGTGTTGTTCAAGCAGGGCGGCGCGCACGGCGGGCATGTGCTGTTCATCCAGGACGGACGCCTGCATTACGTCTACAACTTCCTGGGCGAGCGCCAACAGCTGGTGTCCTCGTCGGACGCGGTGCCGTTGGGCAGACACCTCTTCGGCGTTGCCTACACGCGGACCGGGACGGTGCCGGACAGTCATACGCCGCTGGGTGACGTCACCCTGTTCATCGACGACGAGGTGGTTGGCACACTCGCGGATGTGACCACCCACCCCGGAACCTTCGGTTTGGCGGGCGCCGGCATCACCGTCGGCCGAAACGGCGGATCCGGAGTATCCAGCCGCTACAAGGCGCCGTTCACCTTCACCGGCGGCACTATCGCGGCGGTCACCATCGACTTGTCCGGGCGGCCCTACCAAGACGTGGAAACCGAACTTGCGCTTGCATTTTCGCGCGACTGAACGCTCGCGACGAGCCAGGATTGTCTTGGTTGGCGCAGCGGGAGTGATTTGCGTGCTGGCAGGTGGGGTCTGCGGTTGCGGGAAAACCACGGGCGGCAACGCCGTTCGGGCCAGCGCAACGGCCGCGTCAACGACGACGTCCAGTGCGCCGCGCAAATCCGACCCGGCTGAGCCGGTGCCCGGCGTCGAGGCCACACCGCCCGATCACATTCCGCCCAACGCCCTGGCCTGCCTGCCGGCCGCCACCGGCAGCGGCCGGATGACCGCGGCGTCGGTGTCGGATCCGGTGGCCCCTAGGCTCACCGTGCCGCTGCCCGACGGCTGGAACTCGGCCCCCGGCAGTGGTGATGTGGCACTGACCGCGACCGGGACCGACGGGCTGTCGGCCAAGGTGACGATCACGCCGACCGACCTCGAACCCGGCGGGGCGTTTTTGCGCTTCGGCGCCGATCTGCGCACCGCCAACCCGGGTGTACAGGTCAGCGTCGACGCGGCTCAGTTCTGCGGCTACAGCAGCCAGTTGCTCGGCGGCAGCGCCGGTGGGGTCGCCTTCGCCGACCGAATCACCCACATCTGGACGAACACCAAGGCATTTCTCGTGGTCGTCCACCTGGAGGGTCCTGCGGCTGCCCCCGGATTCAGTGCGGCGAAATCCACGGTGATGCAGCAATTCGCGGTCGTTATCCCCTGAAACCGGCCGCTTGACTGCTAGCATCTGACCCCGTGCCTGCCGGGAAAGGCGTCAACCTATCCGTTCTACTCGTGGTGGTGATGTCCGATGACCGCTGAAGCCCCGCCGCTGCCGCCGTCGAAACCAGAAACGCGCGGTCGCCAAATCGCAATAGCCTTCGGAATTCTCGTAGCGGTCATCAGCGTCTACGTCCTATCCCTGATTGCGGTGCACCTGTTGGCCAAATCGGCGCCGCCGTTGCCCGCCGTGGACTTCAGCAAGGTCGAGGCCGAAGACAGCGTCGTGCAGGTGAACCTGAGCGAGCTGAAAACGGTGGCGAATCGTCTGACGGTGAATGTGCTTGTCTATCCGAAAGATTCGCTGTACGACAAGAACTTCGGTGTGCTGACCACCGACGCGGTAGTGCGACTGTATCCCGATAACGACCTCGGCGACCTGCAGTACCCGATTGGCAAGGCGCCGGCGCAGTTGACGACCACCATCGAGGCGCGCGGCGATCCGGGTAACTGGCCTTTCGACTCGTACAAAACGGAAGTCATCGCGGCCGACGTGTTCACCGGAACCGGCCAAAACCGCGAAAAGGCGCCTGCCCGCGTGGAAGTCACCGGAAAGCTGGACGGCTGGGACGCTAGCGTCACCCGGGTCCACGACCCCGATGACGCAGATCCCAACATCATGGACAACGTCGTCATCACGCTGCACCGGGCCAAGGGCCCGCTGATCTTCGATGTCGGTGTGTGCCTCGTGCTCATCACGCTGCCGATCCTGGCGTTATGGGTGGCCATCCCCATGGCTTTGGGCAGGACCTCGTTCCTCCCACCGTTCATCACCTGGTACGGCGCGATGCTGTTCGCCATCGTCCCGCTGCGCAATATCCTGCCCGGCAATCCGCCCTATGGTTCCTGGATCGACCAGGCCGTCGTCCTCTGGGTATTGATAGGCCTGGTCGCCGCGATGACGATTTTCGTCTCCGCCTGGTGGCGGCATCGCGATCGAAAGTCGCCCAAGAAGACCTAGGGCAGACCTGGAGCGCGAAAAGCCTTAACGCACGTTCTCTACGGACGACGTGGTGATGGCGTCGATGGCGGTGAAGACTCGTGACTGGAAGTCGGGCGGCAACGGGATGTAGCCGTTCTTGTCGAGATCGACCTGGCCTGGTCCGACGGCCGCCTGCAGGAACGCCTTGACCGCCTGGCCGACCGCCTGGTCGGTGTATTTCGAGCACACGATCTCGTAGGTGACCATCACGATCGGGTACACGTCGGGCTGGGTGGGGTTGTAGAACGGCGTGGTGTCCAGCACGAGATCGTTACCCTTGCCGACGATCTTGGCGTTGGCGATGGTCTTGCCGACGCTGTCGGTTCCGATGCGGACCGGCCGCAACGATTTCCGGCTTGCCGGGGTCTTGATCTGGGCGGCGAACAGGCCCTGGTCCAAGGCGAACGACAGCTCGTTGTAAGAGATCGCGCCCTCGGTGTTCTTCACCTCCGCCGACGTGCCGACGTTGCCGTGGGCGCTGGTTCCCACGCCGCCGTTGAAGATCTTGCCGGTGCCCTTGTCCCAGGCCCCGCCCGACGCGGCCTGTAGGTAGGCCTGGAAGTTGGCGGTGGTGCCCGATGGGTCGGCGCGGTGGATCACGTGAATGTTTTCCGGCGGCATCGAGGCGTTCATTGCGGTGATGGCCGGATCGTCCCAGCGCGTGATGGTGCCGTTGAAAATCTTGGCCAGCGTGGGCGCGTCAAGCACCAGGGAATCAATGGCGTTGAGGTTGTAGGTGATAGCGATCGGCCCGAACACCACGGGCAGGTTCCACGCGTCGGCGCCGCCGCAGCGCTGCTTGGCGGCCGCGTACTGGTCACCGGAGAGGGGAAGGTCGGATCCGGCGAAGTCGGTCTTGCCCGCGAGGAAGTCCTCGACCCCGGCGGCCGAGGCGTTTGCGGTGTAGGACAGACTCTGTCCCTTGCAGGCCTTTGCGTAGGCATCGACAAAGCGCTTCATCGCATTTGCCTGCGCGGTCGAACCGCTGGCGGTGAGGTCTTGTTTGCCGCCGCAATCGACTCGCGCTCCGTTGGCGTAAGACAGCGAGGTGTGGGGTTTTCCGCATCCCGAGAGCACCAGTGCGGCCGCGGTCAGCACGCTTATGGCGGCGGCCGGTCTGTTGTGCTTCACGTTGAATGCCTCCTTGGGAACGGCAGCCGGTGATACGGCCTTGGGCTGTGATCGAAGTCTAGCGATGCGGCGTGCTTCGTGGGAGCGGTGACCTGGGGTAACCGCATCGATCGAAACGGGGGCTGGCAGGTGTGCACTCGGTCTGAGGCAGCGTAGCTAGCCCGGCCGACCGAGACGGCGCCCGGCATCAGCGGCGAGCCCGGTTTCGGGGTGCATGTCCACCCCGCTTTCGATACACGTCGACATTTACAGCTATCGAAGCGACGCGCAAACAAACATCGGGTGAATTGGCACTTGGCAACGCCGAGCCCGGTGCAGGGACTGACTAGGGAAGTTTGCGAAAAGACGCATTTCGAGCGCGATTGCCGCGGGTTGATTACCATCTGACTTCGTGTCGTCTCCGGTTAGCTGGAATCGTCCAGCGAATTGCGGGACGGCCGCCAGTTGTCCACCGTGGAGGTGACCGATGACCGCTCAAGCCCCGCCTACGCACGCCGCCCCGCCGCCACCGTCCAAGCCGAAAGGCCGCTTGTTCCTCGGACTGGGAATTCTCGTCGCTTTCATTGTGGTCTACGGCTTGTCGTTGTTCGGCTTTCATCTCCTCGGGGAATCGGCGGCGCCCCTCAAGGCTCCGGATCTCAACGCGGCCGACGACACCGTCGTGCTGGTACGTATCGAGGAGCTCAAGACCGTCGCCAATCGCCTCGGGGTGAAGGTGCTCGTGTACCCGCAGGAGAACATGTGGGACCCGAAGCTGGAGGTGCTGAAGACCGACACCTCGGTGCGCATGGATCCCCCCAACGACGCGGGTGACCTCGCCTACCCGGCAGGCAAGTCACCGGCAATGGTCGCCACCACGGTGGAGGCGCACGGCGACCCCGAGATCTGGCCCTTCGACTCCTACGAGACGGACACGCTCTCGGCCGAGGTTCTGGGCGGATCCGGCGACGATCGCAAGTACAAACCGGCCCGTGTCGAGGTGGCCGGAAAATTGGAAGGCTGGGATGTCAGGGTTCAACGCGTCGGCGAAGGCGGCGACAGCGTGATCATCACCCTGGAGAGGTCCAAGGCCCCGCTGATCTTCGATCTGGGAATCTGCCTTGTCCTCTTCGCTCTGGCGACCATGGCGTTGGCGGTTGTCATTCCGATGGCGCTCGGCAAGCGGAAGTTGGTGCCTCCGTTCGGCGGGTGGTTCGCCGCGCTGCTGTTCGCGGTCATCCCCATCCGCAACTTCCTGCCGGGGGCCCCACCGCCGGGTGCCTGGATCGACCAAGCCCTCGTCATCTGGGTGCTGATCGCACTCGTCGCGGCGATGATGGCGTACATGTTCACGTGGTACAAGAAGTCGGACTAACGCGGGTTGGGCGCCGCCTACCCTGAAATGGTGCTCACCGAGTTGGTCGATCTGCCCGGCGGCACTTTCCGCATGGGTTCGACGAGCTTCTACCCCGAAGAGGCGCCGATCCACACGGTGACCGTGAGCCCCATCGCGCTGGAGCGGTACCCGGTGACCAATGCGCAGTTTGCCGAATTCGTCACTGCCACAGGCTATGTCACGGTCGCCGAGCGGCCGATCGATCCGGCGCTCTACCCCGGTATCGATCCCCGCGAGCTCAGTGCGGGCGCAATGGTTTTCCGTCCCACGCCGGGCCCGGTCGACCTGCGCGACTGGCGGCAGTGGTGGGACTGGGTGCCGGGCGCGAGTTGGAAGCACCCGTTCGGACCGGACAGCGATGTCGCGGACCGGGCCGATCATCCGGTCGTTCAGGTCGCGTATCCCGACGCCGCCGCCTACGCGCGCTGGGCCGGGCGGCGGCTGCCGACGGAGGCGGAGTGGGAGTATGCGGCCCGCGGCGGAAGCCAGACCACCTACGCGTGGGGCGACGAGCCCCAGCCGGGCGGGCAACTGATGGCCAACACATGGCAGGGCGACTTCCCGTACCGCAACGACGGAGCGCTGGGCTGGGTGGGAACGTCACCGGTGGGGGAGTTTCCGCCGAACGGATTCGGACTGCACGACATGATCGGCAACGTCTGGGAGTGGACCGCCACCGAGTTTTCCGCGCACCATCGGCTCGATCAGCCCCCGAAAGCGTGTTGCACCCCCTCGGGACCCGCCGACCCGGCTGTCAGCCAGGCGCTGAAGGGCGGTTCGCACCTGTGCGCGCCGGAGTACTGCCACCGCTACCGTCCGGCGGCCCGGTCGCCGCAATCGCAGGACACCGCTACCACCCACATCGGGTTTCGCTGCGTGGCCGACCTCGGATCCGCCGTCGAGCGTTAACGACGGCTTTCGGGCAGGTGACAGTAGTCCCTGGCGCGCGAGATTTAGTTGCGCGGGCGGTGCGGATGTTCGCTACCATCTGCCGGTGTCACCCCGTCAAGCTGGACTTCGCCAGCGAGTTGCCGGCCGGGTCCGATGACCACCGAAACACCGCCGACAGAGGCGCACTCGGAGGAACCATCGGCGAAGAAGTCGGGCCCCCTCAGCTTTCTGAACCGGCACCGACCGCGCCTGTCACTGGGCGCGTTCATTCTGGCCGTGGTGATCGGCGTCTACGCCTTCTCGCTGTTCGGTGTGCACTACTTGCAGCGATCGGAGGGACCGCTTCCACCGCTGGACCTCAGTGAGGGCGGCGGCAACGACACGATCGTGCAGTTGCGCCTGGACGACTTTAAAACCACGTCCAATCGTCTCAAGGTGGATGTCCTCGTCTATCCCCCGGATACGCTGTACGACAAGCGATTCGACGTGCTGAACACCGACGTCGCGGTGCGGCTGTATCCGACGAACGACCTCGGCGACCTGCAGTTCCCGAAAGGCAAGGCGCCGGCACAGGTCGAAACCACCATCGAAGCGCACGGCGATCCGGCCAACTGGCCGCTCGACACCTACAAAACCGAGAAGATCTCCGCCGACACCTTCATCGGCTCCGGCGACGACCGCAGAAAACTCCCCGCCCGTGTCGAGGTGACCGGGGGGTTGGACGGCTGGGACGTCACCGTCAGCCGCGACGACGAAACCAGCAACGTGAACTCGCGCGGTCTCGACGACGCCCAGCTGGTCATCACGATGAAGCGGGCCAAGGGACCGCTGGTCTTCGACATCTTCATCTGCATCGTGCTCGTCACCCTGCCGATCTTGGGCTTGTCGGTGGCCATTCCGATGGTGATGGGCCGCAGAAAATTCGTGCCGCCGTTCGGGACGTGGTACGCCGCGATGCTGTTCGCGATCGTTCCGTTGCGAAATATCCTGCCCGGGTCACCACCCCCGGGCTCGTGGATCGACCAGGCCGTCGTGCAGTGGGTGCTGCTCGCGCTGGTGTCGGCGATGAGTTTGTACATCCTGGCCTGGATCCGGCAGGGCGACTGACGCCCGCGAGGGCCGGTATCGTCGCTGCTAAATGTGGGTTGCGCGGCAGGTGTGAGTTGGCCCGCCAGGAATTTGGCGCTGAGCAGGACTTCACCTAGACTCTAGGGGTTGCCTTGGGCAGACCTCGGCCGGTGCGTGCAAGCGTCACAGGCCCCGCGTGCCCTTCGGTAACAAAGACCGCGCACGTCAGGTTTGTGGTGGGCCTTGCTTTCTTGAGGTTTGCCGAGGTGTCCTCCTGCCGTGCACACGTGAACGCAGTCAGGAGATCGAGTGATTCAGCAGGAATCGCGGCTGAAGGTCGCCGACAACACCGGCGCCAAGGAGATCTTGTGCATCCGGGTGCTCGGTGGCTCGTCGCGACGCTACGCCGGCATCGGTGACGTCATCGTCGCCACCGTCAAGGACGCCATCCCGGGTGGCAACGTCAAGCGCGGTGACGTCGTCAAGGCCGTCGTGGTGCGCACCGTCAAGGAGCGCAGGCGTTCCGACGGCAGCTACATCAAGTTCGACGAGAACGCCGCGGTAATCATCAAGCCCGACAACGACCCGCGCGGAACCCGCATCTTCGGGCCCGTCGGGCGCGAACTGCGCGAGAAGCGATTCATGAAGATCATCTCGCTGGCCCCGGAGGTTTTGTAGATGAAGGTCAAGAAGGACGACACCGTCCTGGTGATCGCGGGCAAGGACAAGGGCGCCAAAGGCAAAGTGCTCAAGGTGTTCCCGGACCGCGACCGCGTGCTGGTCGAGGGTGTCAACGCGATCAAGAAGCACACCGCGGTTTCGACGAACCAGCGCGGCGCCCGCTCGGGCGGAATTGTCACCCAGGAAGCGCCGATTCACATCTCCAACGTGATGGTGGTCGACTCCGACGGTAAGCCGACCCGCGTCGGTTACCGGGTCGACGAGGAAACCGGCAAGCGCGTCCGCATTTCCAAGCGCAACGGCAAGGACATCTAAGGTGACCACAACAGAGGCCAATGTGAAGGCGCAGCCGCGCCTAAAAGAGCGCTACCGCAACGAGATTCGCGACGCGCTGCACAAGGAATTCAACTACGGCAACGTCATGCAGATCCCGACCGTGACCAAGGTCGTCGTCAACATGGGCGTCGGCGACGCCGCCCGGGACGCCAAATTGATCAACGGCGCCGTCAGCGACCTGGCCCTGATCACCGGGCAGCGACCCGAAATCCGCAAGGCCCGCAAGTCCATCGCGCAGTTCAAGCTGCGCGAGGGCATGCCGATCGGCGCGCGGGTCACCCTGCGGGGCGACCGGATGTGGGAGTTCCTCGACCGGCTCACCTCCATTGCGCTGCCGCGTATTCGTGACTTCCGCGGGCTTTCGCCCAAGCAGTTCGACGGCGTCGGCAACTACACCTTCGGACTGGCCGAGCAGTCGGTGTTCCACGAGATCGACGTGGACAAGATCGACCGGGTTCGCGGCATGGACATCAACGTCGTCACTTCGGCGACGAACGACGACGAAGGACGAGCGCTCTTGCGGGCCCTCGGCTTTCCGTTCAAGGAGAACTGAGTAGATGGCTAAGAAGGCACTCGTTAACAAGGCCAACGCCAAACCGCGCTTCGCGGTGCGTGGCTACACGCGCTGCAACAAGTGCGGACGTCCGCGTGCGGTTTACCGCAAGTTCGGGCTGTGCAGGATCTGCCTGCGCGAAATGGCGCACGCAGGCGAACTGCCCGGCGTGCAGAAGAGCAGCTGGTAACAGGCACAGGACGAGAGACCAACCCAGAACAGGTGCGCGACAGGCCCCTAACGGGAACCATCGCGAGGAAGGTTACAGACGCTGTCATGACAATGACGGACCCGATCGCAGACTTTTTGACACGTCTGCGCAACGCCAATTCGGCGTATCACGACGAGGTGACGTTGCCTCATTCCAAGATCAAGGCCAACATCGCGCAGATCCTCAAGAGCGAGGGATACATCAGCGACTTCCGGACCGAAGATGCTCGGGTCGGCAAGGCGCTGGTCGTTCAGCTCAAGTACGGACCCAGCCGGGAACGCAGCATTGCCGGCCTGCGCCGGGTCTCCAAGCCTGGTCTGCGGGTGTACGCGAAATCCACCAACTTGCCGCGCGTGCTCGGCGGGCTGGGCGTGGCGATCATTTCGACGTCGTCAGGTCTGCTCACCGACCGTCAGGCAGCCAGACAAGGCGTGGGCGGCGAAGTCCTCGCGTACGTGTGGTGAGGGGGTAACCATGTCGCGCATTGGTAAGAAGCCGATTCCGGTTCCCGCCGGAGTCGACGTAACGATTGACGGCCAGAAGGTCTCGGTGAAGGGTCCCAAGGGCTCCCTGGACCTGACCGTCGCCGAGCCGATCACGGTGGTTCGCAGCGAAGACGGTGCGATCGTGGTCAACCGTCCGGACGACGAGCGGGAAAACCGTTCGCTGCACGGGCTTTCGCGAACGCTGGTGTCCAACCTGGTCACCGGTGTCACCGAGGGCTACACCACCAAGATGGAGATCTTCGGCGTCGGCTACCGAGTGCAGCTCAAGGGCCGCAACCTCGAGTTCGCGCTGGGATACAGCCATCCCGTGTTGATCGAGGCGCCCGAGGGCATCACGTTCGCGGTGGAGACGCCGACGAAGTTCAGCGTCACCGGGATCGACAAGCAGAAAGTCGGCCAGATTTCGGCGAACATCCGCCGCCTGCGCCGTCCCGACCCGTACAAGGGCAAGGGCGTGCGCTACGAGGGTGAGCAGGTCCGCCGCAAGGTCGGAAAGACAGGTAAGTAGCCATGGCGAAAACACAGGCTGAAACGCAAAAGCCAGCGGGGAAGAACATCTCCGCGACTCGCCGCGTCGCGCGGCTGCGCAGGCACGCCCGGCTGCGTAAGAAGATCGCCGGCACCTCGGAGCGTCCTCGGCTGGTGGTGAACCGGTCGGCGCGACACATTCACGTGCAGCTGGTCAACGACCTCACCGGCACCACGGTGGCGGCCGCGTCGTCCATCGAGGCGGACGTTCGCGGACTCGACGGGGACAAGAAAGCCCATAGCGTGCGGGTCGGCCAATTGATCGCCGAGCGCGCCAAGGCCGCCGGCATCGACAGCGTGGTGTTCGACCGTGGCGGATACAGCTACGGCGGACGGATCGCGGCGCTGGCTGATGCCGCGCGCGAGAACGGATTGAAATTCTGATGACAACTGGAAGGACCGCATAATGGCGGAGCAGTCCGCTGGGGGGCAAGGCGCCCCGGACAGCCGTGACGGCCGCGATTCCCGCGATTCCCGTGACGGGCGAGGTCGGCGCGACGGCGGCGGTGGCCGCGGCCGCGACCGTGACCGCGACGGAGACAAGAGCAACTACCTGGAACGGGTCGTCGCGATCAACCGCGTTTCCAAGGTGGTCAAGGGTGGTCGGCGCTTCAGCTTCACCGCTCTGGTCATCGTGGGTGACGGCGCGGGCATGGTCGGCGTCGGCTACGGCAAGGCCAAGGAAGTTCCGGCCGCGATCGCCAAGGGCGTGGAAGAGGCGCGCAAGGGCTTCTTCCGGGTCCCGCTGATCGGCGGCACCATCACGCACCCGGTGCAGGGTGAGGCGGCCGCGGGTGTGGTGCTGCTGCGCCCGGCCAGCCCCGGTACCGGTGTGATCGCCGGCGGTGCGGCGCGCGCAGTGCTGGAATGCGCTGGGGTGCACGACATCCTGGCCAAGTCGCTGGGCAGCGACAACGCGATCAACGTGGTGCACGCCACGGTGGCCGCGCTCAAGCTGCTGCAGCGCCCGGAGGAGGTGGCCGCTCGCCGCGGTTTGCCGATCGAGGATGTCGCCCCGGCCGGAATGCTGAGGGCGCGACGGGAAAGTGAAGCGCTGGCCGCCAGTGCAGCGCGTGACGGAACGGCACAGCAATGAGCCAGCTGAAGATCACCCAGGTGCGCGGCACCATCGGGGCGCGCTGGAAGCAGCGCGAATCCCTGCGCACCCTGGGGCTGCGCAAGATTCGCCAGTCGGTGGTCCGGGAGGACAACCCACAGACCCGCGGGTTGATCGCGAAGGTGAGCCACCTGGTTGAGGTGGAGGAGACCAAATGACCATCAAACTGCACGACCTGAAGCCGGCCCCCGGGTCGAAGAAGGCGCGCACCCGCGTTGGTCGCGGTGAGGGCTCGAAGGGTAAGACCGCCGGCCGCGGTACCAAGGGCACCAAGGCACGTAAGAACGTGCCGGTGACCTTCGAGGGTGGTCAGATGCCGATCCACATGCGGCTGCCCAAGCTCAAGGGATTCAAGAACCGGTTCCGTACCGAGTACGAGATCGTCAACGTCGGTGACATCAGCCGACTGTTCCCCGAGGGCGGTGCGATCGGCGTCGCCGAACTCGTCGCCAAGGGCGCGGTTCGCAAGAACTCGTTGGTGAAGGTCCTCGGCGACGGCGACCTGGCCGTCAAGGTCGACGTCTCCGCGCACAAGTTCAGCGGCAGTGCCCGCGAGAAGATCACCGCCGCCGGCGGCTCGGCCTCCGAGGTCTCTTAGTCACGCGATTCGGCGTCCATTAGTGCGGATGCCGTACGAAGCGCGGAATCTAGTGCCGCGCTTCGGGTTTCGCTCTGCTCGGGCATACCGCGCGATATCAGCACCGATCCGACCATCAAGGCGACGATGCTCCATGCTCGCCGTCGGCGGTCGGATTCTTCTCCGTCGAGCAGTTCGGTGAGCCGGTCGATCAGGGCGAGCATCTTGCGTTCGTAGGCCTCTTTGACGGACGGTTCGGCGCGGGATACGTCCGCGCTCAACGCGGGCATCACGCACCCTCCCGCCACATCGTGGCTGTGATCGGTGTTCATGTATTCGTGGAGGAACGCGATCATGTGCGCCCGAGCCTCGTCGCGGGTCATCGCGCCGGTGTCCGTGACGATCGGTTCACCGAGCCCCGCCTCGATGACGGCCTCGAGAATCGCCGTCTTGTTCGGGAAGTTCGAATAGAACGCGCCTGACGTGACGCCCGCGGCGGCGGCCAGCCCGTCGACGCCGATGCCGTTGAATCCGCTCGTCTTGAGCGAGCGGGTTCCGGCGCGGACGAGTGCGTCGCGCGCGCGTGCCTTCTGATCGGGTGGATATCTCACGGGTCTCCCTATGGCTTGACGCTCCTGCCATCATAGGATAACGTCCGTTACTATAACGATCGTTATTCAATAACTGGAAAGGTAACCCCATGGTCAGCTCGCAGGCGAAAGAGTTCGCCGACTTCTTCGGCGCCCTGAGCGCGCGATCCGCCAACCCGAATTTCGACCTGGACACCGTGCGCGACGTCATCGAGACGATGCATATCGCCACCAAGGAACCCGAGGGCGTGACCTATGCGGAGGTAGACGCGGGCGGGGTGGAGGCGCTGTGGTGCATTCCCGTCGACAGTGACCCGGACCGCGTGTTGCTGCACAACCACCTGGGTGGCACCGTCGTCGCGTCCATGCACTCCGACCGCAAGGCCGCGGCGCACATCGCGAAGGCGGCGGGTGCGCGGGCCCTGGTGCTCAACTTCCGACGCTCACCGGAACACAAGTTCCCGGCGCAAGTCGAAGACGTGCGCAACGCCTACAACTGGCTGCTTCAGCAGGGCTACCGGCCGGAAAACATTGCCAGCGTTGGCCATTCGGTCGGTGGCAACTTCGCGGTCGGGCTGGCGATCGCGCTGCGGGACGAAGGAGCCGCACTGCCGGGCGCGATCGTGTCGATCTCCCCGTGGGTCGACCTGACAATGACAAACCAGACCTACGACAGCAACGCGGAGCACGACCGGTTGCTGTCGCGTCCGCTCGCGGAGTTCTTCCGGTCATGCTGGCTGGACGACACCGGAGTGGGCTTCGACGACCCGCGGGTGAGTCTGCTTGCCGCGGACCTGTCCGGGCTGCCGCCGACCGCGGTGTTCTGGGGCAGCGACGAAGTGCTCGCCGGCGAGGATGCCGAGTTCGCCCGTCGCCTCGACGCGGCCGGAAACGACGTCCTGGTGGGCGAAGTCGAGGGGGGTCAGCACTCCTTCATCATCGCGGCGGGCTGGGTGCCCGAGGTCGACGACGCAATCGCCGAGATCGGCGAGTGGCTGCGGAAGAAATTGGGGAACTGACTAACCGAGCTGCGGGATTACTTCCGCGGCAAGGCGTTCCATCTGCTCGCGGTTTTCTCCGACGTCGGCGCCCAGCGGATTGAGCAGCAGCGTCTGGGCGCCGGCGTCGAGCACCTCTTGGAGCCCGCGGGCGACGTCGTCGGCCGTTCCGGACACCGGAACGGCCTCGATGCCGGGTATCACACCGCTGTAGGTGCGCTCTAACCCGTCGAGCACCCGCTCGCGGGCGCGTGCGGGGTCGTCGTCGACCATCAGATAAACGCGCTTGCTGATCGGAAAGTGGGCCGGGTCCTTCTGCTGTTCGTCGAGTTCGCGGCGCACGATCGGAACGGCTTCGGCGAAGGCTTCGGTGGGCGACGCGCCCGCGCCCATGAAGGCGTCCCCGTGGCGCACCGCCCGGGCCAAGGCCTTGGGGGCCATACCGCCGAACCAGATCGGCGGGTGCGGGCGCTGCACCGGCTTGGGTTGGAACGGCAGGTTGGCGACGTCACGGAACCGGCCATGGAAGTTCACCGTCGGCTCGTCGGACCAGGCCGCCTTCATCAGGGTGAGGCCCTCGGTGAAATAGGAGATGAAGGTCTCCTTGTCGACGCCGAACGCCGCGAGCGTGGGGCCGCCGCGCCCCGGCGCGACACCGATATCCAGCCGGCCGTGACTGATCCGGTCGACCGTGGCCACCGCCGAGGCCAGCTGAAGCGGCTCGTGCTGCGACGTCACCAGCACGGCTACCCCCAGCCGCAATCGCTCGGTGAAGGCCGCGCAGTACGACAGCAGCTCCAGCGGTGCCAGCAGCGGTGCTCGGCCGATGGTTTGCTCGAGCGTCCAGATCCCTTCGAATCCGAGTTCCTCGGCGCGCATCACATAGGAGCGCATCCCCTCAGTGTCGAAGACGTCGTAGTCGAACTGTGGGATGGCAATCGAGAACCTCACGAAATCACCCTACGGGCGTCAATCGGTACGCTGCAGAGCATGTTCGCCTTTCTGCCTTCACTGCCCGGTGTCGACGACGTGCGTGCCCTGGCCGGCCGCGTCGATACGGTTCGCCACCACGGCGTACCCAATGGCTGCGTGCTCGAATTCAACCTGCGTTCGGTGCCGCCCGAGACGGCGGGCTTCGACCCCATAGCGTTCGTCACGGGGGCGGAGCGACCGATAACGCTGCCCCAGGCGGTCGCCGCGATCCACCGCGCCGCCGAGGACTCCCGGGTGGCCGGGCTGATCGCGCGCGTGCAACTCGAGGCCTCGGCGCCGGCCGCGGTCCAGGAGCTGCGCGAGGCGATCGCCGCGTTCAGCGCGGTCAAGCCATCGCTGGCCTGGGCCGAAACCTACCCGGGGACGCTGTCCTACTACTTGGCCTCGGCGTTCAGCGAGGTCTGGATGCAGCCGTCGGGCAGCGTCGGGCTGATCGGCTTCGCGAGCAATGCGACCTTTTTGCGCACCGCACTGGACAAGGCGGGGATCGACGCCGAGTTCGTTGCCAGAGGCGAATACAAGTCGGCGGCAAACGTTTTCACCGAAGAGGGCTTTACCGAAGCCCATCGCGAAGCGGTCACCCGGATGCTGGAAAGTCTGCAGGACCAGGTGTGGCACGAGATCGCCGTGTCGCGCAAGATCGATGCGGCCACACTCGACGCCCTGGCAGACCGGGCCCCGCTGCTGCGCGATGACGCGGTGTCCTCCGGCCTGGTCGACCGGATCGGCTTCCGCGATCAGGCCCACGCGCGAATCGCGGAATTGATTGGTGTGGAAGGTGTTTCGGCTGACGAAGATGACCCCGGGGCCGACCCGGAAAAGTTGGCGCCGCGGCTCAATCTGACCCGCTATTCCGCCGCGTCCCGGTCGCGGCTGGTGCCGCCGGCGCCGCCGATTCCCGGACGCCGCCCCAAGCCCACGTTCGCCGTGATCACGCTGCAGGGTCCGATCGTCAACGGGCGCGGCGGCCCGCAGTTCCTGCCGTTCGGCAACTCCAGCGCCGGCGGCGACACGATCGCGGCGGCCCTGCGGGAGGCCGCGCGCGACGATTCGGTATCGGCCATCGTGCTGCGGATCGACAGCCCCGGCGGTTCGGTCACGGCGTCGGAGACCATCTGGCGCGAGGTCGCGCGGGCCCGTGAACGCGGCAAACCGGTGGTGGCATCGATGGGGTCGGTCGCCGCGTCCGGCGGTTACTACGCCGCGATGGCCGCCGACGTGATCGTCGCCAGTCCGGGCACGATCACCGGCTCGATCGGTGTGATCACCGGGAAGCTGGTGTTCCGCGATCTCAAGGAACGCTTCGGAGTTGTGTCAGATGCGGTGCGCACCAACGCAAATGCCGACGCGTGGTCGACCGATGTGCCCTTCACGGCGCAGCAGCGGGCCGATCGAGAGGCCGAGGCGGACCTGATCTACGACGACTTCGTGCAGCGCGTCGCCGAGGGCCGAAACCTGACCACCGAGGCCGTCAACGCCGTTGCTCAAGGACGGGTGTGGACCGGAGCCGACGCCCTCGAACGTGGCCTGGTCGACGAACTCGGCGGCCTGCGCACCGCGGTGCGCCGCGCCAAGATCCTGGCCGGCCTGGACGAGGACACCGATGTCCGGGTCGTCAGCTTCCCGGGATCCTCGTTGCTTGCGCTGGTGCGCCCCCGGGCGTCCTCGCAGCCGGCCGCCGCATCGCTGCCGGATGCGCTGGGCGCACTGCTCGGCCGCACGGTTGCCGCGGTGGTGGAAAACCTCGAGCAGGCGGTCAGCGGTGCCAGTGTGCTGTGGCTGGGGGAGTCGCGCTTCTAGCCCGATGGTGGCGACCCGCTGCGCCCGGCTACGCCGCGCTTGCGATCGCCACTAGCCGGCGAGCCGGCCGCTGATGAAGATGATCTCGCCGAGCGGGTCGTCGTTTTCCGGCGGCGGGACCTCCAGGCCGTTTTGGCCGAATAATTCCGTTCGCGTCACGCCCTCGACGGTCCAGCCCTTGATACCCAGATAGTCGACGACGTGATTGCGCTGCCCGGCGTACACCAGCGACGCCATGTCGATGTCGACGCCGTGCTCCTTGAAGGAGCCCGACATCTCCCGTACCCGGTCGGCATCGAAATCCACAATGCCCGGGACGAATTCGGTGGCGATTGTGCTGCCCGGCGCGGACAGGGCGGTGATGTTGTCGAACAACAGGTCCTGGGCGTCGGGCGGCAGGTAGATCAGCAGACCCTCGGCCAACCACGCGGTCGGCGTGGTGGTGTCGAACCCGGCCGCCCGAAGTGCCGCCGGCCAGTCCTGGCGCAAGTCGATCGAAATGGTGCGCCGGGTAGCGGTGGGATGGGCCCCGATACCGGCCAAAGTGGTTGTCTTGAAATCGATTACCTGCGGCTGGTCGATTTCGTAGACCACCGTCTCGGCGGGCCACGGCAACCGGTAGGCGCGCGAGTCGAGGCCGGACGCGAGGATCACCACCTGGCGCACGCCGGCGGCGGTGGCGTTGACGAAGTAGTCGTCGAAATACTTCGTGCGCACCGCCATTCCGTCGATCATCGCCCGCATGCGGACCGGCGTGGCGTTCTCGATGGCCGAGAGGTCGAGCTCACCGTCCATCATCTTGGTGAAGAAATCCACGCCGACCGCGCGCACGAGCGGTTCGGCGAACGGATCGTTGATCAAACCGCGGGGATCCTTCGTCGCCATGGCACGCCCGGTCGCGACCATGGTTGCGGTCGCGCCCACGCTGGACGCCAGATCCCAGTTATCGTCGTGTGCGCGAGGCATGAGACGACTCTAGCCCGACGACGATGCGCGCCGAACGGCGCGATGAGGAGTTGGGCAAATGGCGTGAGCCAAGCCCTAATTGCGCGTCGCGGCCACATAGCTCATGTCGCCGAAGGCGGTCGTCATCTCCTCCGAGGGGAACTCAAACCCGTTGCGGGCATACAGCTCCTTGGCGGGATGGGCCGTCACCTGCCAGCCGTGCGTGCTCAGATAGTCCACCACGACGCTGCGCTCGCCCTGGTAGAACAGGTCGGCCGCGTTCAGGTCGAATCCGAAGCTGCGCCACCGGTCGCTGATCTGCTGTAAGCGCTCGTCGGAGAACGCATTGGGGTCGGGCACATGCTCGGTGGCGATGCGGCTGCCCGGCGCGCTCAGGGCGGTGATGTTGTCGAACAGCCGGTCCTGGGCCTCCGGCGGCAGGTAGGGCAGCAGCCCTTCGGCACTCCAGGCGGTCGGTTGCGTGACATCGAAGCCGGCCGCGCGCAACGCCGCCGGCCAGTCGTCGCGCAGATCGATGGCGACGGTACGGCGCTCGGCGCTCGGCGCGGCCCCGATACCGGCCAGTGTGTCGGTCTTGAACGCGACGACCTGGGGCTGGTCGATCTCGTAGACCACCGTGCCTGCCGGCCACGGCAGCCGGTAGGCCCTGGTGTCCAGACCGGACGCCAGGATCACCGCCTGCCGCACACCCTCTTCGGCTGCGCCGGTGAAGAAGTCGTCGAAGAACCGGGTGCGCACCGTCATCTGATGGATCCGCGCCTTGCGGTTGAGCAGCGCGTCGTCCTCGAAATCGATCTCGCCGTCGATGACGCGGACGAAGACATCCAGCCCCACGGCCCGCACCAGTGGATCCGCGTACGGATCGTCAAGCAGCGCGTCGGGTCCCTGCGACGCCACGGCGCGGGACGCGGCGACCATGGTGGCCGTCGCTCCCACGCTGTTGGCCAGGTCCCAGCTGTCGCCTTCGGTACGTCCTGAATCAGTGCTCATCTACTTCGCTTTCTTATCCAGGGTGCCGCTGGTGTAGAGCATCTCGCCCATCCGCATGTCGTCGTCTTCGAGCGGATCAAATCCGTTGTCCGCGAACAACTCCTGGATGGTGCTGCTGGCGAGGCTCCACCCGCGATCGGCCAGATAGGGAACCGCTTCGTTGCGGTCGCCGAGGTAGACCAGGGCCGCCATGTCGAGGTCGAAACCGTGTGCACGCCAGCGTTCGGTGATGGTCTGCATGCGCTCGCGCATCTTTTCCTCTTCGCCGGGCTCCGGGTTGGGCGCGCTCTCGGTGGCCAGTCGGCTGCCCGCCGCGCTGAGCGCGGTAATGGTGTCCAGCAGGCGATCCTGGGCGTCCGGCGGCAGGTAGCCGAGCAGACCCTCGGCGCTCCATGCCGCCGGCTGGGCGGGGTCGAAACCCGCGGTGCGCAGCGCGGTGGGCCAGTCGTCGCGCAGATCGACCGCCACCACCCGGCGGTCGGCGGTCGGTGCCGCACCCAGCTTGGCCAGCGCCTTGGTCTTGAATTCGATGACCTGCGGCTGGTCGACCTCGTAGACCACCGTGCCGGCGGGCCACGCCAACCGGTAGGCGCGGGAATCGAGCCCGGAAGCCAGGATCACAACCTGCTTGATACCAGCCTCGGTGGCACCGATGAAGAACTCGTCGAAGAATTTGGTGCGCACGGCCATGTTGTCGGCCATCCGCGACATCGCCCCGGCCGATCCGGCCGCGCCGTCGTGGACGTCGTTCAGCTCTGCGGGGTCCAGCTCGCCAGTGGCCAGCCGAGAGAGCAGGTCCACGCCGACGGCCTTGACCAGCGGTTCGGCGAATGGGTCGTTGATCAGCGGGCGATCGGCGCGGGTCGCGATAGCGCGCGCGGCCGCGACCATCGTTGCCGTCACACCGACGCTGGACGCCAGGTCCCAGGTGTCGCCCTCGTATCTGGTGGAGTTGGTGGAAGAAGTCATTTGGTGCCCCCTCAATCGGATGTATTTAGCTTACCTTCGTTAATACTTAGCTAATATAACAAGCTTCCACCACTGTACGCTTCCCGCGATTCGGGGCAACCTTGACGAATGGCGTACGCACCGCCCTTCACGATGGCCGGAAAACGGGCGCTGATCACCGGTGCTTCTTCGGGCCGGGGGGCGGCCCCGGCCCGGCGGCTGGCTGCCCAGGACGCGGTCATGGGGCTGATCGCCCGGCGACGCGACCGTCTCGGCGAGGGGCTCGCGCAGTGCCGTCGAACCTCGCCGGACTTGGCGATGTGGGTTGGCGACCTGGCCGAAGCCTTCATCGCCGGGGTGGCCGGGATGGCACCCGGATGAAGGCGCTGGTGTACGGCGTGGCACCGGAGCCGTTCGAGGTTCCCGGCGACGCCAACACGCTGACAGCCAACTTGGCCCGCACCCCGACCGCCCTGCGGTCAGTGCCGGATCCGCAACTGCCGCAAGAGGATTGGGTGGTCACGCGGCCGCGGCTGACCGGAATCTGCGGCTCGGACTCCAAGCAAATCCTGATGGACTTCGGCGAGGACGACGCCGACAATGCAATGGGCGGCTTCTGTTCCTTTCCGCAGGTGATGGGTCACGAGGTGGTCGCCGACGTGGTGGCGCTGGGGGCAGGAGCCCGCGGGCTCGAGGTGGGGCAGCGCGTCGTGCTCAACCCGTGGCTGTCGTGCGGGCCGCGCGGCATCGAGCCGGTGTGTCCCGCCTGCGAAAGCGGCGACTACAGCCTGTGCTGGAGCTTCACCGACGGCGATATCAAGCCGGGGATCCACACCGGGGTGTCGGCCGACGTGACCGGTGGATACGCGGAATTGATGCCGGCGCACGACAGCATGCTGTTCGCGGTTCCCGAGTCGATACCCGACGAGATGGCCGTGTTCGCCGACCCGTTTTCGGTGTCGCTGCACGCGATCACCCGCCATCCACCGCCCCGCTCGGGCCGGGTCTTGGTCTACGGGGCCGGTTCACTCGGGTTGTGTGCGGTCGCGATCCTGCGGGCGCTGTATCCCGACGTGGCGGTGGCCGTGGTGGCGCGCTTCGATGCCCAGGCCGAGGTGGCCCGAAAGTTCGGGGCCGCCAAAGTCCTTGCGCACGAGCCACGCCTGTCCCTGATCGAAGGGTTGGTCGGCTGGGGCGGCGGCCGGCTGCGCCAACCGCTGCTGGGGCTGCCGATGGCGCACCCGGGAGCCGTCGACGTCGTCTACGACACGGTCGGCAAACCCGAGACGTTCGAGGTCGGGGTGCGGGTGCTGCGCTCGCGGGGCACGCTGGTCAAGGCCGGGGTTCACGCGCCCGGACGCTGGGAGTGGAGCCCGCTGTACTTCAAGGAGATCGCCCTCGTCGGGTCCAATGCCTTCGGTTTCGAGGAGGTCGACGGGCTGCGCAAGCACGCGATCGCCCACTACCTCGACCTGGTCGCCGACGGCCGGGTGGACCTGCGGCCGATGCTGACCCACACCTTCGCGCTGGACCGTTGGCGCGACGCATTTTTGGCGATTGCCAACCAGGGCGAAAGCGGTGCCATCAAGGTCGCCATCGATCAGCGTTAGTCGGTCGCTCGCCCGGTATCCGATCTCGATCGTCGGTCAATCTCGCGCCTAAGCGGGCCGGGTGGCCTGATAGAAGGTGAGTTGGCCGACGATCCGTTGCCGCTTGGTGGCGAGTTCGGTGCAGTCGAATCCTGCCGTGCGCAGCAGTGTGGGCACTGCGTCCCCGAGGTTGCCGGCCGCGTGATGGTTGTGCCGGATGAGCCGCGCCAGCAGGCCGCCGCTGTTCGTGTCGCCGCTGATGTCGACCAGGTGCAGCCTCCCGCCGGGACGCAACACCCGAAATATCTCCGCTGCCGCCACCGGCTTCGCGTCGTCGTTGATGTGATGCAGCATCATCGAAGACAGGACCCGGTCGAACTCGCCGTCGGCGTAGGGAAGCCGTTCGGCGTAACCCTGTTCGAAGCGGATGCCGGTCAATCGGGTGGCCTTTCGCTTCGCGAGCGCCAAGATCCGCGGGTCTGGGTCGCAACCCACCACGTCCGCAGAAGGCTGGGCACGCTTGGCGCGGATCGCGAGATTTCCCGTGCCGCAGCCTATTTCCAGGACTCGCTGACCGTCGGCGATGTCCGCTTGGCTGACTAGCCGTTCGTAGACGCCGTCGAGGCCCATGAGCCGGGCGATCGCGTCGTATGCGGGCAGAAAAGCATCGTGACCGGTGGCGGGAAGATAGTCATGTGGATGATGTTTCGTCATGAAATCCATAGTGGACCGCTGGTTCACCGAAGAATTGGGTGATCATCGCCAAAAGTAGGATTATATTTTGCAATCATGACGCAGGCAGCTCGGCTGGTCGGTCACCGTGGCGGTGTCCCGATCTACCAATATCGGACCGACCCGGACACGTATCCGGTGGCCCTGCACCGCCACCTGGGCGACCTCGACGAGCGGGGCCGTCACATTCACGACTTCCCGGCGCTGTGGTACGTCCCCGCGGCGGGCCTGGTGTACGTGGCCGCGGCCGGTGAGGTGCTCGACCCGGAGCAGCTGGAAGATTTGGATGCCGGTGTCGCGGTCTTCTTCGATCCCGCGGCGCTCGGCGAGGACGGGCGCTCGCCCTGGCCGGCCTGGCGAGGGCACCCGCTGCTCTTCCCGTTCTTGCACGGATTTTCCGGTGGGGTATTGCGCCTGGAGATACCCGAGGACCGAATACCCATGTGGGACAACGCGATCCGATCGATCGAAACCGAACTCACCGCTCGGCAGGAGGGCCATCGACAGGCGGCCCTGGCGCACCTGACGCTACTGCTGATCGAGCTCGCGCGGCTCGCTCGCGACGTGGTGGCCGATCTCAAGCGCAGCGGTGAGCCCTTGCTGGCCGACGTGTTCGCGGTGATCGACCGCCGTCACGGCGAGGCGTTGTCGCTGCGCGACGTGGCGGGCGAACTCGGCATCACGCCGGGGCATCTGACCACGGTGGTGCGCCGCCGCACCGGGCGCACCGTGGGTGAGTGGATCATCGAACGCCGGATGGCGCAAGCGCGCACCTTACTGGAGGAATCGGATCTTCCGGTCGCCGAGATCGCCCGGCGGGTAGGGGTTTTCGATCCCGGCTATTTCAGCCGGCAGTTCACCCGGGTGCACGGCATGCCACCACGGGACTGGCGCCGCCGCTCTGCCTAGGCCATCGCGCCGTGAGATCCCATGATCGGCAGGTCAATTGGGGTGATGATGCCCGGGTCTGTCTCACAGAGGAAGGGAATGGCATTGACCGCCGCGACGGCGGTGCTGTCCATCAACACCGTCATCGCATCCTGACCCGGATGGCCGAACCGGATCGTCGCGTCGACGTACGGTTCGCCGTCGATCACCACGCTGAAACCCTCGGGGTCTTCCCATTGCGGATCCAGCGCGTCGCTGCTCATGGTCCAGCAGATCGCCAGCTCGATCACCGGACGGCCGTTGCGGTGACCGCGGTAACTGCGGCGTTGACCTCCCGTCGTGCCGGCGGCGTAGTCCGTCCACCCCAGGTGCAGGTCTCGTGTCAGAACCGCGTTCTCGACAAAGCCTTCCGTCGAGTCGAGCTGCACGCCCAGCATGGTGGCGACCATGTCGAGCGTCTCGAAGTAACCCAGGCCATACCGTTGGGCCTGCGGGTCAATCGACTTCACTCGTTCGCGCGGTGGCTTGCCGAATCCGAGCACCTTCCACACGTCTTGCACGGGATAGGTGGTGCAGTCCAGCGTCTCAACCAGCTTGACGCTGTGCACTTTTCGGCACGCGCCGGTGAGGAAGCCGGCGACGACGTTGATGAACCCCGGCTCGAAACCCGTTCCCAGGAAGGTCGCGCCGCCATGAAGCGCCGCCTCGCGCAACGCGGCCCGCTCGACCGGGTGATGCGAACCGGTCAGGAAGTCTCCGGTGGTCACCACGTTGATGCCGCTCCGCAGCAGCCTGTCCACCAGTTCGAAGTCGATGACGCGAGGCATGTAGTTCACGCAATCCGGGGCCAGCTCGATCAACGCGTCGACATCATCGGTCGCGGCCACCCCGATCGGGGGGCGCTCAGCGAGAACTCCTACGTCACAACCCACTTTGTCGGGCCCGAACGCATGGACGCCGACCACCTCAAAGTCGTCGCGGTCGATCAGGGCACCCAGTGCGCGCTTGCCGATGTTGCCGGTCGACCACTGAACCACCCGGTATCGGTCCATGCTGTTCCTTCGCTTGCCGAGGGTTAATTGCCAACAAAAAGTTAACGCTGTAAAGATTAGCTCGTGATTGCGGTGCCGGCGGACGACTACCTCGGATTGATCGAGTTGGAGAGCCGCAGGCTGATCGAGATCGCCGCAATGGCTTCGGGCGACGTCGGTGTCCCGACCTGTCCGGAATGGACACTTCGCGACCTTGTCGGGCACGTCGGCGGTGCGCATCGATGGGTGAGCACCTGTGTGACCGGCGGTCTGGAAGCGCAGCAGCGGCTTCTGCCACTGCCGCCTGACGACGTGAACCAGCTGTCGGGCTGGTTCGGCGAGAGCGTCGACCGGCTTCGGGCGGCACTGTCTTCGGTCGCGGCCGATGAGTTGGTCTGGACACCGCTGAAAGGCCCCCAGGCCAGCAGGTGGTGGCGCCGCAAGGCTGCGCTGGAGGCGGCCATTCACCGATGGGACGCAGACAACGCCACCCATCCGGCACCCGAGCCACTGGCCGCCGCCCTCGCCCTGGACGGGATCGCCGAATTCACCGAAGAATTCCTCCCGTTGATGGTGCAGGCCGCACCGGCAGCGCCCGTGCCTTCAATCAGGCTGTGTCCCAACGACATCGACATATGCTTTGATGTCCCCCTGATGACCTCACCGGACGGCGCGGTTCCCGGCCGCTCGGGTACGGAGCTGTCCGGATCGGCCTCGGACCTGTTGCTCTGGATCTGGAATCGGATAGGTGCGGACAATGTCGTCGTGGTTGGTGACGCCGCGATCCTGCGGTGGTGGCCATGTTTGGCGATCTGAACTCCGTAGCGTGGCGGCCATGGCCGTAACCGGAGCGCGACCGTCGCGAAAGGTGCCCCATTACGGGGAGCTGGATCGTGAAGCAATCGTCGCTGCGGCCATGCGCGTGGCGCAGCGTGGCGGTATCCGCAGCGTGACCGTCCGAGCGCTGGCCGGCGAACTCGGGTTATCCACCACGGCGATGTACCACCACGTGGACGGTAAGCGCGAGCTGCTAAACCTGATTGCCGAAGCCACGCTGTCGGCGGTGACGCTGCCCGACCGTGGGTCCTGGCAACGACGCCTGAAGGTGTTCGCCCGTAGCGCCCGAACGGCCCTATTGCGCGTCGATGGCATCGCCGACGTGCTGCAGACCTATCCGGCCGAGGGTGCGGCGTTGCAAGTCGATTTGCTCATGCAACGCGTGCTTGCCGATGCCGGGGTGCCCGAGGGACGTCGTGAAGGCACCCGGGTGCTGCTGATGGTGTTCGTGCTGGGTTCGGTTTCGTTCGAGCAGGCGATCGAAGGCTTGCCGACCCAATTGAGGGTCGACCCCGCCCGGCGTTTCGAGCAGGGCCTCGAGGTGTTGATCGCGGGAATCGAATCGATTTCGCGGTAGCCGGCGGGGCGCGATTCAACGGACACACGAAGTCCGGGCGGCGTTGACACCCGACTCGAACGCTGTTCTAATCGGAACACTGTTCGAAACGCAATCGTGCGAAACAGAAGTGCGAAACAGTGGAGGAATCCGTGGTGAATGCGCCGGTGCTGCGCTATGGGGCGCTGGATCGGGCGCACCTGACGAAGCACCTGCTGCGACTGGCCAAGCGCGTCGGCGTCAACCGGGTCACGATGCGCGAACTCGCGGCCGAGGCGGGCACGGCGGCCTCATCGGTCTATTACCACGTCCGCGACAAGCGCGAGCTGCTCGATCTGCTGATCGAATCGGTGCTCGCTCAGATCCAGGTGCCGCGGCAGGGCGACTGGGAGGCGCGTTTGATCGCGCTCTACACCGACGCGTGGAAGGTGTTGCTCGAGGTGCCGGGGATCGCGGCGTTGCTCCAGGAGTATCCGCACACCGCCGCGGCCACCGAGATGGATCGTGCCTCACGCGCCATCTTGCGTGAATCCGGTTTGCGGGCAGACGATTTCGAAGCGGCGCACGCCGCGTTGTATATCCATCTGCTGGGTTCGGTACAGCTCACCCACATCCGAAACCCCGACGCCGCGGCTGACCGGCCGAGCGAGCGGGTGTTCGGGTACGGGTTGCGGCTGATCCTCAACGGTCTGCGCAACGAGATAGGGGAGAACGCATCATGACCCATACCACGATCGACCTGGGCGAACCGGGGATCTGGGCGTCGCGATTTCCCGACGAGCTGTTCGCCGCTTTGCGCGCCCGCACGCCGGTGTTTCACCAGCAACTAACCGCCGACGTGAAATCTGTTGTGGGTCGCGAGTTCTGGGTGTGCACGAAGCATGCCGACGTGGCGCGAGTGCACCGCGACCACGAGTCCTTCACGGCGACGGGTGGACCGCTGATTCAGGACGTGCCGCTGTTCGACGCCTATCCGGCGATCGTGAGTTTGGACCCGCCGGATCACACCATCCGCCGCAAGGTCATCTCGCGCGCGTTCACCCCCCGCGCGGTGGCGAAGCTGGAAGACGGAATTCGCCAGCGGGCCAAGGAGATGGCCGGCGCCCTGCTGGAATCCGGTGGGGGTGAGTTCGTGGATCTGGCCGCAGGACTGCCGATCTCGGTGATCGGCGACATCGTCGGGATCCCCGAGGCCGACCGGCCGCACGTGTTCGGTCTGATCGAGCAGGTATTGAAGACCGCCGGAGCGCAGCTCGCCATGCCCGATGGCGACGACGTGTTGCCCTTCGTCGAGTTGTTTCAATACGCGAGCACGCTGACGGCGAATAAGCGCGAACATCCCGTCGACGACATCTGGAGTGCGCTGTGCACCACGGAGATCACCGCGGACTCGGGCGAGAGTTTCCTGCTGCCCTCCAACGAACTGGAGATCTTCTTCTTCGTGCTCGGGTTGGCCGGCGCCGACACCACTCGCAATGCGTTGTGCGACGGAATACGGGCCTTCGTCGCCAACCCGTATCAGATCGACGTCTACCGATCCGAGCCCGACGCGCGGGCCACGGCCGTCGAGGAGGTGCTCCGGTATTCCACGCCCATCATGTTCTGGGTGCGCGGTGCAACGCGGGACGTGATGCTCGGTGACACGCTTGTCCCAGAGGGCGCGCGCGTGGTGACCATGTTGCGGTCGGCCAATCGTGACGAGGACGTGTTCGAGGACCCGAACCGGTTCGACATTCGCCGTGATCCCAATCCCCATCAGTCATTCGGCGGCGGCGGCGCCCACCATTGTCTGGGCGCGATGCTTGCCCGGGCGGAAATCAGGGCCGCGCTGGACGAGATCTTGTTGAACACCCATGTGGTCGAAACCGGGGAGCCGACGATGACGCTGCCCGACCTCTGCAACAACATGACCGTGTACGACTCGTTGCCGGTCACTCTCGGCTGAGCGGTTCGATCTCCAGCCATTCGTCAACCTCGAATTGGTCGCCGACGGCGCGCAGCGACGCGCCGCCGTGACCGGGGTAGTGCGCGGGGATCACGGTCGCGCCGGCATTCGCCGCCTCGGTGAAGATCCGGTGCCGGGTCACCGCGGCGGCGTCGGTGTCCACGTCGAAGGCACACGGGTCGGCGGGCCGGCGCACCTGCAGCGGGCTGTGCGTGATGTCACCGACGAACACCACGGGAACCCCGGCATCCAGCCACAGCACCGAGGAGCCGGGCGTGTGTCCCGCGGCCGGTCGCAGGCGTAGCGACGGGCTGATCGGATAGTCGTCGGACCAACAGACGAGCTGTCCGGCCGCGTCGACGGGCGACACGCTGTCGGCGAACACCAGCTGATCACCGTGCTGCTGGGCGGCCTCCTGCTCGGTGCGCGGCGATCGCCGTGCCACGGGTCCATCGGGCGCGAAGTAACGGTAATCGGCTGCGGGCGCGAGGTATCGGGCGTTGGGAAAGGTCGGCACCCAGGTGTCGTCAACGAGCATCGTGTTCCATCCGACATGGTCGGAATGAATGTGGGTGTTGATGACGACGTCCACGGCCCTGCGGTCGATGCCCGCTGACTCCCACGCGGTGAGGAACCCGGTGTTCAGCCGATCCAACGGTGGCATGTGCGGGCGGTGTCGATCGTTACCGACGCCGGTGTCCACGACGACGGTCAACCCGTCGACCTCGACGACCCAGCTTTGCACCGCGATACGCCATTTCTCGGTGTCGGGGTCGAAGAAATCCGGCACCAGCAGGTCGGCGTTGTCGTGCCAGCCGTCCGGCGGGGTCTGGGCGAAAGACTTTGTCCCCAAATCGAACTGAAATTCCACGATGCGCGTCACACACGCGCGACCCAGCTGCACCCGGCTCATAGAGGATTGGTGCGCAGGTAGCCGTAAACGCCGGCGAAGTTGCGGTTGACGTCTTCGGGAATCGGCACCGGACCGCCGAGAGCCCTTGCGCCCCAGACGATTTGAGCGGTGCGTTCGACGAGTGCGGTAATGTGCAGGACCTTGTCCGGACGGGGTCCCACCGCGACCAGGCCGTGGTTGGCGATCAGCGCCGCGCCACGGCCTGCCAGCGCCTTGACCGCGTTGATCCCGACATCGGGGGTGCCGGATGCGGCATAGTCGGCGCACCGGACGTCGCCGCCGACGTAGACCGCGAATTCGTCGATGCAGGCCGGGATCGGCTCGTGGGCAATGGCGAACATGGTCGCCCACACGGGATGACTGTGGATAACGCTGCCGATGTCGTCGTACGCCTGATAGGCCGCCAGGTGCAGTTGCATTTCCGACGACGGCGCCCGGCCGTCCTTGGCGTGCTGCACAACGCCTTGCGCGTCGATGAGCACCAAGTCGTCGAGCTGCATATCGCGGTAGTCCACCGAGGAGGGGGTGATCACGATGTTGCCGTCGCAGCGTCGTGCCGAGATGTTGCCGGCGGTTCCCTCGACGAGTCCGCGACGCAGCATGTCTTTGGCCGCGTCCAGCACCGCGGTTTCCGGGTTGTCGACGAACTTCATGACCCCAGTACCTCCGGGTTGACGATATGGGCGGGCGTGTTGCCGGATAGCAACGCTTCCAGGTCGTCGGCGACCATCTGCGCCTGCCGTGCCTCAGTGTCCCAGGTGGCCCCGCCGATGTGCGGGGTCAGCACGACATTGGGCATGCCGACCAACGGATGGTCGGTCGCCAGAAACTCGCCCACGAAATGGTCCAGTCCCGCCGCGGCCACCTTGCCGCTACGCAGCGCGTCGACGAGCGCGTCGGTGTCGTGCAGCTGCGCTCGGGCCGTGTTCAGGAAAACCACGCCGTCACGCATCGCGGCGAATTCCTTGGCGCCGATCATCCCGGTGGTGTCGTCGGTGACCGGTGCGTGCAACGAGATGACGTCGGCCTCGCTCAGCAGTTCGTCGAGGCTGTGCTGGGCTTCGTCGTGATACGGGTCGTGCGCGATGACCCGCATGCCCAGTCCCGTCAACCGCCATCGCAGCGCCCGGCCGACGGCGCCGAGGCCCACCAGCCCGGCGGTGCGCCCCGCGATCTCCCACCCCCGGAAGCGCTGATAGGGGATGCTGCCGTCGCGAAACATGTTGCCGCTGCGTACATCCGAGTCGGCGGTCAGCACGTGGCGGGTGGCGGCCAGCAGCAGGGCCACCGCGATCTCGGCGACCGCATCGGCGTTGCGAGCCGGCGTATTCAGCACCGGGATGCCCGCCGCGGTGGCTCCGGCGATGTCGACGTTGTTGGGATCGCCGCGGGTGGATGCGATCGCGCGCAGACCCACGTCTAACACCGGTCCGCGCACCGAGTCGCTCTCCACCACAACGACGTCGGCGGCTTCGGCGGTGATCCGTTCGGCCAACTGCTCGGGGCCGTAGATCCGCAGCGGGGCCGCCTCGAGCTCAGTTATCCAAGGGTCATAGATCACATCGGCCAGCTGGCGGAGTTTGGCGAACCCCGGGCCACGCAGCGGGGCCGTCACCAGGGCACGCGGTCTTGATGTCACGAATGCCAATGCTGGCGTACGGTGACGCCCGTGTCACGTAACGGCGTCACAATCGGCATCGACATCGGGACAACGGCGGTCAAAGCGGTCGCCGCCGACGCCGACGGCCGCGTGACGGCGCGGGTGCGCATTCCCCATCACGTTCGGGTGCCCGCACCCAACCGGCTCGAGCACGACGCCGACGAGGCGTGGCGGCGCGGTCCATTGGCCGCCCTCGACCAGGTGCGGCAGTTGGCTCCCGGGCCCGAGCCGCGTGCGGTGGCCGTTTCGGCGATGGTTCCCTCGCTGACTGCCGTCGATGCCGCGGGCCGGCCGTTTACCCCGGGATTGCTCTACGGTGACGAGCGCGGCCGGGTCGACGGCGATCAGCCGCTTCCCGCGCTGGGTGAAGCCGCCGAGTTCCTGCGCTGGACGGCCGCCGAAGCCCCCGGGGCGGCCGGGTACTGGCCGGCGCCGGCGGTGGCCAACCACGCGCTGGCCGGCGAGGCGGTGATCGACTTCGCCACCGCGGCCACCTCGTACCCGCTGTTCGACGGCACCGGCTGGAATCAGGCCGCCTGCGCCGAACGCGGCGCCGCTGCGGCGCAGATGCCGCGGGTGGAGACGATCGGCGCGGCGGCCGGGCAGCTACCCGGGACCCGAATTGTGCTCGGCACGGGTGCCGTCGACGCGCTGTGTGAGCAGATGGTGGCCGGCGCCGATCGCGACGGCGATGTGCTGGTGATGTGCGGAACCACCTTGATCGTGTGGGTCACCATTCCCGAGGCCCGCCAGGTGCCGGGGCTGTGGACCATTCCGCACACCAAGGCGCCCAAGAGCCAGATCGGCGGCGCCAGCAATGCGGGCGGGCTGTTTCTCGGCTGGGTGGATCGCGTCATCGGGCCCGGCGACCCCGCTGGCGTCTCCCACGAGGTCGATCCGCGCCGGATCCCGGTGTGGTCACCCTACATTCGCGGTGAACGCACGCCGTTCCACGACCCGGACCGGCGGGCGGTGCTCGACGGCATCGATCTCACCCACGGCCCCGCCGCGTTGCGCCGAGCCGCCTACGAGGCGTCGGGATTCGTCGTTCGTCAGCTGATCGAGCTCAGCGGAGCGCCGGTATCGCGCATCGTGGCCTCCGGCGGCGGGACCCGGCTGCAGCCATGGATGCAGGCCATCGCCGACGCGACCGGCCGTCCGGTGGAGGTATCCGCGGTGGCCGAGGGCGCGGCGCTGGGAGCGGCCTTTCTGGGCCGGATGGCCGCCGGACTGGAAACGTCGATCGCCGACGCCGCCCGCTGGGTCGGCACCGAGCGCATCGTCGACCCCGATCGCGCCTGGGCGGCCGCGGTCGAGGACCGCTACCGGCGTTTCCTGGAGCTGGGCGACCGCCCGTCGCGCCTATCGGAGTCGGGCATCTAGCGCGGTACTCGGGTTGGCGTTCTAGTCTGGTGCAATGACTGACCAGGACCGCAAAGCCGCCCGCAGAGAGATCGCAGATGCCCTTCTGAAAGCTCTTGAACGCCGGCATGAAATAGCCGACGTCGTGGTGGAGTCGGAAAACAAGGCAGTCGCGGTCGAGGGGATCGTCAAATTGCTCGACACCTCCCACGTCGCGGCCGAAGCGGTGATGGGCATGTGCTTCGAGCAGCTCACCATCGATTCGCGACGCAAGATCCTCGCCGAACTCGAAGATTTGAACAAGCAGCTGAGCTTCACGCTCGGCGAGCGGCCGGCGAGCTCGGGGGAGAGCCTGGAGCTGCGGCCGTTCTCCGCCGCCGAGGACCGCGACCTGTTCGCAACCCGCACCGCGGAAATCGGCGAGGCCGGCGATGGCTCTCGTGTCCCTGCCGGAAACATCGACGACGAGATCCGTGCGGCCCTCAAGCGTGTCGAAGACGAAGAGGCCGCCTGGTTCGTCGCGATCGATTCCGGCGAGAAGGTCGGAATGGTGTTCGGCGAGCTCCTCGCCGGCGAGGTGAACGTGCGGATCTGGATTCACCCCGAGCACCGCAAGCACGGCTACGGCACCGCCGCCCTGCGCAAGTCACGTTCGGAGCTGGCCTGGTGTTTTCCCGCCGTGCCGTTGGTGGTCCGGGCGCCGGCGGCCAAACCGGAGTAACCGCTTGGCTATTCGCGGACCGCAGTGCGTGTCACGCTCAGCCCCCCAGCGTTGCGGACAAGTATCTGATGTCGCCGAAGGCAACCATCGACCGTTCGGTGGGAAATTCAAAACCGTTGTGCGCGTACATCTCCGGGGTGCTGCGGACCGTGGTCTGCCAGCCCCGCTCGGTGAGGTAGGCCGACACGTCGTTGCGCTCGCCGGTGTAGACCAGTTCGGACCAGTTCAGATCCAGGCCCATCCGGCGCCACCGTTCGCTCATCTCGCGACCGCGCTTTTCGACGCGGTCACGCATGTCGGGGACGTAGCCGGTGCCGATCCGGCTGCCAGGCGCGGACAGCGCGGTGATGTTGTCGAACAGGCGATCCTGGGCGTCCGGCGGCAGGTACCCGAGCAGGCCTTCGGCGATCCAGGCGGTTGGCTGCGTCGAGTCGAATCCGTTGCCGCGCAACGCGGCCGGCCAGTCGTCGCGCAGGTCCACCGCCACCGTGCGGCGGTCGGTGGTCGGGGCCGCACCCAGTTCGGCCAGGGTGCGGGTCTTGAACTCGATCACCTGCGGCTGATCGATCTCGTAGAGCACGGTGCCGTCCGGCCACGGCAACCGGTAGGCGCGGGTGTCCAGCCCCGACGCGAGAATGAGCGCCTGACGCACCCCGGCTTCGGCGGCATCGAGGAAGAAGGTGTCGAAATACCGGGTTCGCACCGCCATGCCTTCGCTGAGCCGCTGCGCGGTGAACGCGGGATCGTCATCGCCGAGTTCGACCTCGCCGTTCATCATCCGGATGAAGGCGTCGACGCCGACGGCGTTGACCAGCGGCTCGGCGAAGGGATCGTCGATCAACGGATTGGGGCCCTTGGACGCCATCGCCCGGCGGGCCGCCACCGCGGTGGCGGTGGCTCCCACGCTGGACGCCAAATCCCAGCTGTCTCCGTCGAATCGCTTGCTGTCGGTGCTCGTCATGCATGCGCTCCTAACTGAGAGTGGCGGTAACCGAGACGATGTTGCGCAGTTGGGACAGGGCCTCGCTGTCATAAAAATCGCGTCCGTAGTCGGCGAAGAGTTCGCGCCGTGGCCGCGAGCTCACCTGCCAGCCGTGGCCGCTCAGGTACTCGATGACGTCGCTGCGATCGCCGTCGAAGAACAATTGCGACAGGTCGATGTCGCAGCCGAGATTGATCCAGCGCTGGTTGAATTCCTGCGCGCGCTCGGACATCGTCGTCTCCGACGGTGGATGGAACTCGGTGGCCAGCATGCTCCCGGGTGCCGACAGCGAGGTGATGTTGTCGAAGAGCCGGTCCTGGGCATCCGGGGGTAGATACATCAGTAACCCCTCGGCGCTCCACGACGTCGGCTGGGTCACGTCAAACCCGCTGCTGCGCAAGGCCGTTGGCCAGTCGTCACGAAGATCGATGCTGACGGTGCGTCGCTCGGCGGACGGCAGTGCGCCCAGGCTGGACATCGTGGTGGTCTTGAACTCGACGACCTGGGGCTGATCTACCTCGTAAACGACGCTGCCGTTCGGCCAGGGCAGCCGGTAGGCGCGCGCGTCGAGTCCGGCGGCCAGAATCACCGCCTGGCGGATGCCGTCACGAGCGGCGTTGAGAAAGAAATCGTCGAAGAAGCGGGTGCGTACCGCGATCGAGTCGGTCTCGACCTGCAGGTCGCCCAGGCCACCCTCCGGCGTTTCGGCCGTGGTCAGCTTGCCGTCGACCACCCGGGTGAAGAAGTCCAGCCCGACCGCCCGTACCAACGGCCCCGCGAATGGATCGTTGATGATCGGGTTGTCCTCGTTGCTGGCCACCGCGCGGGCCGCGGCGACCATCGTGGCCGTGGCGCCGACGCTCGAAGCCAAATCCCAACTGTCTTGGTCAGTGCGTGTCATCGTGCTCCTCGATCTCGGCGGCCAGCTTTGATACTTAGCAAATGCAACGAGCTGCCAAAACTCTACGCCTGGTTGCTGTCCGCTTCCTGAATTTTTTGAGCCCTTTTGGTACGGCTCCATGACGCCCTTTTAAGGATCTACTCCGACCAGCTGTTAGTCTCGTACACGATTTGACGCGTGACGCCGTACGTCCTGGCCTGCGGGTGTTGAGCGCGCGTAAACGCAGGAAGACCCCCGGCCGCGCAGGAGGATAGAAGTGCTTTCGGCTTTCATCTCGTCGCTGCGAACAGTCGACTTGAGACGGAAGATCCTCTTCACGCTCGGCATTGTCGTGCTGTATCGCGTCGGCGCCGCTTTGCCATCGCCCGGCGTCAACTTCCCGAACGTGCAGCAGTGCATTAAAGAAGCCAGCGGTGGCGAAGCCGGGCAGATCTATTCGCTGATCAACCTGTTCTCCGGCGGTGCGCTGCTCAAGCTCACCGTGTTCGCGGTGGGCGTAATGCCCTACATCACCGCGAGCATCATCGTGCAGCTGCTCACCGTGGTCATTCCACGGTTCGAGGAATTACGCAAAGAAGGCCAGGCCGGCCAGGCCAAGATGACGCAGTACACGCGTTATCTGGCGATTGCGCTGGCCATCCTGCAGGCCACCAGCATCGTGGCGCTGGCGGCCAACGGCGGCCTGCTGCAGGGCTGCTCGCTGGACATCATCGCCGACCAGAGCATCTTCACGCTGGTCGTCATCGTGCTCGTCATGACGAGCGGCGCGGCGCTGGTGATGTGGATGGGTGAGCTGATCACCGAACGCGGCATCGGTAACGGCATGTCGCTGCTGATTTTCTGCGGTATCGCCGCGCGCATTCCGTCCGAGGGTAAGACGATCCTGGACAGCCGCGGCGGCATGATCTTCGCGGCTGTCTGTGTGGCCGCGCTGGCCATCATCGTCGGCGTCGTCTTCGTCGAGCAGGGCCAGCGCCGGATCCCGGTGCAGTACGCCAAGCGCATGGTGGGCCGGCGCATGTACGGCGGCACCTCGACGTATCTGCCGCTCAAGGTCAACCAGGCCGGTGTTATCCCCGTCATCTTCGCGTCGTCGCTGATCTACATTCCGCACCTGATCACCCAGTTGATCCGCAGCGGCAGCGGAGGCGTGGGCAACAGCTGGTGGGACAAGTTCGTCGGCACCTACCTGTCCGACCCGAGCGATCCGGTCTACATCGGCATCTACTTCGGGCTCATCATCTTCTTCACGTACTTCTATGTGTCGATCACCTTCAATCCCGACGAGCGCGCTGACGAAATGAAGAAGTTCGGCGGCTTTATCCCCGGCATCCGGCCGGGCAAGCCGACCGCCGATTATCTGCGTTTCGTGCTGAGCCGGATCACGCTCCCGGGCTCGATCTACCTCGGTGCGATCGCGGTGCTGCCCAACCTGTTCCTGCAGATCGGGAACGCGGGGGCGGTGCAGAATCTGCCATTCGGCGGTACGGCGGTTCTGATCATGATTGGCGTCGGGTTGGATACCGTCAAACAGATCGAGAGTCAGCTCATGCAGCGCAACTACGAAGGGTTCCTCAAGTGAGAGTCGTTTTGCTGGGGCCACCGGGGGCGGGTAAGGGCACACAGTCGGAGAAACTCAGCGAAAAGCTCGGAATTCCGCAGATCTCTACCGGAGATCTGTTCCGGAGCAACATCGGGCAGGGCACCAAGCTGGGCCTGGAGGCCAAGCGCTACCTGGATGCCGGCGACCTGGTGCCCTCCGACCTGACCAACCAGCTCGTCGATGACCGGCTGAACGACCCGGACACCGCCAACGGCTTCATTCTGGACGGATATCCCCGCTCGATCGAGCAGGCCCGCGCGCTACACGAAATGCTTGAACGCCGCGGCTCCGACATCGACGCCGTGCTGGAGTTCCGGGTGTCCGAGGACGAGTTGCTGCAGCGCCTCAAGGGCCGCGGCCGCGCTGACGACACCGAGGAAGTCATCATCAACCGGTTCAAGGTCTACAACGACGAGACCGCGCCACTGCTGGAGTACTACCGCGACGAACTCAAGACGATCGACGCCATCGGATCGTTGGACGAGGTATTCGCGCGCGCGCTGCGAGCGCTGGGCAAGTAGTGATGCGCGCGCTGGCGCGGCTGCGCAGAAGCAAGGTAGTGCCGCAGCGCAGCGCCGGTGAACTCGACGCGATGGCCGCGGCCGGCGCCGTGGTCGCCAACGCCCTGCAGGCGGTGCACGCGGCCGCGGTTGCGGGCGTATCCACCCTGAGCCTGGACGAAATCGCCGAGTCGGTGATCCGGGACGCCGGGGCGACGCCGTCGTTCCTGGGCTATCACGGTTACCCGGCGTCGATCTGCGCGTCGGTCAACGACCGGGTGGTGCACGGCATCCCCTCCGCGGCGGAAGTCCTCGCCCACGGTGACCTGGTCTCCATCGACTGCGGCGCGGTGCTGAACGGCTGGCACGGCGATGCCGCGATCACGTTCGGGATCGGGGCACTCGATCCCAACGACGACGCGCTCTGCGCGGCGACCCGGGAGTCGCTGGAAGCCGGCATCGCGGCCATGGTCCCCGGCAACCGGTTGACCGATGTCGCGCACGCCATCGAAATGGGCACGCGGGCGGCCGAGGTTCGCCACCGCCGCGCGTTCGGGATCGTCGAGGGTTACGGCGGCCACGGCATCGGCCGGCAGATGCACATGGACCCGTTCCTGCCCAATGAGGGATCACCGGGCCGCGGCCCGCTGCTGGCCCCGGGTTCGGTGCTGGCCATCGAGCCGATGTTGACCCTCGGAACAGGTAAAACGCTGGTGCTCGACGACGACTGGACGGTCACCACCACCGACGGCTCACGTGCGGCGCACTGGGAGCACACCGTGGCGGTCACCGAGCACGGGCCCCGCATTCTCACCTTGAGCTGAACTCGAACTAAACGCCTGTTCCGCTCGTTTCAATGGGCAGGAGGTGATCGAGTGGCTCGGGGCGCTGGTACCTGGGGGGCTTCGGGGGCGGCGGAAGCTGCGTTGATGAAGGCGCTCTACGACGAGCACGCCGCCGTCCTGTGGCGCTATGCGCTGCGGCTGACCGGCGACGCCGCCCACGCCGAGGACGTCGTCCAGGAAACGCTGCTGAGAGCGTGGCAGCATCCAGAAGTCGTCGGCGACACCGAGCGCTCGGCCCGCGCCTGGTTGTTTACCGTCGCCCGCAACATGATCATCGACGATCGGCGCAGCGCCCGGTATCGCAACGTAGTCGCTTCGACCGATGTCGACGGAGCGCCCGAGCAGGCCACGCCCGACGAGGTGAACGCGGCACTGGACCGGCTGCTGATCGCCGACGCGATGACGCAACTGTCCGCGGAACACCGGGCCGTTATCGAGCGTTCGTACTACCGCGGATGGACCACTGCACAGATTGCTGGAGACCTCGACATTGCCGAGGGAACCGTGAAGTCGCGACTACACTATGCCGTGCGGGCTTTGCGGCTCACTCTGCAGGAACTCGGAGTTACTCGATGACAGCGCGATGCCTTGTCGGGGCACCAATCCGTGTGGTCATCGGCTCCGAATGCTTGAAGGGTGACAGGAGATGGATGAAATGAAGACGCCGATACGAGATGTAGGCCCACCCGGCGACAACGAGGCCTTTGGTCTGATCATGGGTGACAATCACCGCTACGCGATGTGGGATGCCGCATACGTGCTGGGGTCGCTGTCGTCCGTCGATCGCCGTGAGTTCGAGGGGCACATGGTGCACTGCCCGGCGTGCCGGCACGCCGTCGCCGAGCTCAGTGGAGTGCCGGCCCTGCTTTCGCAACTCGATCGCGAAGAAGTTGCCGCGATCGCGGAGTCCGGCGACATCCCACCGGCGACGCCGGAGCCCTCGCCCGAGCTGTTGCCGTCGTTGCTGGCGAAGGTGGCCTGGCGCCGCCGCCGGACGCGGGCGATCACCTGGGTGGCCTCGTCCGCCGCGGCCGCGGTACTAGCGGTCGGCGTGTTCGTCGGCGTTCAGGGTCATACCCCGTCGGCGACCCCGCCGCAGCCGGTGGCCGCTTCGTCGGAGATGGCGCAGGTGGGTACCAACCTGCTGGCGTCGACGGTGCAGATCTCCAGTCAGCACTGGGGGACGTCCATCAACTTGAAGTGCGTCTGCCTGGCGCCGCCGTATGCGCACCACGACACGTTGGCGATGGTCGTGGTCGGTCGCGACGGCAGTCAAACCCGACTGGCGACCTGGGTGGCCGAACCGGGCCACACCGCGACGCCGGCCGCGAGCATCTCGACGCCGATCGAGCAGATCGCCGCCGTGCAAGTGGTCGCCGCCGATAGTGGTCAGGTTTTGTTGCAGCGTTCGCTGTAAAACCTCCTCAGGTGAACCGACGGCTCACCTGACTCGTGCCTTAGGCATCGTCTCAATCGAACTTAGGTGAGCAGATGCCTCGGAAGCACCGGGTTGTTGACCATATCGTCGAATGCCTCGCGTCAATCGGCGTCGACCACATCTTCGGAGTGGATGGCGCCAACATCGAAGACCTTTACGACGCGGCACATTTCCGCTCCGAGATCACCGCAGTACTGGCCAAGCACGAGTTCTCCGCCGCCACGATGGCCGACGGCTACAGCCGCAGCGGCGCCGGACTCGGTGTGGTGGCCGCTACTTCGGGCGGCGGTGCGCTGAATCTTGTAGCGGGACTTGGGGAGTCGCTGACGAGCCGAGTACCCGTGTTGGCTTTGGTCGGGCAGGCTCCGGCGACCATGGATGGCCGCGGCAGCTTCCAGGACACCAGCGGCAACAACGGAGCCCTGAACGCCGAGGCCGTTTTCTCCGCGGTGTCGGTGTCCTGCGAGCGGGTGCTGCGGCCGGCTGACATCGCTGCGGCGTTGTCCCGGGCCATCGCGGCAGCGCGCACCGGTGGACCGGCAGTGTTGTTGTTGCCCAAAGACATTCAGCAGGCATTCGTCTACGCCGATCGACCGGGCCCTATTGCTGTCGAGCCGCGGCCGATCGGAAACCCGCAGCCGATAATTCCGGTGTTGCGCAACGTCACCGGGCCGATCACGATCATCGCCGGCGAGCAGGTGGCCCGCGACAACGCTCGCGCCGAGCTCGAAGAGCTGCGAGCATTGCTGCGGGCCCGGGTCGCTACCGTGCCCGACGCCAAAGATGCCTCCGGCACACCGGGATTCGGCTGTTCGTCCGCGCTGGGGGTAACCGGCGTGATGGGCCACCCGGGTGTGGTCGAGGCGGTGGCCGCCAGCGCGGTGTGCCTCGTGATCGGCACCCGTCTTTCCGTCACGGCCCGGGCCGGTCTCGACGACGCCCTGGCGACGGTGCGGACCGTCTCGATCGGCTCTGCGCGGCCTTATGTTCCGTGCACGCACGTGCACACCGACGACCTGCGTGCGTCGCTGCGCATGCTGACTCATGCCCTGTCCGGTAGCGGGCGACCAACCGGCGTGCGGGTGCCCGACGTCGTGTCGCGCTCCGAATTGACGCCCCCGTCCTGCGTTGGCGAGGGCTTGCGTTACCGCGATGCCATGACGGTGCTCAACGGTGTTCTGCCCGACGGCACCGACATCGTGGTCGACGCGGGCAACACCGGTGCGTCCGCGGTGCATTACCTGCCGGCCCGGCGCGGCGGCAGATTCACCGTCGCACTCGGCATGGGCGGCATGGGCTACAGCTTCGGGGCGGGTATCGGGATGGCTTTCGGACGGGCCAACAGCGGACGGCCGCATGGGCGCACCGTGGTCATCGCCGGCGACGGAGCGTTTTTCATGCACGGCATGGAAGTTCACACCGCGGTGCAATACCGGTTGCCGGTGACGTTCGTGTTGTTCAACAACAACGCGCATGCGATGTGCGTGACCCGCGAGCAGTTGTTCTACGACAACCTATACAGCTACAACCGATTTCGCCCCAGCCGGCTGGGTGCCGGGCTGGCAGCCATGTTCCCTGGGCTGAGGTCGACCGACGTCAGCGACGCCAAAGAACTCGCCGCCGCGATGGGCACAGCGCTCGGCATCGACGGTCCCGCGGTGGTCAGCGTCGAGTGCGCCGCCGACGAGATCCCGCCGTTCGCCCCATTCCTCACGGCGGCCAAGACCGAAACCATTGCTATTGACCAGATTCCGACCGTTAAGGAGAAGTGTGCCAATGTCGCTGCCAGCGCTTGAAGATATCCCCGATCTCATCGACGGGGTTACTCGCATCGAAACCAGCCCTAGGGAGCAGGCCACTCCGATCATCATGGACATGATGCGATCGGTGTACCCGCACGATCAGGTCTTCGGGGAGTACTGCACCGTCAACGATTACATCGACTGCCCGCCCGACGAGCTGTTCGAGTACCTGTCCGACACGCGCAGCCTCGAAGAGTGGACCTACAGCCTGCGCGGCTTCACCCCGACCGAGGAGCCCGGCCTGTGGCTGGCCTACGACCGGCTCGGCTCGGAGACCGAGATCTACACGCGCACCGTCGCCAACGAGCAGGCTCGCACCGTCGACTATCACTGCGCGTGGGACCAAGGCAAGCATCTGTGGATGATCTACCTGATGCGCGTAATCGACGCGCAGGTGGTCCTCGACAAACCCGGTTCGGTTGTGCTGTGGACCAATTGCCATCATCCGTTCTACGACCAGAACCCGTATCCGGAGACCGCGCCTGCGCAGCGCCCGGTGTGGGTCGGCGACTTCTGGGACATGTTCGGCGCAGGCCACCTGCTGGAATTGAAGAACCTCAAGGCAATCGCCGAGTACCGCCATCACAATGGCCTGCCGGTGACCCCCGAATGGATGAGATGAGCGAATCATGGGTAACCGAACCGTCAGCCTGATCGACGTCTCCACCTATCTGCCCGGCGAGCCGATCCCCGCCGAGTACTACGCACAGTTCGCCGAATCCGACGAGCTCCGGGAGAACGTCATGTTCCGGGCTCCGAAGTTTCGCCATCACGTTGCGCCGGACGAGAGTTCGATCGACATGATCGAACGCGCGGCGCAGGGACTCGTCGAGCGGCACGGCCACGACGTCGTCGAAGGCGCCGACGTGCTGATCACCCACACTCAGGTGCCCGACATGGCGTTCTACGGGCAAGGCGGCGGCATTGCGCACCGGCTGGGCCTGCGACCGTCGTGGGTGCTCGACCTGAACAACGGTGGCTGTGCGGCATTTGTGTTGGCGCTCAACGTGGCCCGCAAACTGCTGGCATCCGGTGAAGGACACACCGCGCTGATCGCGATCGCGCAGAACGCGGCCGGGCAGTTCTTCGATCAGCCGACGATTCGCTGCAAGGCGCAGTCGGCCGTGCCCGGTGACGGGGCGGCGGTCGGACTCGTCACGGTGGGCGACGAGTCGCCGATCCTCGATGTCGAGTGCCGCACCTTCGGCGAATACGCGGGAGAGATGACGCTTTCCTACGACCCGCCGCGCAAGTGGTGGCAGGCCGGCCCCGGCGAGGGCAGCATCGGCTTCACCGAAAGCAAGATCACCAAGGTGCTGGCCCGCGGCAACCGGCAGGTTCCCGAGGTGGCGTACGCGGTCTGTGACCGAATCGGATTGTCCACCAAAGACATTGATCTGATGGTCACCAATCAACCGAACAGGGCGTTTCTGCGCAACTGGCGTGACGCGCTCGAGTTGCCACCGGAACGGCACCGGGACACCTTTGAGGAGTGCGGCAACCTGTTCGGCGCCGGGATCCCGATCAATCTGGATCGCGCGATATCCGACGGCCAGCTCAAGTCCGGTGATGTGGTGCTGATGGCGGGCTTCGCCCACGCCGGCGACTTCGCCGGTGCGGCGGCGGTGCGCTGGGGCGGTCGAGCCTGATGCAACCACTCGTAAGCTCCGCCACCGCGGAGGTCGATGACTCGGTTCCGCATGCTGTCGATCCATTGGCGTTGTCGCTCAACGAAAATCCGTTCCCACCACTTCCCGCGGTGCGATCGGTGTTGGTCAAATCCATCGACGCGGCCAACCGGTATCCGGAGTTCCTGCCCGAGCGATTGCGCAATCTGATCGCGAATCGCATCGGAGTCGGCTCGGAGCAGGTGGTGCTGGGCGCCGGCGCGACGGGGGTGGTGTTGCAGACCCTGCAGGCACTGACCGTTGCGGGCGACACGATGGTCATGTCGGCTCCCACCTTCGACGGCTACCCGATCATCGCGCAGATGGCGCGGCTGAACCCGGTGACGGTGCCGCTGAACAAGGGCGGCCACAACGATCTCGACCGGCTGGCCGACGCGGCCGCGAGTGCCCGCATTGTGGTGCTGTGCCGGCCGCACAACCCCACCGGCACGCTGGAGCCGACGTCGCACCTGTTCCGCTTCCTGCGCCGGGTGCGTCGCGACACCATCGTGCTGCTCGACGAGGCGTATATCGAATTCGCCGCACCCGAACACCGGGTCGAGGTGTCGGCGCTGGCGCGTCGATTCCCCAATGTGGTTGTGGTACGGACGTTTTCCAAAGCGTACGGGCTGGCCGGGCTGCGGATCGGCTACGGGGTGGCGGCGCCCGAGCTGGCCGCGACGATGTGGTCGCACCAGCTGCCGTTCGGTATCGCGATGACCAGTCTGCCGGCGGTCGCGGCGTCCTACAACGCTGAAGGCGAACTGCTGCAACGGATCCGGATGATCACCTCCGAGCGGCGGTATCTGCGAATGCGGCTGTCCGCGCTGGGGATATACACGACCGACGCGCACGCGAACTTCATGTACCTGCCGTCGAAGAACGCGCAGGGCCGGCCGTGGAGTGAGGTGTTCGCCGACAGCGGGCTGCGGGTGCGCTGTTATCCCGATGCTGGCGCGCGGATTACCGTGGGCAGCCGCGAATCCACGCTCGCGGTGCTGGCCGCGGTGGGCAGATAGGCGCCCGCTGAATCGGGCCAGTTGACCCGCTTTTGCCGCAAGTGCGGTAAGAAAAGGGGTGGCCCCCGATAAGAAGCGCGACCCGATCGCCGCCGCACGCACCAACTGGGAACGTGCCGGCTGGGGCGATGTGTCGCAGGGCATGGTCGCGGTGACGTCGGTGATGCGTGCGCATCAAATCCTGCTGGCACGGGTAGAGACGGCGCTACGGCCGTATGACCTGAGTTTCTCGCGCTACGAGTTGCTGCGGCTGCTCGCGTTCAGCCGGACCGGGGCGCTGCCCATCACCAAGGCGTCCGACCGACTGCAGGTCCACGTCACCAGCGTCAGCCACGCGATCCGCCGGCTGGAGGCCGACGGGCTGGTTCAGCGGGTGCCGCACCCCACCGATGGGCGCACGACGCTGGTGCAGATCACCGAGCTTGGGCGGTCCACTGTCGAGGACGCCACCGTCACACTCAACGAGCAGGTGTTCGCCGACATCGGCATGCAAACCGCCGAATCGCAGGCGCTGGTGTCCGCGATTGAAACGTTGCGCCGCAACGCCGGTGACTTCTAGCCGGCGGCCCACTGTTTGGCGCGCTCGAGGTCGTCGAGCCCGAACACGGCAATCTCGCCCGGGACCATCCATGCCAGCGCGTGCAGGGTATGGGCGACCCACTCCTTGTCGGACACGACCGCGATTCGCTTGAACGCCGAGTGATGCTTGAATACGCTGCCGAGGCCCAGCTTGAGGTCCTCGACCAGGCCGCCGGGGCCGAAGCCCTCGTAGTCGGGCGCGATGACCTCGACGATCCTGATCTCGTCGCCGCTCACGAGCCCTTCCATGGCGGGCTTGAAGTCGCGCAGATCGTCACCGTTCAACCGGCCCGATACGCGGATGCCGGTGACCCCGGCCGGCATGTCGTCCAGCACTTCGATCATCGAATGCCCCTTTCTGACAACCGCATTGCGGAAGACCGATCCTCCTAGCGCAGCGCCTCGATCACCGCGCTGAAGTCCAAGGCGCCGTGGGAGGCGTCGGACGCGATAAACGCAGCGTAGATCTCGGCGGCGTGCTTGCCCAGCGGCGCGGCCGAACCCGTCGACGACACCGCGTCCATCGCCAGTCCCAGGTCCTTGTTCATCAACGCGGTCGCGAAACCGGGCTTGAAGTCGTTGTTGGCCGGCGAAGTCGGAACCGGGCCCGGCACAGGGCAATTGGTGTGCACGGCCCAGCAGTTGCCGGTCGCGCCGGTAATCACGTCGAACAGCGATTGCGCCGACAGCCCGAGTCGCTCGGCCAGGACGAATGCCTCGCCGATCGCGATCTGTTGCACGGCCAGCACCATGTTGTTGCACACCTTGGCGGCCTGCCCGGCCCCGGCGGCGCCGCAGTGAATGATCTTGCCCGCCATGGGTTCTAGCACTCGGCGCGCTCGCTGCACCGCGTCTTCCTCGCCGCCGACCATGAATGCCAGCGTTCCGGCGACGGCACCTTTCACCCCGCCGGAGACCGGGGCGTCCAGCTGCGCGACGCCGTGTTCCTTGGCCTGCGCATGAACTTCCCGGGCGTCGTCGACCGAGATCGTGGAGCTGTCGATGAACAGCGCGCCGGCGCGCGCGGCCGGCAGCACCTCGGCGTAGCAGCGTTTGACCAACTCGCCGTTGGGCAGCATCGTGATGACCACGTCCGCGCCGGCCACCGCTTCGGAGGCGCTGCCGAAACCGGTGACGCCGGCCGAGGTTGCCGCGGCCAGGGCCGCGGGCACCGGGTCGAATCCGCGCACCGCGTGGTTGGCGGCGACAAGGTTGGCCGCCATCGGCGCGCCCATGTTGCCCAGCCCCAGGAAAGCCACCGTCAGATGCTCCGTCATTGCTGCCTTTCTAACCGGTGGCTTGAGAAGCCCTGAATCGGCCGGCCTCGGCACGACCGATGACCACCCGCATGATTTCGTTGGTCCCCTCCAGGATTCGGTGAACCCGAAGATCGCGGACGATCTTTTCCAGACCATACTCGCGCAGGTAGCCGTAGCCGCCGTGGAGTTGCAGCGCCTTGTCCGCGACGTCGAAGCAGGTGTCGGTGACGTAGCGTTTGGCCATCGCGCACAGCTCGACCTTGTCGGGGTCGCCGGCGTCCAGTGCGCTTGCCGCCCGCCACAACATCAGTCGTGAGGTCTCCAGCCCGGTGGCCATGTCGGCCAGGGTGAAACGGATGGTTGGCTCGTCGAGCAGTGCCGAGCCGAACGCCTGCCGCTCGCGCACGTAGGCCCCCGCCTTGTCGAAGGCAGACTGCGCGCCGCCGAGCGAGCACGCCGCGATGTTGAGCCGGCCGCCGTTGAGGCCGTTCATCGCAATGCCGAAGCCGGCGCCCTCGCCCTCGGCGCCGCCCAGCATTGCGTCGGCGGGAATCCGCACGCCCTCTAGGATCACCTGTGCGGTCGGCTGGGCGTGCCAGCCCATCTTCTCCTCAAGAGCGCCGAAACTCAGCCCCGGCGTGCCCTTTTCGACGATGAAGGCCGAAATACCGCGCGGTCCCTCGCCGCCGGTGCGGGCCATCACCACGTAGACATCCGACGCGCCCGCGCCCGAGATGAACTGCTTGACGCCGTCGAGCACATAGTCGCCGCCGTGGGCGACCGCACGGGTGCTCAACGCGCTGGCATCGGATCCGGCGCCGGGTTCGGTCAAGCAGTAGCTGGCGATGACGTCCATCGGCGCCAGCCGCGGAATCCATTCCTTGCGTTGCTCGTCGGTGCCGAAGCTGTCGATCATCCACGCGCACATGTTGTGGATGGACAGGAACGCGGCGGTGGTGGGATCGGCGATGGCCAACTGCTCGAAGATCCGCACCCCGTCGAGGCGGCGCAGCCCGCTGCCGCCGACGTCCTCGCGGCAGTAGATCGCCGCCATGCCGAGCTCGGCGGCTTCCCGCAAGACATCGGTCGGGAAGTGCTGCGCCGCTTCCCATTCCAGGGCATACGGAGCAATCCGCTTGGCAGCGAATGCCGCTGCCGTCTCGGTGATGACCCGTTCGTCGTCGTTCAGGGCGAACATGGACCTAATCCATTGTCGGGATGACGAATTCGGCGCCGTCCTTGATCCCGGATGGCCAGCGCGACGTCACGGTCTTCACCTTGGTGTAGAACTGGATCGACGCCGGGCCGTGTTGGTTGAGGTCGCCGAAGCCGGAGCGCTTCCAGCCGCCGAAGGTGTGATAGGCCACCGGCACCGGGATCGGCACGTTGACACCGACCATGCCCACTTCGACGCGTGCCACGAAATCGCGCGCGGCATCCCCGTCGCGGGTGAAGATCGCGACACCGTTGCCGTACTCGTGCTCCGACGGCAGGCGCAAGGCCTCCTCGTAGTCGTGTGCCCGCACGATGCACAACACCGGCCCGAAGATCTCGTCGGTGTAGATCGACATGTCGGTGGTCACATGATCGAACAGGGTCGGCCCGATGAAGAAGCCGCCCTCCAGGCTGGCTGTGCCTTCTGGGAGCCCATACGTCAATTCATCGCTGCGGCGTTCGCGGCCGTCGACCACGATCTCGGCCCCGGCTTCCACACCCTGGTCGATGTAGTTGCGCACCCGGGCCAGCGCGGCCTCGGTGACCAGCGGGCCGTAGTCGGCCTTCGGGTCCAGGCTGTGGCCCACCCGCAGCTGGTTGATCCGCTCAACCAGCCTGGCGCGCAACCGATCCGCGGTCTGCTCGCCGACGGGCACCGCGACGCTGATCGCCATGCAACGCTCGCCGGCGCTGCCGTACCCGGCGCCGATCAGCGCGTCGACGGCCTGGTCGAGGTCGGCGTCGGGCATCACGATCATGTGGTTTTTGGCGCCGCCGAAGCACTGCGACCGCTTGTCGTTGGCCGCGGCCGTCGAGTAGATGTAGTGCGCGATGTCGGAGCTGCCGACGAAGCCGACGGCCTTGATGTCGGGATGGTGCAGGATCGCGTCGACGGCTTCCTTGTCGCCGTGCACGACCTGGAACACCCCGGGCGGCAGACCGGCCTCGAGGAAGAGTTCGGCCAGGCGCACCGGCACCGATGGGTCGCGCTCACTTGGCTTGAGCACGAACGCGTTTCCACACGCCAGGGCGGGCCCGGCCTTCCACAGCGGAATCATCGCCGGGAAGTTGAACGGGGTGATGCCCGCGACCACGCCCAGGGGCTGGCGCAGCGAGTAGACGTCGATGCCCGGGCCGGCGCCCTCGCTGTATTCGCCCTTGAGCAGATGCGGGATGCCGATGGCGAACTCGATCACCTCGATGCCGCGCTGAATGTCGCCACGTGCGTCGGGCACTGTCTTGCCGTGCTCGAGCGACAGCAATTCGGCCAGCTCGTCCATCTTGCTGTTGACCAGCTCGATGAACTTCATCATCACCCGGGCGCGGCGCTGCGGGTTCGTTGCGGCCCAGCCCTTTTGGGCCTCGACCGCCGAGGCGACCGCGGTGTCGATGTCGGCCGCCGACGCCATCGGGACCTTTGCCTGCACCTCACCGGTGCTGGGGTTGAAGACATCGGCCGTGCGGGTGGATTGGCCGGCGACGCGCTTCCCGTCGATGAAGTGCGGGATCTGTGTGGTCATGGGGTGCCCTTGGGTCTTGTTCCAGTGCTTAAGCGGATACTTGCATATCCTAGTAACCGCGTTCTGACCTTGGCAAGGTGGGTTACCTGCGCGGACAACGCGGGTTAGCGTTGAGCCGGTATGCATACGATCGAGGCCGATTACCTGGTCATTGGCGCGGGCGCCATGGGCATGGCGTTCATCGACACGCTGGTCACGGAGACGGAGGCCAGCGTCGTGGTGGTGGACCGCAACGACGCGCCGGGCGGGCATTGGACCACCGCCTACCCGTTCGTCCGTTTGCATCAGCCATCGGTGTTCTACGGCGTCAACTCGCTGCGGCTGGGCCGCGACACCATCGACCGGGCCGGCTGGAACCAGGGGCTCTACGAGCTGGCGACCGCCGGCGAAGTCTGCGCCTATTACGACCACGTCATGCGCCAGCAGCTGGTGCCGACCGGGCGGGTCCGCTATTTCCCGATGAGCGAGTACCTCGGTGACGGCCGCTTCGCCACACTGGCCGGCGACGAGTACACCGTCGAGGTGGCCCGCCGGGTGGTCGATGCCACCTACATGCGAGTGATGGTGCCCGCGATGCGCCCGCCGCCGTATCCGGTCGCGCCCGGCATCGCCTGCGTCCCACCCAACGACCTGCCGGGCCGTGCCGCCCACGAGCGCTACGTCATCGTCGGGTCCGGCAAGACGGGCATCGACACCTGCCTGTGGCTGCTTGGCCACGGCGTGGCGCCGGACCGGTTGACCTGGGTCATGCCGCGCGACTCCTGGCTGCTGGATCGCGCCACGATGCAGCCCGGGCAACCGTTCGCCGACCGCATCAAAGCCGGCTTCATCGCGCAACTGCGCGCGATCAGGGACGCCGCCTCGCCCGACGACCTGTTCGCCCGGCTCGAGGAGGCCGGCACCCTGCTGCGGGTAGACCCGGCGGTGCGCCCCACGATGTACCGCTGCGCGACCGTCACCCGGGCCGAGCTGGACCAGCTGCGTCGCATCGGCGATATCGTGCGCAAGGGCCACCTGCTGGCCATTGAGAAGGACAACGAGGACGACAAGATGGTCCTCGAGGGCGGCGACGTGGCGATGGACGGGGGCGCACTCTACATCGACTGCACCGCCGACGGGGCCGAAAAGCGTCCCGCCAGAACGATTTTCGCTCCCGGACGCATCACACTGCAAAGCGTGCGGGGTTGCCAGCAGATATTCAGCGCCTCGCTGATCGCCCACCTGGAGGCGGCCTATCCAGATGACGCAACGCGCAACCGGCTGTGTGTGCCGCTGCCGCACCCCGACACCGATCTGGACTGGCTGCGCATCGCGCTGGCCGACTACAGCAATCAACTGCGCTGGTTCGACGACCCCGACCTGACCGCCTGGCTGTCCGACTCGCGCCTGGATCTCTTCGGTCACCTGGTGGGCCAGCTGCTGCCGCCGGCCTCGGCCAAACCCCGGGTGCGCGAGCGCATCCTCGGCGTGGCCAAAACAGTCCTGTCCGCCACCGCGGCGAAGCTCGACGGGCTGGTCGTCGATGAATCTTCGCTCGCCGCGCCCTGACCGCGTGTAACCCCCGCTGATATTGATCGGGTGAGGGAGACATGTGACGTCACAAAACGAACCCGCGGGCCCGCGCCCCCTACGCGCGGTCCCTAATGACGGCTACACCGACTGGGAAGCCGTGTACTCCGACAACGCGGACTGGGTGTACCGGACGCTGTTCGCCCGGGTGGGCAACCGGGCGGACGCCGAGGATCTCACCGCCGAGGTGTTCCTCGCCGCACTGCGGCCGCTACGGCTGACCGCGAGCGTCGGTGAGGTGCGCGCATACCTGCGCGCCACGGCGCGAACGGTGCTGGCCGCACACTGGCGCGAGACCCTGGGACGGGAGATAACCTCGATCGAGGAGGACATCGAGCAACCACCCGATAGCGAGGAAGCGATCAGCAACGCGCCGGCGCGGGTCGCCCACGTTCTCGAAAGCCTGCCCGACCGCTATCGCCAAATCCTGGAACTACGTTTTCTGCAAGGCAATTCAATCAAGGAGTCAGCCGCGGAACTTGGAATCAGCGTCGCCAACGCCAAGGTGCTTCAACATCGCGCGCTGCGGCTGGCGGCACAGGTCAACGATGGGGGCCAGTCATGAACGCGCGAGGATTGCGTCGCTACATCGACGATATGCTGCGGGGCCGACGGCCAAAACCGTTTGCGCCAACTGACTTTGAGGCCGCCCAGATCCGCACGGCGATCGACCTGCGCGCTGCCGGGCAGGGCTCTGAGGTGGGGGCCGCCCCACGCCAGGAATTCCTCACCGACCTGCACCGGCGGCTCGCCGAACAGATGGCCGGCGCACCACCCGCGCCACCGGCACCCAAGCAGAACACCACGCGACGTCAGGTTATCGTGGGCACGTCGGCCGCGGCAGCCGCCGCGGTCACCGCGGTTTCCATCGATCGAGCCGTGACCGGAGGCGTCACCGAAGGCCCTGCCGTCGCAGGACAACTCACGCCCAACGACGGAAGCTGGCAGCGCGTCGCGACCAGTTCGGACGTGCCGGACGGTCGCATGCATGCGTTCGATCTGGGATCGGTCAGCGGATTCGTTCGCCGCGTCGATGGCAAACTCGAAGCCGTGTCCGGGGTATGCACGCATCAGGGGTGCAAGTTGTGGTTCGACGCGCCAGACGACAGGTTGCGCTGCCCCTGCCACTCGACCTCGTTCTCCCCGGCGGGAGAAGTGCTCACCCACCAACTGCCGATCGCCCCAAAGCCATTGCCCACATTGATGGTTCGCGAGGTCAACGGGGTCGTCGAGGTGCTCGCCCCACCGCCGTACCCCGAACGGCCGGCCTAAGCGGTGTAACCACCCGCCCTATCACTGGGCATGAAGATTGCCACGTTCCGAAAACACTTTGCCTTGCTGGCGGCGGGGACGCTGTTGCTGGCCGGGTGCTCTGCGTCGCGGCCCGATGCGCACGCGTCGGTCACGATGAAGCCGGACTCCGGTGCAACGCCATCGGTCACCGCGCCGTCGGCACCGGCCAGCGGTAACCAAGTCACCATCGACGGCTTCGCGTTCGCTCCCGCGACGCTGAAGGTCAGTGTCGGCACGACGGTCACCTGGATCAATCGTGACGAAGAACCCCACACAGTGGCCGCGAGTGACGGATCGTTTCATTCACCCGGCATGGGGACCGGGGCCAGTTTCACCCACACCTTCTCCACCGCAGGGACTTTCGACTATGTCTGTTCGATTCACCCGATGATGCACGGCACCGTGGTGGTGACGCAGTGAACTCGGACACGAACGCGAACCGCGACCCGAACACGATGAGTCGTCGGCAGCTGATCCGGCACGGGGCATGGTTCGGTGCGGCTGTCGGGTTCGCGGTAGCCGGCGGCGAGGTGATCTCACACGTCGCCGGGGCCGCCGCCGCCGAGCGCGCAAAGGTCCGGCCCGCCCTGCGCTTCGCCCAGATCAGCGACAGTCACCTCGGCTTCACCGGTGCGCCCAACCCGGACGTGTCCGGCACGTTCGGCCATGCGATCGATCAGGTCAACAACCTCGGCTATACACCGGATTTCGTCGTCCACACCGGTGACCTCACGCACCTGTCCACTCCCGAGCAGTTCGACCAGGTGAAGCAGATGATGAGTGGGCTGAAGACGCCTCACGTGTTCACCGTGCCGGGGGAGCACGACTCGGTCGACGATGCGGGACAGAAGTACCGCAAGGTATTCGGGGCGGGGTCGGTAGGCGACGGGTGGTACAGCTTTGACGCCGCCGGCGTTCACGTGATCGCACTGGTCAACACGCTGAACCTGCGCAAGCTCGGGCATCTCGGTGTCGACCAGCTGGCATTCGTCGAGAAGGACGTCGCGGGCCTGTCCAGCGACACGCCGATTATCGTGTTCAGCCATATCCCGCTGTTCGCGATGTACCCGGACTGGGGCTGGGGCACCGACGACGCCACCCAGGCCCTCAGTTACCTGCGCCGGTTTGCCTCCGTTACATGCATCAACGGGCATGTGCACCAATTGTTTTCGAAGACGGAAGGCAACGTGTCGTTCTACAGCGGGACGACGACCGCCTACCCGCTGCCCCATCCCGGCGATGGGCCGGCGCCCAAGCCGATCACGCTGCCGGCCGGCAAGCTGCACGACGCGCTCGGCATTCGCGAGGTCAGTTACACCAAGGGCGAGACCGCCCTGGCTTTGAAAGAGCAGAGGCTGCAATGAACATCTTGATCCGGGTTGGCTTCGCCGCGTCGTTGCTCGCCAGCGCCGCCAGCCATGCGTACCTGTATGTCCATGGTTACCAGCACATTCCGACGATCGGTACCGGGTTCCTGGTCCAGGCCAGCGTCTCGTTCGCGGTGGCCGTGCTGATCCTCCTGGGTGGTCCATGGTGGCTGCGCTGGGCGGGGGCCGCGATCTCCGGCGGCTCCCTGGTGGCCTTCGCATTGTCGCGCACCGGCGGGCTTTTCGGCTTTTCCGAGCAGGGTTGGGATCCAGCGCCGTACGCGGCGATCAGCGTGGGGGCCGAAGTGCTGACGGTGTTGTTGTGGACGCTTTCCGACCTTCCCGGTGGCCTCAGGTTCGGCTGGCTTCGGAGAGCTCGGCGTCAACCGGCTTCTTCTTGAATCGAGATTTCAGGGACAGCGCGGGCTTTTCGATCAGGAACCAGCTCAGAGCCGCCAGCGGCAGGGTAGCGGTCGTCGCAATGACGGCGAACACAAAGGGATTCGTGCCGGCCAGCCCGCAGATAACAAGCAACTGCTGGACCGGGAAGGCGTAAATGTAGACGCCGTAGGACAGATCCGTCGGCAACCGCAAATACCTGTTGTGGGCCAGCGCCCCGGAAACAATGACGGCGTATGCCAACGGAACGGCGCCGACCAGCCGGTAGTCAGGTAGCAGGCCGGTCAGCACAACGATGCCCACGCACAGTGCGACGAGTGACCATCGAGCGGGAATCACGTCTTTGAACTGATACACCAGGGCGCCGGCGGCAAACACGATGGCGAAGCGCGCGATGCATTGCTCGTTGCTCCAGATCCCGGGAAATGTCATGGGCGGCAAGTACGCAGCGACGAGCACGGCCAATGCCAACACCACCGCAGAAGTCCATCGACGTGCAGCCAGTCCCACCAACCCGAGGACTGCCACGCCGGCGTAGCACAGCACCTCGTAGATGAGGGTCCACAGTGATCCGTTCCACATCCCCGCAATCGGGACTCCGGTCGGCGTTCCACCGACATCGAACTTGAGCACCGCTATGGCGGCGTTGTCCACCACATACTCGAATGGCGCGCTGGACAGCAGGAGCCGTGCCGCCGGTCCACCCTGGATCGCCACACCGATCGGCGCGATGACAAACGCGGTCACCGCCAGGCAGACATAGAGCCCGGGGAGAATACGAAGAGCGCGATGGACGATATAGTCCCGGATTTGCGGATTGTTAAGCCAGCTCGCGGTGATCAGGAAGCCCGAGATCGCAAAGAACCCGTCGACGCCCACCCCGAACAGCAATTGCCGTATGTGCGCGGACGGCAGTAAGCCACCCGTGACGGCGAACGAATGCCAAAGGATCACTTCGGCGGCCATCGCCAGCCGCAACGCATTCAGTGCATTGTTTCGCGGATCGAATACTTGCCCGAGCTTCATCCGTTATCACCAGCCGTCCCCGTTCCCGGCGCTACCCCGTTCCTGCATCTAAGCGCATTGCGCCGTCTTCGCATCGGGTCTTTGGTCCCGAAAACACGGATTGCCATCCCGGGCGCGGTCAGGATTGGCTGGCTTCGGCGAGCCGCGAGCCAGAGCACTTTCGCCTGAGTCGAAATTTGAGAGACTGCGCGCGCGTTTCGATCGCGAACCAACGCAGCGGGGCCAACGGCACCACCACTGTCGTCGACATACCGGCGAACACTATCGGATTCAGCGTCGCGACACCCACCGAGAAGAAAAGCTGTCGCAGCGCGCGCGGCGAAACAGGGCGAAAGCAGGCCCGTCTACACCGCGCCCGGAACGTCGGAAGTCGGCTGCTCGGTGGCCGTGGCCGCGGATGTGCCGTCGGCTCCGAGGCTTGCGGGCGCACCCCACTTGCGTTTGAGACGGGACTTCAGCGCCATCGCGGGCTTCTCTACCCAGAACCAGCTCATCGCGGCCAGCGGAAGAGTAGCCAGGAACGCAACGACGAAGAACAACATCGGATTTAGGAAGCTCAGTCCCAAAACGGCAAGGAATTGCTGAGTCGGAAACGCGTAAATGTAGACGCCGTAGGAGATGTCCGTGCGCAGCGTCAGGCGTTTCTTGCGAAGCAGCGAACCCGCAGTGATCACGGCATAGGCCAGCGGAAGGGCCGCCACCACCCGGTAGTCGGGCAGCAGAATGGAAGCGACGACGACGATGACCACGCTGAGGGCGACGAGTGACCACCGAGCGGGAATCACGTCGCGCCATTGATACATGATGGCGCCGCAGGCAAACATGATGGCCGAGCGCGCGGCGAGCTGGGGGATGGTCCACGCCCCCGGGAATGTCAGCGGCGGCAACAATGCCGCGCCAATCACCCCGAGCACCAGGATCGCCGGCGAAATCCATCGCCGATTGGCCAGGCCGACGACGCCGATCACGGCAATGGTGATGTAGCACAGCACTTCCCAGATCAGAGACCACAGCGAAGCGTTCCAGGCTCCCGGGGATGGGATATTGCGCGGCGTCCCGGCGACGTCGAACTGAAGCACCGATATCAGGGTGGCGTTTTTCAGGACGTATTCGTATGGCGCGCTGGACTGCAGCAGTTTCGCCGCCGAACCACCCTGCACCGCCACGCTCAGCGGCGCGAACACGAACGCGGTGACGATCAGGCAGACGTACAGCCCGGGCAGGATGCGCAGCGCCCGAGCGGTCAGGTAATCGCGCACCCGAGGGTCGCGGAGCCAACTTGCGGTGATCAAGAATCCCGAGATCGCAAAGAAACCATCGACACCGACCGCGAAGAGGAGCTGCAGCAGCGCGTGTGGCGGCATGTGACCCGTGATCGGCCAGGAGTGAAACAGCATGACCTCGGCGGCCAGCCCCAACCGAAACAGGTTCAGTGCGTTACATCGGGGATCGAACACCTCCGCTAGCTTCATGCGTGCAAATCCGTATCTGTCGTCGACTCCGCGCGGCCGGCCAGAGTTTCCGCACGGAATGCCCAAGGTAGTCGATGAACCCGCGACAAACGTGGGTTTAATGCCAACCCGACGTTGCCGCCTCGCTACGGGTAGGTGGCGACGACGCCGAAAGGCTATTGCGGTTGCGGCCCGGCAATCAGTATCTCAGGACTTGCCGCGCAGTTGCGCGGCAAACTTCTGCGCCTCGTCCCAGGTGGGCAGCAGCCCGGCGGCATGCACCTCGTCGAAGCTGGGGGCGACGGCGTCGCGGTCGGACAGACTCGGGGCGGCACCGTCGACCAGTGGCCAGTCGATGCCCAGGGCCGGGTCGGTGGCGCAGATGGTGTGCTCGCGCTGCGGGCTGTATTCCGCCGAGCACAAGTACATCACCGTCGAATTATCTTGCAGCGCAAGGAAACCGTGCCCGAGGCCTTCGGAGATGTAGATCGTGCGCCGGTCCTGGTCGTCGAGCAGTACCGAGTCCCACTGGCCGAATGTCGGTGAGCCGACCCGAATGTCGACCACCACGTCGAACACCGCACCACGCACGCAGGTCACGTATTTGGCCTGGCTGGGTGGCAGCTGGGCGAAGTGCAGCCCGCGCAGCACCCCGGCGGCCGATACCGAGCAATTGGCCTGCTGCACATTCAGCCCATGGCCGGCGAACGAGCCGAAATCGGTGTTCTTCAGCCATTCGAAGAACATGCCGCGCGAATCCCCGTGGATTCTCGGGGTGATCTCCCAGGCGCCGGGCACCTTGAGTTCGCGAACTTCCATCTCACTGCCCCCGTTGTTCGTAGCGGGCTTCCGATGCGTCCTTCAGCGGACGCCACCAGGATTCGTTTGCCCGATACCAGTCGATGGTTTCCCGCAATCCCTCTTCGAAGTCGGTGTGCTTTGGCGCCCAGTGCAATTCGTCATACAGCAGGGACGGATCGATGGCGTAGCGCAGGTCGTGGCCGACGCGGTCGGTGACGTGGTCGAAGTCGTCTTCGTCGCGACCCATCAGCGAAAGCAGCGTCCGCAGCACGGTCAGGTTGTCGCGCTCGCCCTCGGCCGAGATCAGGTAGGTCTGACCGATCTGGCCCTTGTCCAGGATCTGCCAGACCGCGCTGTTGTGGTCGTCGACGTGGATCCAGTCGCGGACGTTGGCGCCGGCGCCGTACAGCTTGCACCGTCTGCCGGTCAGCACATTGGTGATCTGGCGCGGGATGAACTTCTCGATGTGCTGATACGGCCCATAGTTGTTCGAGCAATTGGACAGGGTCGCGCGCACGCCGTACGAGCGCACCCACGCCCGCACCAGCATGTCGGCAGCGGCCTTGGTCGCCGAGTACGGGCTCGACGGGTTGTAGGGCGTCGACTCGGTGAACCGCTGCGGGTCGTCGAGCTCCAGATCGCCGTAGACCTCGTCGGTCGAGATGTGGTGCAGCCGCACCCCGCGACGCCGTACCGCTTCCAGGATCGTGTACGTGCCGACCACGTTGGTGTGCAGAAACGGCTCGGGATTGTCCAGCGCGTTGTCGACGTGGCTCTCTGCGGCGAAGTGCACCACCGCGTCGGATTCGGCGATCAGCCGGGACACCAGCTCGGCGTCGCAGATGTCGCCCTCCACCAGCCTGATGGCCGCGTCGACACCGGCCAGCGATTCGCGCCGGCCGGCGTAAGTCAGGGCGTCCAGCACCGTCACTGAAACGTCGGGACGTTCGCGCACGGTGCTGTGCACGAAATTCGCGCCGATGAAACCGGCACCACCAGTGACCAGCAGCCGCATGGTCAAACCCTAACCGAGGGTCGCGGTCAGCTTGTGGGGGTTAGCCCAAGCGGCTCCGCCAGTTCCCTCAGCGAGGGCAGCAGCGTCTCGTCGTTGTAGCCGCCCAGCACCTGGATGGCTACGTGGTCGGCGCCGGCGTCGAGGTGCTCGCCCAGACGCTTCACGATGGCCTCCGGGGTGCCGTAGGCGACCACCGCGTCGATCAGCCGGTCGCTGCCGGCCCCGCGCACGTCGTTCTCGGTGAATCCCAGCCGCAGCCAGTTGTTGACGTAGTTGCTCAGCCCCAGATAGTGCTGGACGATCTGACGGCCGGCCTCGCGCGCCTTGTCGCGGTCGGTGGTCAGCACGACTTTGTGCTCCGGGGCCAGGAACACCGAATTGCCGAGCTGTTCGCGCGCCCTGGCCGTGTGCTCCGGCGTGGTCAGGTACGGGTGCGCACCGGCGCTGCGTTCCGCGGACAGCGCCAACACCTTGGGCCCGAGCGCGGCGAGGACCCGCCGGCTGGTCGGCACCAGCGCCTCGTCGAGGGCATCGAGATAGCCGACCAGTGCGGCGTAGGGCTTGACATACTCCTGGGTGTGCTCGGGGTGGCCCACCCCGATACCGAGCAAAAACCTTCCAGGGTAAGCACTTTCGATGCGCTTGAACGATTCGGCGACGGGTGCGGCCGCCGCCGTCCAGATGTTGACGATGCCGGTGGCCAGCTGTAACGAATTGGTCTGCGCCAGTGCCGGTTCCACCCAGGCCAGATCGGCGTCCGGTGATCCGCCGATCCAGGCCGCCGAATACCCGAGGGCTTCGATCTCGGCGGCCAGCTCGGGTGTGATGGATCGGGTGGGCAGCCAGGCGCCGTAGCGACCGAGGTTGGGCTTGAGTGCTGCGGCGTCATTCATCGAGGTCCCCTCCGCGGTTGATTACGAGCGGTTCAGTCCGAGCGGCCCCGCCAGTTCAGCCAAAGCCGAGACCAGGTTTTCATCTTCGGTGAGGACCTGCACGGCCACGTGGTCGGCCCCTGCCTCCAGGTGCTCGTTAAGGCGTGCGGCGATCGCGTCGGGAGTGCCGTAGGCCACCACCGCGTCGACCAGGCGGTCGCTGCCCGGACGGACGACCTCGTCCTCGCCGAAGCCCGACCGCTTCCAGTTGTTGCGGTAGTTGGCCAGGTTGAAGTACATGTCCAGCGCCTTGCGTCCGACCGCGCGGGCCTGGTCGGCTCCCGCCTTGTCCGGGGTGGTCAGCACCACCTTGTGCTCGGGTGCCAAGAACGCCGACGGCCCGATCAGCTCGCGCGCGTGCGCGGTGTGCTCCGGCGTCGTCAGATACGGGTGCGCGCCGGCGCTGCGCTGCGCCGAGAGCTTCAGCACCCGTGGGCCCAGGGCGGCCACCACCCGCCGATGGGCGGGCACGCCGTACTCGTCGAGCGCGTCCAGGTATTCGACCAGCGCGTCGTAGGGCTTGCGATATTCGCTGATCACCTCGCGGTGGCCGACGCCGATGCCGAGCACAAAACGATCCGGGTAGGCCTTGTCGATCCGATGGAACGACTCGGCGACCTCGTTGGCTGGCGCGGTCCAAATGTTCACGATGCCGGTGGCCACTTGCAACGTGCTCGTCGCTTCCAGGATGGGCTCCACCCAAGCCAGTTCGGCGGGCGGTGAGCCGCCTACCCAGACGGCTCCGTAGCCCAGTGCCTCGATTTCCTTTGCTTGCTGTGGCGTTACGCCACGTCCGAACGATCCGAACCGGCCAAGATTGGGCTTGCTCGCAGCTGCATCGGTCATGCCGTCTCCAACCCGGCCGCCGGTGCGGCTATTCCACCTTGTCCAGCCTTATTCAGCCTCGGCGTCGTCCACCTCGTCGTCATCCACGGCGGCGACGTCGGCGACGGGGCTCTCCAGCGGCAGCAACACGATGAACCGGGTGTCGCCCGGCACCGATTCCACCCGCAGATCGCCGCGATGCTTCTTGACGACGATGTTGAACGCGAGGTCCAGCCCGAGGCCGGTGCCTTCGCCGAACGGTTTGGTGGTGAAGAACGGCTCGAAGATGTGCTCGCGGATATCGGCGGGGACACCCGGCCCGGTGTCACAGATTTCGACCCGGGCCATGTTGTCGTTGTAGCGGCAGGTGCGGATGGTCAGCGTGCCGCCCTGATCGCGCATCGCGGCGATCGCGTTGTCGATGATGTTGGTCCATACTTGATTGAGATCGCCTGGGTAGCAAGGGATTTCGGGTAGCGAGCGGTCCCACTCCTTCACCAGGTTGATGGTCTTGGCGTCCTTGCCGGCATCCTTGCCGCCGTCCTTGGTCAACCGGTCGGCGAACATCACCAGCGTGCTGTGCAGCAGGTCGTGCACGTTGGCCACCTGGAACGGCGCCCGATCCAGTTGCGAGTACTGCTTGGCGTCGGCGACCAGCGCCGAAATCCGCTTGCTGGCTTCCAGAATCTGGTTCATCAGCAGTTCGCTCTCGATGGTGTAGTTGATCCATCGGACCGCCTGCTCCAACGTTGCCGACGCGAGTTCCTCGGCGACCGTGGAAATCCGCTCCAGCCAGTCGGTGTCGACGCCGCCCTCGACGAGCGTCGGCGCGATGTCCCATCCGCCGTCGATGCCGTGCTCGTCGAGCCAGTCGCCGATGGCATCCTCGCGGTCGGAGCTCTCCAGCGCGCTCAGGTGCTGGGTCGCCGATTTGGCGACCTGCTCGGCAACCCGCTCCTGCAGGCGCACCAGGGCGCTCAACGCCTCGGGTGTGATGGTGCCGTCGGCGAGCATCGCGAGCTTGTGACGCATGCTGGCGACGCGTTCGCGCAGATCCGCCGCGGCCCGCGAGATCGCCGCGGCCGGGTTGTTGAGCTGATGCGTCAGCCCGGCGGACAGTCGGCCCAGCGCCAGCAGCTTTTCCCGGTTGTCGATGATGCGGCGGGTTCGGTCGGTGCCGACGGCGATGCCGTCGAGCAGATGCACCGCCATCGGGAACTGGTCGCGCATGAACTGGGCGAAGACGGGCGCCTCCATCACGAAGAACCGCGACGGCCTGGTCACGTGGACCGAGGCGTCGTAGGTCTTCTGCTTCCCGCCGGTGAACGCCCGCCAGGCCCCGGCATACACGCCGCGTTGCGAGGTGCGGACCGTTTCGATGTCCTGCCCGCCGGACAGCTTCGACATCGCCAACTCGCCGTCGATCAGCACGTAGAAGCAGGTCGCCGGTTCGCCTTCCACGCAGATCGGCCCCGGCTGGTACTCCTGGATGCGCCCGTTGGTGCACAGCACCGCGAGCTGTTCGTCGGTCAGCGCCTCGAACAGGAACAGGGAGCGCAGCTCGTCTGGCTCACACGGCGTATTGGCGGTCATGACGCGCGACCCTTCTAGGACTCGGCCAGGTAGCGGTGGACCAGCATCACGGCCATCGACCCTTCACCGACGGCGGCCGCGACCCGTTTGGCGGAGGTGGAGCGGACGTCGCCGGTGGCGAAGACGCCCGGCACGCTGGTTTCCAGGTGATGCGGTGGCCGGTCCAGCGTCCAGCCGCACACGTTGCGTAGGTCCGGGCCGGTCAGGATGAAGCCGTGGTCGTCGCGGGCCACCACCCCGTCCAGCCACTCGGTGCGCGGGGCGGCGCCGATGAAGATGAACATCCGGGCGCAGGCGACGTCCTCGACCTGCTCCGTCCGGTTGTTGACCAGGGTCAGCTTCTCCAGGTGGCCGTCGCCGGTGGCGCGCTGCACCTCGGTGCAGGTCAGGACGTTGATCTTGGGGTTCGCCTCGATCTGCTGGATCAGGTAGTACGACATCGACGCCTCGAGCGACGGAGCGCGCACCACGATGTTGACCGACTTGGCCGTCCGCGACAGATACATCGCGGCCTGGCCGGCGGAGTTGGCGCCGCCGATCACGTACACCTCTTCGTCTTCGCAGTCCGAGGCGACCGACACCGCGGCGCCGTAGTAGACGCCGCAGCCGGTCAGCTCCGTGAGTCCCTCGGCGGTCAGCTGACGGTAGGAGACGCCGGTGGCCAGGATGACCGCGTGCGCGTCGATCGACCCGCCGTCGGCGAACCGCACGGTGCGCTTGGGCCCATTGACCTCGATGCCGGTTGCCCTGCGGGCGGTGATGATCTCGGCGCCGAACTTCTCGGCCTGCCGGCGTGCCCGCTCGGCCAGCTGGCCGCCCGATACTCCGTCGGGGAAGCCCAGGTAGTTCTCAATGCGCGAGCTCTGCCCCGCTTGCCCGCCGGTCGCGGTGTGCTCGATCAGCACCGTGCGCAGTCCCTCGGAGGCGCCGTACACCGCGGCGGCCAGGCCCGCCGGCCCACCGCCGATGACGATGAGGTCGTAAAACTCCTGCGACGGCGTGGAGGACAGGCCCAGTTTGTCGGCCAGGTCGGCGTCGGAGGGTTCCACCAGCGGGTCGCCGTGCTCGGTGACGACGACGGGCAGCCGCTTGCCGTCTTCGCCGGCCGCCTGCAGGAGTCGCTCGCCGTCGGGCTCGTCGGCCATGAACCAGGTGTAGTAGAGGCCGTTGCGAGCCAGGAAGTCGCGCACCTCCCAGGACCGCGCCGACCAGCGGTGCCCGATCACCTTGGTGTGCGGGATGGGGTGTTCCGGTGCCGCCCGCCAGGCCTCGAGCAGCCCGTCGATGACGGGGTAGAACTTCTCCTCCGGCGGATCCCACGGCTTGAGCAGGTAGTGGTCCAGGTCCACGACGTTGATCGCGTCGATCGCGGCGTGGGTGTCGGCGTAGGCGGTGAGCAGCACGCGGCGCGCCACCGGGTACAAATCCATCGCCTGCTCGAGAAACTCGATGCCGCTCATCTGCGGCATCCGGTAGTCGGCGATCAGCGTGGCGACCGTTTCGCCGCGCAGCTTGAGCTGCTTGAGGGTTTCCAGCGCCTCGGGACCAGACTCCGCGCGCACGATGCGGTGATTCTCGCCGTATTTGCGCCGCAGGTCTCGGGCCACTGCGCGCGAAACCGCGGGATCGTCGTCGACGGTCAGGATCACCGGTTTGCGTGACTGCGCGGCGCCAGCAAGGGGACGTGTCATCGTGGTCAAGTATGCGCTTGTCAGGAGTGCTGTGGTGGGTCGAGGTGGCGCCCGCGAGCGCCCGGATCGCGGATTTTGGCCATGCCGCACGAGCGGGTACCATGGAGCGACGGTGCGACATTTCGCGCCGGCTTTTTTGTGTGTCCGTTCCCTGGGAATTTCCTGTCACCGGCTCACGTTCCAAAGTCGGTGTGAATCCTGTGCCGCGTTGGCGCAGACGACAACGAAACTAAACGACGAGGATTTGACGAGTAGTTATGGCCAAGAAGGACGGCGCCATCGAGGTCGAGGGCCGGGTGGTCGAGCCCCTGCCCAATGCGATGTTTCGCATTGAGCTGGAGAACGGTCACAAGGTGCTTGCCCACATCAGCGGCAAGATGCGGCAGCACTACATCCGCATCCTGCCCGAGGACCGGGTGGTGGTGGAGCTGTCTCCCTACGACCTGTCCCGGGGCCGCATCGTGTACCGGTACAAGTAACCAACCAACAGACGAGAACAGGATCGAAAAGCCGTGAAGGTCAACCCCAGCGTGAAGCCGATTTGCGACAAGTGCAGGGTGATCCGTCGGCATGGGCGGGTCATGGTGATCTGCTCCGATCCACGCCACAAGCAGCGCCAGGGTTAGCCGCGACCGCAAGCACGGCGTAGCGGGTCGGCACAAACGAACCAAGACCCAGGCCGAGTAGCACCCACAACTGAATGCAGACCTCCCAGCACCACTGAACGGCTCGCATCTTTAGAGATGGGCCCTTTCATCCACGCCCGGTCGGAGGCCGGGCCCCGATCAATTCGGGAACGGGCTGGGAAAAGACCTCCGCTTAGAAAAAGAGGAAACGCCACCTATGGCTCGACTAGTAGGCGTCGATCTGCCGCGTGACAAGCGGATGGAGATCGCGCTGACCTACATCTTCGGCATCGGCCGTACCCGCTCCACCGAGATCTTGGAAGCGACCGGCATCGACCGGAATCTGCGCACCAGGGACCTCACCGATGACCAGCTGACCCACCTGCGTGACTACATCGAGGCCAACCTCAAGGTCGAGGGTGACCTGCGTCGCGAGGTTCAGGCCGACATCCGCCGCAAGATCGAGATCGGCTGCTACCAGGGTCTGCGGCACCGCCGCGGCCTGCCGGTGCGTGGCCAGCGCACCAAGACCAACGCGCGTACCCGCAAGGGCCCCAAGCGCACCATCGCCGGCAAGAAGAAGGCCAGGTAACCGCCCATGCCACCAGCCAAGAAGGCAGCAGCGTCGGCCCCCAAGAAGGGGCAGAAGACTCGCAAGCGGGAAAAGAAGAACATCCCGCACGGCGCCGCGCACATCAAGAGCACGTTCAACAACACGATCGTGAGCATCACCGACCCGCAGGGCAACGTCATCGCCTGGGCATCGTCGGGCCACGTCGGCTTCAAGGGCTCGCGGAAATCGACGCCGTTCGCCGCGCAGCTCGCCGCCGAGAACGCCGCGCGCAAGGCCCAGGAGCACGGCGTGCGCAAGGTCGACGTGTTCGTGAAGGGCCCGGGCTCGGGCCGCGAGACCGCGATCCGTTCGCTGCAGGCCGCGGGCCTGGAGGTCGGCGCGATCTCCGACGTCACCCCCCAGCCGCACAACGGCTGCCGCCCGCCCAAGCGACGCAGGGTCTAGGAGGAGAATCATGGCTCGTTACACCGGACCCATCACTCGCAAGTCGCGCCGGCTGCGCACCGACCTCGTCGGTGGCGACCAGGCCTTCGAGAAGCGTCCCTACCCGCCCGGCCAGCACGGCCGCGCACGGATCAAGGAAAGCGAATACCTGCTGCAGCTGCAGGAGAAGCAGAAGGCCCGCTTCACCTACGGCGTAATGGAAAAGCAGTTCCGTCGCTACTACGAAGAGGCCGTGCGCCACTCCGGCAAGACCGGTGAGAACCTGCTGCAGATCCTGGAGAGCCGGTTGGACAACGTCGTGTACCGCGCCGGGCTGGCGCGTACCCGCCGGATGGCCCGCCAGCTGGTCAGCCACGGGCACTTCAGCGTCAACGGCGTGCACGTCAACGTCCCCAGCTACCGGGTGTCGCAGTACGACATCATCGACGTGCGGGACGGGTCGCTGAACACCGTGCCCTTCCAGATCGCGCGGGAGACGGCGGGCGACCGTCCGATCCCGAGCTGGCTGCAGGTGGTCGGGGAGCGTCAGCGCATCCTCGTGCACCAATTGCCCGAGCGCGCACAGATCGACGTGCCGCTCACCGAGCAGCTCATCGTCGAGTACTACTCGAAGTAATGGAATTTCGGGCCGCCCGGCCCGAAAACCCTAACGGCATCAAATAGCGGGTGCCGAGAAGGAGAAAAGAAACACCATGCTGATTTCTCAGCGACCCACACTGTCCGAGGAAATCCTCACCGACAGCCGGTCCCAGTTCGTCATCGAACCGCTGGAGCCGGGTTTCGGTTACACCCTTGGCAATTCGCTGCGGCGCACACTGCTGTCGTCGATTCCCGGCGCGGCCGTGACCAGCATTCGCATCGACGGCGTGCTGCACGAGTTCACCACCGTGCCCGGTGTTAAAGAGGATGTCACCGACATCATCCTGAACCTCAAGGGTCTGGTCGTGTCCTCCGAGGAGGACGAGCCGGTCACCATGTACCTGCGCAAGCAGGGCCCGGGTGAGGTCACCGCGGGTGACATCGTGCCGCCCGCCGGCGTCACGGTGCACAACCCCGGCATGCACATCGCGACGCTGAACGACAAGGGCAAGCTCGAGGTCGAGCTCGTCGTCGAGCGCGGTCGTGGTTACGTGCCGGCTGTGCAGAACCGTGCTTCCGGTGCCGAAATCGGCCGTATCCCAGTCGATTCCATCTACTCGCCGGTGCTCAAGGTCACCTACAAGGTGGACGCCACCCGTGTCGAGCAGCGCACCGACTTCGACAAGCTGATCCTGGACGTCGAGACCAAGAGTTCGATCACCCCCCGCGATGCTCTGGCGTCGGCGGGTAAGACCCTGGTCGAATTGTTCGGCCTGGCACGCGAACTCAACGTCGAAGCCGAGGGCATCGAGATCGGGCCGTCGCCGGCCGAGGCCGACCACATCGCCTCGTTCGCGCTGCCGATCGACGACCTGGATCTGACCGTGCGGTCCTACAACTGCCTCAAGCGCGAGGGTGTGCACACCGTCGGCGAGCTGGTGAGCCGCACCGAGTCCGACCTGCTCGACATCCGCAACTTCGGCCAGAAGTCCATCGACGAGGTCAAGGTCAAGCTGCACCAGCTGGGCCTGTCGCTCAAGGACAGCCCGCCGAGCTTCGACCCGTCGGAGGTCGCGGGTTACGACGTCGCCACCGGCACCTGGTCCAGCGAGGGGTCGTACGACGATGCGGACTACGCCGAAACCGAACAGCTGTAAGCACCGTCCGGCGACGATGCGGCCGTGCAGCGGCCGCTGAGGAACCGGACACCTGCAACACCGTCCGGCGACGATGCGGCCGTGCAGCGGCCGCTGAGGAACCGGACACCTGCAACACCGTCCGTCCCGGCCCTACCTGATACGGGGGTCGGCCGCTAAATAGGAGATAGTGCAATGCCCAAGCCCACCAAGGGCCCTCGCCTCGGCGGGTCGTCTTCGCACCAGAAGGCTCTGCTGGCCAACCTGGCCACGTCGCTGTTCGAGCACGGTCGCATCAAGACGACCGAGCCGAAGGCACGTGCGCTGCGGCCGTACGCGGAGAAGCTGATCACGCACGCGAAAAAGGGCACGCTGCACAATCGCCGAGAGGTGATGAAGAAGATCCGCGACAAGGACGTGGTGCACGCCCTTTTCGCGGAGATCGGGCCGCACTTCGCCGATCGTGAGGGTGGCTACACCCGCATCATCAAGGTCGAGGCGCGCAAGGGCGACAACGCCCCGATGGCCGTGATCGAGCTGGTGCAGGAAAAGACCGTCACCGCGGAGGCCGACCGTGCGCGTCGGGTGAAGGCGTCGAAGAAGGCTTCCGAGACTGGAGGGGCGCCGGTGGTCGCGGCCGCCGCGCCGCAGGCCGCGGTCGAGCCCGAGGCCGCCGAAGGCCCGACGGCCGAGGAGGCGACTGCTCCCGAAGCCGAGGTCGAAGAGGCCACGACCGAAGCCGTTGAGCCGGCCGCCGAGGCCGATGCGGCCGAGCAGCCCGAGGCTGAGGTCGCCGGCGAGGGTGACGAGTCCACCGACAAATAGCGAAGCCGTCCGTCTTAGGCTCGATATCGCCTACGACGGAACCGATTTCGCGGGCTGGGCAACGCAGGCCGGGCAGCGCACTGTCGCCGGCGTCATCGACGACGCGCTGACGACGGTTTTCCGCACGCCGGTAAAGCTGTGCGCGGCCGGGCGCACCGACACCGGAGTACATGCCACCGGACAGGTGGCCCATGTCGATGTGCCCGCCGCCGCCTTGCCCAATGCCTACCCGCGTTCGCCACGCGCGGGCGATCCGGAATTCCTGCCACTGCTGCGCCGCCTGGGCCGCTTTTTACCCACCGACGTCCGGGTACTCGGAATATCCCGCGCCCCAGCGGGTTTCGACGCGCGGTTCTCGGCGCTACGGCGCCATTACGAGTACCGGTTGTCGACGGCCGCCTACGGTGTGCAGCCGCGGCAAGCGCGCTACATCACCGCCTGGCCGCGCGACCTGGACGTCGAGGCGATGCGCGTCGCATCGCAAGATCTGCTGGGGTTGAACGACTTTGCGGCCTTCTGTCGCTATCGCAGCGGCGCCACCACGATTCGCGACCTGCAGCGGCTGGATTGGTCGCGCGACGGCGACCTGATCACCGCGCACGTCACCGCGGATGCGTTCTGCTGGCAGATGGTGCGCTCGCTGGTCGGCGCGCTGCTGGCCGTCGGGGAACACCGGCGCAGCGCGCAATGGTGCCGTGAATTGCTTAGCGCCACAGCACGATCCAGCGACTTCGCGGCCGCTCCGGCGGAGGGCCTGACGCTGGTGGGGGTGGACTATCCGCCCGACGACGAGCTCGCGTCGCGGATCCTGATCACCCGCGATCTGCGCACGCGCTAGCTTGAGGCTCGCGGTCGGCGATCGCGACGACTACAGCTTGCCGGCCGCGAAACTGGCCGCCTGATCCACCAATCCCGAGTCGATGTACGACGGTTGCAGATGCGACGCCCACACCGCCTTACCGTTGCCGTTGCAGATCGGGTCGCCGGGTGCACACTCCTCGATCGTCTTGCCGGCGAACGCCGGGCTGAAGCCGGGGACCGGGCCGAGCACCCGCTGAGTACCGTTGCCGAACAACGCGACCGCCGCGACGTGCTGATCGATGCCCGGGGGCAGCGGATTCTTGAAGCCGAACGAGGGCTGGGTCACCGCGATCACCAGGTCGGCCGACACGGCGCCGAGCGAGTAACCCCCGAGCACCTCGCGGGTGTCCGGGCAGTGTTTGGCCATGTACTGGACGTGGTTGCTCATGTCGATGGCGCCCTTGGCCGGATCGACGTCGGCGGGGTAGTTGACCCCGTAGACGCCGACGGGCAGCTGCGTCTTGCCGCGCAGCGAATTGGCGAACGCATCGCCAACCAGGCCGGCTCCGGGCGGTTCCTCGCGGCCGCGGGCGAAGACCACCTCGGCACCCGGACACGGCGGCCCCGCCGAGGCCACCGGCGCCAAGGCCACTGCCGGACCGATGGTCATGAATGCTGCGAGCACTGCGTTGCTGAACGGTCTAACCCCCATGAGCCGATGGTACGCATTTTCGGCGGGTGCTAGTGAACGGCTGTGACCACTCCGCGACCGCAGTGTGACCGGATCTTTGTGCGGCTAGATCTTGCCGGCGACGAAATGTGCTGCCTTATTGGTCAATTTGGGCACGTAGCTGAGGTGGGCCGGCCACGAGTTGCCGTCGGAGCAGATCGGGTCGCCGGGATTGCACAAGTTGAGGATCTTGCCGCCCAAATCCGTGCTAAGGACCGTCATCAGATTGCCGGCCCGCCCCGACGGATTCCCGAACAGGACGACCGCGGCGACGTGATCGGCGGCCGCGGCCGGCAGCGGATCGCGAAACCCGAGGGCGGGCAGCGGTGCGGCGGTGACGATATCGATGACCGCGGCGCCCTGGGAGTAACCGCCCAGCACCAGCTTGGTGTCGGGGCAGTGTTCGGCCATGTGCTGGATGTGGGCACTGGCGTCGTTCGCCCCGTCGGTGGCGGCCAGGAAATCGTCGTTAGCGGGGTAGTTGACGCCGTAGGACCCCACATTGCGGTTGGTCTGCTGGCGCAGCGCGTTGACGAAGGCGCCGCCGACTTTGCCGAGGCCGGGAGGCTCGTCGGTTCCGCGGGCGAACACCACCTCGACATCCGGGCACCTGGCAAACGCGCGCGGGATCAGCGGAGACCCGAACACCAGCGCGGCGCCCACCACCAGTGCGGCGACTGCCAACAAGGAAAAGTTATGCGCCCGTGATCTTTTCGCGGCAAGGCTCATGCCGCGATAGTACAAGTTATTGACTGTGCGTCAGTGAACCGCGGCAACCATGTCGGTCTGGGGAACCGTAGGTCCGGGCGCCGCCGGGGCCGGCGATTGCGGCGCGTAGCTGGGGCTCAACGGGCCGGGGGTCGGCGAGCCGGGACCCGGTGCCTGCCCCGGCGTTTGCGGCGTGTTGGGGCCAGCGCCCGGCGTCGACGGCCCATACCCGGGCACCGACTGGCCGGTGCCGGCCATCAGTTTGGACGCGACGAACTGCGCCGCCTGGGTGGTGTAGACGGGGACATAGCCCTCGGTGTGCCCGCTCCACTCGTTGCCGGGACCGGCGTGGCAGATCGGGTCGTTGGGGTTGCAATAGTCGACGGCCTTGGAGCCGAGCATCGCACTCTGGCTGGGCAGGGTGCCGCCGGCGCGGTCGGCGACGTCACCGAAGGTGACGACGGCGGCGATGTTGTCCGCGTACTGCGGCGGCAGCTTGTTGCCCCAGCTGATACCGCCGATCGGGACGCCGGCCACGATGTCCATCACCGACGCGCCCTGCGAGTAGCCGCCCAGCACGATCTTGGTGTTGGGGCACGTTTCCACGCTCTTCTTGACGCGGTCGATGGTGTCGTTGGCCCCGTCGCCGCCGTGCAGCTGCAGCTTGCTGGCGGCGTAGTTGACGCCGTAGGGCAGGATGTTCAGACCGGTCTGCTGGCGCAGCGAGTCGACGAAGGCATCGCCGACGCGGCCCAACCCGGCCGGCTCGTTGGTGCCGCGGGCGAAGATGACCTCGACGTCGGGGCAGTCGAAGGCGGAGGCGATTGGCGTCGCAGCTGGGGACAGGAGCAGGCCGGCGGTGGTGAGCACTGCAGAAACCCCCGGGCCCACCCAGCGACCTATGCGGTGGGAAGACACGTGGAAATGTTACTCGTTTCCAGCGGGAACCGGAATTCGAAAACCTGTGGATAACACAAGCGATGAGTCGGTTGCGGCTCAGATCAAGTTGGTAGTGCACTCAGTCTCGTCCGGCAGTGACCAGCATCAGCCACCGTCCAGTGCTTCTTCTTGGTTCGGTGCATGAACCACAACGCGTGCCTGTGTCTCTATCCATACTCGTGCACCGCAGGAAAGCGGCTTGTCAGGCTGGTATTTCACAGTCGCCACTACACGGCCATCAACCACAATGTCGATATGGTTTGCCTCGCTGTTGGACTTGTAGGTTTTGACCGTTAAAGGTGCAGGATGCTTCGCGCGAACTTTGTGCTGATTGACATGGATGATGGTTTTCACCCGGTCCCCTATCACTGGAACAGCGTCGGTTGATCAGGTTGTATTGGCTTGGAGTCTAGAGTGACCACAACGCCGTCAGTGGCATACTCGACTGCCAAGCGAGCACCGCTAGCCGTCTCAACGACAAACGAAGCCGCTTCACCCGGCATCGGCGGGATATTGCTGATAGCAAGGCGGTCGCCCTCGAGTTGTACCTGCCATCGCGGGAGTCGGCGAGAGCCTTCTGGCAGGACTGGCAAAGCGAGTTGACATGTCTCCTCCTGCGGTTCGGGGCCGAGTCTTGTCGCAACAAGAACTCGCCCCTCGTCAAAGGCCCCCCGGCTTTCTCGTTTTGATCTGCGCCGCTCGGTTACGGCGCGGATCGACAAGCCTGCATTTCTGCGTAAAGCGTCTACAACCTCTAGCAAGTCTGCAATCTCGTCGAGAATCGCATCTCGGTCGCTTGACCGAAATAATTCCATTGCTTCCTCAATTAGCTTGACTCTTAGCAACCTTGATATCTCCGTGGGAGTCGCACGGTAAGTCACCACCGACTCGCCTTTTAGTGCGATGAGGTCCGGAATTGCGTCTCGCACGAGCTTCCCGAAGGAAACCGGCTTGGCCTCACGGACACCTCGGCATACTACGGGAATGCCTGCGCGCTGCAAAAGATAAAACGGGTGGCACAGCGGGCTGCCATCGAGCTCGACAGCGAGCGCACGGCGTTGGGCTACCTCGATTACTTCATGAATAAATGACGGATCTCGGACCAAGTCGGATGTAGGGGCCAGCAACAAGACCTTCGCGGAATCCTGAGCGGTGAACCGATCGTCGAAGGCTGCTAAGTCGTGGCGACTTTTAATCGACGCCCTTAGCGCGGTAGGGCTGACATCAATTACACCGTTCGAGTTTTCTGGTATTTCGTGATTTTGAAACGACGGTATGCAATCCGCGTCCGCGCCATCAAGGAGGCCGATAAACCACATCGTGAGTACTGGCTCCCCGGCCTGAACCGCGAGGCGCCTTGCGCCTCGCGCAACGCTAACAAATTGCTGCTCACTCATGCTGGAACGCCAGATCCATTCGCTCGGCGTATCCCTGTACCCCCATGAGCGGTCTTCTAATACATCGTAAAGTGAGGGCTTACCTACGATCGAACGTTGCATCGTTGATCCGTCTACATCAATCATAAATCGGTCATGGGGCAGCCAACTCATTCCATCGGCTAAACCCCAACAGCTATCGATGGTTACTACAGACGAGTGGGGAGACGAAATTGTCCATGCACACGCACGAGCGCGAAGATAGCGATGAGCTAGGAAACAGATACTTCGATAAGGAATCCCTTGGCCGACAAGCCTGCCTGTTTCCTTGCGAAGAAATCCAACCACCTCTGTCGGATCATTAGTACAGTTTATCTTCGGCAACATCAATCCTTCGAAGTTAGAGGTCACGTCGACCCGCACCACGATGTGCCCAGCGCAAAGCTCTTGAAGATCACTGAGTAACCCTTCAGGTGTGCCCCCATTGGCTAGTATTTCAATAGCAGCCGCATTCGAAAGAGCCCACACCTCCGGGACGGGCAATGCTGCTCGGTAGAACTCTCGTAGACTCTCAATTTTTCTCCATGGCGATGCCGATACCTTCTCAAAATGGCGAGCAGCCGGCTCCCAATACCGTAAGGAGTTCGAATTTACTTCGTGCGCGCGCGGCGGAATCCAGCAATCGCCCGGGCTTTTCCCCGTAACGGGATGGACAGGGTCCGCTTGCACGATCCACAGGCGATTCCCGTCCCAAACCCACTCAAGATGATATCGGGTGGGCTTACTGCTAAACCAGTTTGCCACGCGACGGAGTTGAGCTGTCAGTGAGGTCACTGTGGAGCAGTGAAGGGGCCCGTCATCCACACCTTGGTCACCGCTAACGCGCCAACGTTCGGTCGACTGCGACCCGCCAGCAATAAACGTTGCTAGCCAACCGTAGCTTTCTCGACTTACTCGATGCTCATTCGACAAGTGACCAGCGAGCTTAGCGGCAATTTGGGGTTGCAGGAGAGCGGCAATCCACGCGCCATCTCGTAGTTGCTGGGCAGCAACCCAAATCTCTCGAAGTCGGGAAGCTACTCCATTCACGTCGGGTTGGGAAACGAACGTCTCGTAAGCACCCCGCTCAGCGATACCTTCGTTTAAGGCACTGCTCCTGACGAGGACTTGCTCCTGGGATTCCACTGATACCAACTGGCTAAGCGCAGCGCCCAACCCATCGCCGGATAAAGCGTGTTCCAAAGTTGCTTTCGCAGCCGCGTCGGCGGCATCGAACCATGCATGCAGCCCGGCTCCCACGATTATCGTCGGGGGATACCAATCCGGTGGTATGCGCATCAGGCCAGCGCCTTTGCCGCCAGCGTCGGCCATGTCAGCTATCGGCAGGCCGGTATATTCCCCTGATGGCGCGGCGAACACGTACCTGTTCTGTGAACCCAGGTTCACTAACCGTCAGCCTCATCGTGCTTGCTCGAACCCAGATGACTTTCCGCTAGATTCTCCAAGCGTGAGAATGTGCGGTCAGAGAAATAGCCAACCAAAATTGCCACACCTGCAGCGCCTGCATTAGTACGAACGAGGTCGGGCCCAAAGATGGGTATAATTCGTCCCGCCGATAATAATATAACTGCAACCGCCACGCCACCGGAGAGCATTGGAGTGAATAGTCTCCAGAGAAGTCGGTCAGCATTCCAGGTACCCCGTGCAACGGTATGGTATAGCCATTTCGTCGAAAAAAGTGCGCCACCCAACAGGCCGGCCAAATAGGCGACTACGAATGGCGAGCAGTGATTCCACTGAGCGTCAGTCAGGTGTGTTTGGGGTTGTGGGAAATGTAGGACAACAGCCAGTTGAAGCAAGAGTGATGACAGCATCACGCTGAAAACGTATACGGACTCCAAGGTAATTTGAACAAGAGCACGCCGGTCGTTATAGCGGCTCCTCCAGTCGCCTACCGGCCTGCCGTCCGTCGGCTCATTAGGCGCGAAATCGGGCACAGCGTGCGTCCTAATTTCGGCCGTCGCCGCAACGGAGTTCTGCGCACTCTGCGCCGGAGGATTTTCCCCTTGATTCGTTGTCGACCCGGGTGTAGTTGCCGGGCTAACGTCGGCGTTTGTCGCTTGGTGTGCAGGCGTGACCTGGTCGCCGACATTTGTCGTGACCGGCTCGGGCGGGTTGTTGCCGCCGGTGCTGATCGGAATCTCCTATTTTGATGGACGAAACGTATTATTGGTTCAGAAGCATACTTAGCGTGTCTGCGACAATATCTTGACAGTGGTCCTCTTTCCAGTCCCAGATATTGCGACCACACTCAGCGGCAAGGGCGCGGCGGACTACTTGGCTAGGAATCGAGTCACCATAAGTAATCCATTGGCCTGAGCTATCGGCGATGTACAGATAGTCGAGTGATCGCCGTGCTTCTGGCTTCCCTTCGGCGGGCTCCCATTGAAAGCGGCCGACGGTCGTCGAGATTGCATCAATCGCTGACCGAAGATTCGTGGTAGACGGAACGATATGTAAGTGAGCATGGTCGACACCGCAGCCTGCTAATCTGTTCGGTCCTGCGGATCCGTGCTCAAATGAAATTACGTCGCCGTAAGCGCCTTCAATTCGCGTTCGGACATAGTTCACGGTGCTAGTAAACCCACTCCACTCGTCGCTACTTAGGTCCGATAGAGCCAGAACGTGACGGCGAGGGACCACGAGAGTCCAACCTGCGATGAACGAGCCGAGAGACGGAACGGCCGAAGCATCCGCGGATTGGTGGATGGTCGGTTCTTGCGCTTCGATGTTGCAGAGCCTGCAGCTGCGGAGCACACGCTGCGGCCGGTCAAATATGTTGAGCCCCAACGCTCCTGCAGTGGTAGGCATGTTCTTGGAACCTCCGATTGGGATGTACCACGAGTGTATCTCCCCTGATGGCTCTGCGGGCGTGTCGCCTGATTGTGTCGATTCCTCATGTCCCAGTGCTGATGGCTCCTGGCGAGGTGAGTCGCTCCACCCGCCTGCTACCCACCGACGATGAGCGGGTGGGTCGCAGGCGGGGCGCGACTGCCCGACCCGCCTCTTTCCGCCGTATTTGGGCATAAGCATCGGACGAGCGAAGTAATCACGGCGATGTAGGGACGGACCGTGCCGATCCCGAATTACGATGTCTTCCTATGCTTGGCGGAGGCAACTCGAACTTGAGCTTTTGCGCGCCCCCGCCAGACTCCGATCTATTTCGGGCGGCCCGTGAACTGGGCGACTCACAGTCCCAGTTCCTCGGATTGCTGCCCTACGCAGCATGGGAAGAGTATGCAGCCCAAAAGCGCATAGTGTGTGCGGTCGGCGGCGATGCTGCGGCTGAGTCTGGGCCGGCCCAGCAGCTCTTGGGCTACGTCGCTATTCGTCTGCCGCGCCAGAGCGTCGCAATCACGCATCTAGTTGTGCGCGAAGATATGCGGAAAACCGGGATAGCGAGGAAACTAGTCGAAGAAGTTCGTCGACGTTACCCGGATCGAAGAGGCATCTCTGTACGCTGCCGACGGGACTATCCGGCCAACCAGGCGTGGCCAAAGCTGGGCTTTGTGGCCCGCGGCAATCGCAAAGGGCGCAGCGCGGAAGGCCACCTACTTACTGACTGGTGGTACGACTTCGGTCATCATGACCTGTTAACGTGGCAAGGCGGGGCTCAATCAAGCGTCCCCGTCGTTATCGACGCAAACGTATTTTTGTCGCTGCACGCGCGCAGCCCCGAAGAGCGCATCCTTCAAACTATCAGTGCTGTCGAGGACAGATTACAGATTCTAATTACACCGGAACTCTTCAACGAACTAAATCGGCATTCCGATGGTGGTGAGCGTGAGCGCTTGCTGCGTATTGCGCAGGGATATCCCCAGCTGGCGGTTGATCCTTCCGTAGTCAATTTGCACGAGGAGCAAATTCTGCGGGGCCTAGCTAGGCGTCCGAAGAGCTTGCAGGACAGGAGCGATGTGCGGCATGTTGCTTATGCCATGGCTGCAGGCATCAACATTGTTGTTTCCGAAGACCGCAAAGCGAAATCACGCCTTAGTAGTGCGCCCGCATTGAAGCTGGCGAATGTCGTCATCACCAACCCCTTCAATCTGGCCGCTCTGCTCGATGAGCGCGAAGGCGACCCGGCGTACGCACCTCAAGCGTTGAAGGAGACCGGTTACAAACTCGGGGAAGCTGGTAGTGACGACGCCGACCTCGGGAGGTTCATCAACAATGCTGCCGGGGAAAGACGGACAACGTATCAAGCAATATGCGATGGACTAGCCGCTAAGCGACCCAGCTCCCATCGCCTGCTACTTCGCGATCCTCAGGGCTCGCCGGTTGGGTTGCTGGGAACCGTGCCGCTTGGCGGGAATCTTGAAGTGCCGCTTCTAAGAATTCGGCAGTGTGCGCTACAGACCAGCGTGGCCACTCAACTCGTCGGGCATCTTCGCGAGCTTGCCGCAGAGGAATCAGCGGAGATTATCATTGTAAAAGATCGGCACTTAGATAGCGCCATTTACGATGCGCTTCTCGAAGACGGTTATCATTCTTTCAGCGGCGGTTTAATTTGTCTGACTATTCGGTCTGTAATGTCGCTACACCAGTTAAGAGTCCGGATAGGAGAGTTGCGAACTAGACTGACGGAAGTTCAACGGCAAGCGATCGTGCCGCTGAGCAACATTGCAAATCAAGATCACTCACCTTTAAATACGTACATGTTGGAGCATCAATTGAGACCCCTCCGATTGCTTGATTCAGACTTAGACACATGGATCTTGCCGATAAAGCCGGCGTATGCAATGGATCTATTTGGGTATCCACCTCAGTTATTCGACCGGCGATCCGACTTAGGTATGCGGCGAGAACACGTTTTCTTCCGTGGGCAGAAATCGGGCGAGGTGGCTCCCGGGCGTGTTCTTTGGTATGCCAGCCAACCTCAGTGCGCGGTATTCGCGATCAGCACCTTGGTAGAAGTTCGCGACCTAACACCTGAGGTCGCGCATCGTAAATACCAGCGGCTTGGTGTCTTTGGTCTTGAGCGGTTGAGAGCGGCCGCCGGTCCCGCGGGCACAGTCCGAGCTTTGCGCATAGCCGACACCGAGCTGCTTGATCACCCAGTCCCGCTGGCGCGGCTTCGGCGAGTTGCGGGGCGTAGGAGTCGGACTCTGCAGCTATGGTCCGCTACCAAGATCGACAAGGCGCTGTTCGCGGAATTGATCGGAAAGGCCCTTGCAAGTGACTGAGGAATACCGTGCCGGTCAAACCAGGCTGATGCTGCTGTCGATTCGGCCACGTCATGTGCGAGATATCTTGAACGGCACCAAGACAGTGGAGTTGCGGCGCGTGAGACCCCACGTCTTAGCAGGGCAGCCGGTCGCCGTGTATGGAACGGCCCCGATGGCGGCGGTTGTTGCGACTTGTCGGGTTAGCGCGATCGAGGCGAGCACGCCGTCAAAGATCAAACACCGCTACCTCCATCGCTCGGCAATTTCCGGAAAGGAGTTCGATGACTATTTCCACGGATCTTGCCGCGCGGTAGCGATCCACCTGAGTGCGATTACAGCTCTGAATAATGTCGTAACTCTTGAGGAGCTACGGTCGCGGCAACACTCCTACAACCCCCCACAGACGTGGCACTTCTACGACCACTTAAGGCTCACGCAACTAGTCGGCGGCCACCTCGCGCACAGCCACTTAGCCAGGATGCTCGGCAGCTGAAACCTCCGTTGAACCTGGCGCCCTCAAACGAGTGCCTAAGCGTGGTAACGCAAGGCTCACGTGCGCCTCGCCTGCGGACCTGGCAGAGCCCTGGGACCACACAGTCATTTTGACCTGCGGGGATGTGGGTCGGTAAGCTGCTCTGTTGGCGTGCGGTACGCCGGGGACTCGGGTCAATGTCGGTCGCCGAGACCAAACCCCAACCGCAGACCCACCAGGGCCGCCTTGACCGGCACCCGGCTCGAACCGGGATCCACCCGAGAGAAGAGAAGGTAAGCGCTGTGCCCACCTACGCGCCAAAGGCGGGTGACACCACGCGGTCGTGGCACGTCATCGACGCCACGGACGTAGTGCTTGGACGCCTTGCCGTCGCGGCAGCCACCCTGTTGCGCGGTAAGCACAAGCCGACGTTCGCCCCCAATGTCGATGGCGGCGACTATGTCATCGTCATCAACGCCGACAAGGTCGCCATCAGCGGCGACAAACTGCAGAGCAAGCTGGCCTACCGCCACTCGGGGTATCCCGGCGGTCTGCGCAGCCGCACGATCGGCGAGCTGCTGGAAAAGCACCCCACCCGCGTCGTCGAGAACGCGATCGTCGGCATGCTTCCGCACAACAAGCTCAGCAAGCAGATCCAGCGCAAACTCCACGTCTACGCCGGCCCGCAGCACCCCCACGCGGCGCAGCAGCCGGTTCCGTTCGAGATCAAGCAGGTGGCCCAGTGACCGAAACCAACGAGGCAACGCCTGAGGAGACCGCCGAGGTCGCCGTCGAGGTGGTCGTCGAGGAAGTCCCGGCCGACACCGCCGAGACCCCGGCCGAGCCCGCCGCCGAGGCGCCCGCGGCCAAGGCCAGCGAGCCGATCGTCCTCGAGCGGCCCATCCAGACCGTCGGCCGCCGCAAGGAGGCCGTGGTGCGGGTGCGCCTGGTGCCCGGCAGCGGCAAGTTCGACCTGAACGGCCGCAGCCTGGAGGCCTACTTCCCGAACAAAGTGCACCAGCAGCTGATCAAGGCGCCGCTGGTCACCGTCGATCGGCTGGAGACCTTCGACGTCTACGCGCTGCTGCACGGCGGCGGCCCGTCCGGTCAGGCCGGTGCACTGCGTCTGGGCATCGCCCGGGCGCTGATCCTGGCCCAGCCCGAGGACCGGCCCCCGCTGAAGAAGGCCGGCTTCCTCACCCGTGACCCGCGCGCCACCGAGCGCAAGAAGTACGGCCTCAAGAAGGCCCGTAAGGCACCTCAGTACAGCAAGCGCTGATCAGCGATCACTTTCTGGCCGCGACCGCGCATTGTTATCAGTCCTGTGCGGCGTGTCGTCGCACAAACGTGCGCGGTTACGGTCACAAAAGTAAGTGCACTTTGTGCGCATGACGTCACTGTGAGAGGTTTGTCCGATGGGTCGACTATTCGGCACCGACGGTGTACGCGGAGTCGCCAATCGCGAATTGACCGCTGAGCTGGCACTATCGCTGGGCAGCGCGGCCGCGCGACGGCTGGCGGGTTCGGGTAAACCGGGCCGGCACGTCGCCGTGATCGGCCGCGACCCGCGGGCCAGCGGCGAGATGCTCGAAGCCGCGGTGATCGCCGGCCTGACCAGCCAGGGTGTTGACGCGCTGCGCGTCGGCGTCCTTCCCACCCCGGCGGTGGCCTACCTGACCGGCGCTTACGACGCCGACTTCGGCGTGATGATCTCGGCGTCACACAACCCGATGCCCGACAACGGCATCAAGATCTTCGGGCCCGGCGGCCACAAGCTGGACGACGACACCGAGGACCAGATCGAAGAGCTGGTCGCCGCCGGTCCGGGCATGCGCCCCGTCGGTGCCGCGATCGGCCGCGTGATCGACGCCGAGGACGCCGCCGATCGCTACCTGCGCCACGTCGGCAAGGCCAGCACGCAGCCGCTCGACGGCCTGACCGTCGTCGTCGACTGCGCCCACGGCGCGGCATCGTCGGCCGCGCCGCGCGCCTATCGCGCCGCCGGTGCCCGGGTCATCGCGATCAACGCCGAGCCCAACGGCCTCAACATCAACGATCTCTGCGGATCGACGCACCTGGACTCGGTGCGGGCCGCGGTACTTGAGCACGGGGCCGACCTGGGCCTGGCACACGACGGCGACGCCGACCGCTGCCTGGCGCTGGACGCCAAGGGTGAGCTGGTCGACGGCGATGCCATCATGGTGGTGCTCGCGCTGGCGATGCAGGAAGCCGGTGAGCTGGCGTCCAACACCTTGGTCACCACCGTGATGAGCAACCTCGGACTGCACCAGGCGATGCGCTCGGCAGGCGTCACCGTCCGCACCACCGGCGTCGGCGACCGCTACGTCCTCGAGGAGCTACGGTCCGGCGAATACAGCCTGGGCGGCGAGCAATCCGGCCACATCGTGATGCCCGCGCTGGGCTCCACCGGCGACGGCATCGTCACCGGGCTGCGCCTGATGACCCGCATGGTGCAGACCGGCTTGTCGCTGGCCGACCTGGCCGCGCCGATGCAGTCGTTCCCGCAGGTGCTGATCAACGTCGAGGTCGCCGACAAGACCACCGCGGCCGCCGCGCCGTCGGTGCGCAGCGCGGTCGACGAAGCCGAGGCCGAACTCGGCGACACCGGTCGAATCCTGTTGCGCCCCTCAGGAACTGAGCCGATGATCCGGGTGATGGTGGAAGCGCCCGAAGAAGATATCGCGCAGCGGGTGGCCAACCGCGTCGCCGAAGCGGTCAGCGACCAACGCTAGTTTCTTTTCGCTGGAACCCCATGCGCTAGTCCGGCGTCGGACTAGGCATGGGAATACGACACGCCACATTCGACCGCACCGGGATCGACGTCGCGGCGGTACATCGCGTTGCCGATCAACTGCGGGCTGCCGCCGAGCTGGTCGACAGCGCGGTCGGTGATCACTTGGCGGCGTTGGCTTTTAGCGGCGCGACGGCCGGACGGGCATACACCGCGCGCGGCGATGCGTTGCGGGCCGAGCTGGAGCGATTGACGACGCAGTTGTCGCAGTGGTCACGTGCGTCGGTCGCGATCGCCGTCGCGCTGCGCTCCGGTGCGCAACGCTATGCCGACGCCGAGTTGTACGCCGCGGCGCGAATCGCCTGACCGTGGCCGATCGGTTGGACGTCGCCGAACGCCTCGCCGAAGGCCGGGTCGCGATCGAACACACCCAGGCCTACGTACGGGCTTGTCAGACACTGGGATACGAACATCCGGACTTGACGTCGCACCCGTCGCAGATTCGCGGCTGGTTCGATAGCGAAGACGGCCTCGATCTTCGTGCCCTCGACCGCGACTGTGCGCAGCTGCGGGCGGCCGGCGCCGCGGCTTTGGAAGGCCTGCGGATTCAGCAGGATCAGGTTGCCGAGTTGGTGGCGGCTTGGATGGGAGCGGGAAGCGATGCCGCGGTTTCGTTCTTGCAACGGCATTGCGATGCCGCCAACGTGGTGGCCACCGAAATGCGGGCTGCCGCGCAGCGGTGCGAATCGCTACGCGACAACTTGTGGTACTTGCTCGACTCGAAGGTCGGTACTGCCATCGCCATCGACGATCGCAGCCAGGCGCAGCGGTCGCCGTGGTTGGCCGCCGCCGCGGTGGTGACGGCCGGGGCAGGGGAGCGATCGACCGCCGAGCAGGTCGTCCGTGGGCAGCTAATGCCATACGTGGACAACGATATTCGTAACGACTGGCTAGCGGCCATGCGTTCGTCGCTGACGGCGTTCGGCACTGCCTACGACATGGTGAACGACCGGATGGCCGGCGCACCCGCGGTGTACTTCGATATGCCCGGCGACCTCGCCCCCGGTTTCCCACCGCCCCAACCGTCCCCGGCGCCACCTCCCCAGCCCGCGCCGCCTCCCGCTGCGATGGTGCCTGAGGCTGCGACGGCGCCCGCGGCTGTGCTTCCCGCCGTCGCGCCGGACCCGGCCCCCGCGCCAGTAGCCGCCGCCCCCGCACCAGTAGCCGCCCCTGCTGCGACTCCGATGCCCGCGGGATCTGATCTTGCGCCACCGCTATCGGACCTGGGCGCCGGCCTGGGCGATGCTGCTGGCCTGCCAACGGCTGGCGGCGGGCTTGGTGATGTGGGTGGCGGAGCCGGCGGCCTCAGCGGGCTGGCCGGCCGAATCGTCGATGCACTGGGTGGTCTGCTGGGCTCGGCCACCGACGGGCTCGGCGATTCGTCGGGGCTCGACGATCCGGTGGGTAAAGATCCGTTCGACGATGATGAGGATCCATTCAAACCCGACAACGAGCATGACGACGCCGAAAAAGAGCATGACAATGCCGACGCTGAAAAGACCGATGCGGCAAAGGAAGCCGAGGAGGCTCAGCCCGTGAGCGCGCCGCCGGCTGCCGGGACACCGCCACTACCGGTTGGCGAGCCGGCGCCCGCTGACCCGCCTAATCCGGCGGCAACGCCCGCGGCCGCACCGGCGCCGCCAACGGACGGAGCAACGCCGTGTGAGATTGCCGCAGACCAGGTTCCGCAGGCGGGGCAGTGACGCTCAGGCGCCCCGCAGTTCGAGCACCTCTTCGACGAAGCGCACGGCCTCGTTAGGGTCGGCCGCGGCCGGACTTGCCAGCAACGTCGTCACACCGGACTCGGCGAAGGCGGCGATGCGCTCTTTGACGAAACCGCGCGGGCCGATCAGCGACATACCGCGCACCAGCTCGTCGGGCACCAGGTCGATGGCCTCGCTTTTGCGGCCGGACAGGTACAGCTCTTGGATCTTGTCCGCGACCTCGCCGTAGCCGTAGCGCGTGGCCAGGTTGTGGTAGAAATTCTTGCCCTTGGCACCCATGCCGCCGATGTAGAGCGCCAGCTGCGGCTTGACCCAAGCCAGCCGCTCCTCGACGTTGTCGCCGATGGCCACCGAGGCGTGCACCATGATGTCCAGCGGCCCCAAGGCCGGATCCCGTTTGGCATTACCGGTGGCCAGCGCCTCGCCCCAGACGGTATGAGCCCTCTCCGGAAGGTAGAACACCGGCTGCCAGCCCTCGGCGATCTCCGCGGTGAGCTCGACGTTCTTCGGGCCAAGCGCCGCAATTGTTATCGGAATACGTTCGCGCACAGGGTGATTGATGAGCTGAAGCGGCTTGCCCAAACCCGTCCCGCGGTCCGCGGGTAGCGGCAGCTGGTAGTACTTGCCGTCGTATTGGACTCGCTCGCGCCGCCACACTTTCCGGCAGATCTCCACGACCTCGCGGGTGCGACCGATCGGGGCGTCGAACGCGACGCCGTGAAACCCTTCCATCACCTGAGGCCCCGAGGTCCCGATGCCAAGCCGGAATCGGCCGCCCGACACGAAATCCAGGCCCGCGGCGGTCATCGCCAGCAGCGACGGCGTGCGGATGTAGATGGGAACCACGCCGGTGGCCAATTCGATCGTGTTGGTCTTGGCGGCCAGGTACCCCAGTTGGCTGACCGCGTCGTAGGAATACGCCTCGGCCACCACGGCGATGTCGAGGCCGGCCTTTTCGAGTTCGACGATGCGGTCGACGGCTTCATGAAAGCCGCCCGAATAGTCCAGAGCGATTCCGATTCGCATGACCGACACTTAATCACGCCGGATGCAGCGGGTCTCGCCGCGGTGCTCTTAGTTCAGTCCAGCACGAGCGTAGCTAATTGCTACACTCGTTACATCCTGCTACAGAATTGAGAACGGGATGGCGGACACTGGCGATCGGGTGACCCGGTTTGCCGCGGATTTGGTCGACAGCGCCGCCGCCGAGGGTGCGCGGCAGAGCCGGTCGGCGAAACAGCAGCTCGATCACTGGGCCCGGGTCGGGCGCGCGGTGTCGAGTCAGCACACCGCGGCGCGACGCCGAGTCGAGGCAGCATTGGCCGGAGAGCTCGAACCCGGCGAGCTGAGCGTCGAAGAAGGTGTCGTCTTCAATGCCGAAATCGCCGCCGCAATCCAGGAAAACCTCAACGAAGCCAACTACGGTGAGCTCTTGGCCAAGCGCGGCATCACCACGGTCGCCCTCAACGATGCCGGTGAGATCGTCGAGTACCGGCCTGATGGGGGTTCGGCGGTGTTGACGGCCACCGCGCGTCCCGCACGACGCAAGAAGTGAATGTCGGGACTCGATGAACCGGCTTGACCTGGTCGTCGGGCCCAATGGCGCCGGAAAGTCAACTTTCGTCGAATTCACGCTCGCGCCGCTATTGCCGAGGAGTGTGTTCGTCAACGCTTACGAGATAGCCAGACGGCGGTGGCCTGCCGATTCCGACGCGCATGCCTACGAGGCCGCCAAGATCGCGGCTGCTACCCGAACGCGGCTCATCGAACTACGCCGAGCGTTCATCGCCGAGACCGTGTTTTCTCACCCGTCCAAACTCGAGCTGATCGACACCGCGCAAGCGGCGTCCTACACCGTCGTTCTGCACGTACTGCTCATTCCCGAGGAACTCGCGGTGGAGCGGGTGAAACGTCGAGTTGCCTCCGGCGGCCATGCTGTGCCCGAGGATAAAATTCGTCAACGCTATCAACGCCTTTGGCCACTGGTCGCTACCGCGTTCGTGCGCTGCGACTCCGCGACCGTCTTCGACAACAGCGCGCTCAAAGGTCCTCGCATCGTCGCCCAAATGAGTGGTGGCCAACTCGTCGGAGCACCGACATGGCCGGCCTGGGCGCCGAGCGCTTTGACGTCGCGCCGGCCCGCGTAGCGCTACTTCAGCAGCGCGACGATCTTCTCTTCGAGGGCGACCGGTTCTGCCTCCGGGTCGACCGGAGTTGTCTTGGGCAGCACCACATCCGGATCGGCGAACTCGCGATAGGTTTTGTCACCGGCCAGGGTAGCGAGCAAGTATCCGGTCAGCAGGGCGCGCACCGATCGCTGGGTGCGGCGGTGGGAACCGGGCAGCCCGAACACGGACGCCAGTCGTCGGCCTTCGCCAAGCCCACGGGGTTCGGCTTTGCTGACAATGCGCAGCGTGGCCGAATTCCACGCGCTGGAAAGCGCAATCGCGTTGGCGTTCAATGTCTTTGGATCTCCCGGCGCGGTCAGGATCAAACCCGGGACTTTCAGTGACGCGGCCGGCTGCTCGGCCGGGGGAGTCGTGACGGTCGGGAACAGCGCGACCGCCGCAGCCAGCGCGGTCGGCATTCCGGCAGCGGCGAACACGGCCGCCGAGGCGCCGAATCCATGGCCCACCACGCCGAGCTTGGCGGGGTGCACGCTGATGTTGCCCGGCCCCAGGCGCACACCTGCCACGATGTCGAGCGCGGTGCCCAGATCCGAGGCCAAGTTGAGGACCGACGGCGCCAGCCCCCGCTCGGTGTCGGGCGCGCCCGCCACGATGCCCCACGACGCGAGATGCTCGAGCAGACCCGAATAGCGGGCGGTGCTGGTGAGCCAGTCGTGGCCGAACGCGATCCCGGGGAGGCTCAGACCGGACTCGGGGGTGTAGACCACCCCCGGCAGTCCGGCAAAAGCCAGGTCACCACGCAAAACCTTGTGCGGGCCACGGCGGCTGAGGGCGGTGACGAGCTTGCGGATGCGGGCCACCCGTCGACGTTAGCGGGGATGGGTCCAGTGAGTCCACGCGACACCGTCCCAGTACCGTTGCCCCGGCCCGCCAGGGTTGGGGTACCAGCCCGGTGGCGGCCCGACCGGTGGGGGTGGCGCGACCGGGCGAGGCGCGACGGCCTGGCGAGGCGCGACGGCCTGGCTGGGCGCGACGGCCTGGCTGGGCGCGACGGCCTGGCTGGCCGGGACGACTGGGCCCGCGACCTGGCCGGTGGGGGTGTAAGGCGTCGCGCCGTAGGGCGCGGGAGCCTCCTTCGCCAGGGCGCGCACTCGTCGAATCGCCGTGTAGTTCGAGATCAGCGCTATCGGGTTCAACAGGAAAAACGACACCAGGCCCCACCAGCCGGTGACCAGGCAATGCAGCTGCGCATCGCGGTATGCCTTCTCGCATTGCTCGAGCGTGCCGGTGCAGGTGATGCTGCGCTGGAACCAAAAGACCACGATGCCGGTGTGCTCATGCAGCCTGACGGAGAAGCGGCGGTACGGGTCGGTCAAGATGGGCCTTTCGCGCTGGTGGGCGGGCAAAACGTTACCGGCTGGGCGTCGTGTGTCACTTCAGGGCGTCGAGTGTGCGCTCAGGGCGACATTTCGGCCGAAAAACCGCCCTGAGCGCACACTCGATGCGGGTTGGGCCTGGCAGCGGGCCGAGCAGCCGCTTCATCTGCACTACCCTGGTCACAATGTGTGGAATCGTCGGCTACGTCGGGCAGGCCCCTGCCTGCCAAGTCGTCATGGACGCACTGCGGCGCATGGAGTACCGCGGCTATGACTCGTCGGGCATCGCGCTGGTCGACGGCACGGGCAGGCTCACCGTGCGCCGCCGGGCCGGCCGATTGGAAAACCTAAGCAAAGCGGTGGCCGACATGCGGCCGGAGGACCTGGGCGCCACCACCGGCCTGGGCCACACCCGCTGGGCCACCCACGGCCGCCCGACCGACCGAAACGCCCACCCGCACCGCGACGCCGCCGGCAAGATCGCCGTGGTCCACAACGGCATCATCGAGAACTTCGCGACCCTGCGTCAGGAGCTGGAGGCTGCCGGCGTCGAGTTCGCCAGCGACACCGACACCGAGGTCGCCGTGCACCTGGTCGCCCAGGCGTATCGCGAGGGTGAGACGGCCGGCGACTTCGCCGCTTCGGTGCTCGCGGTGCTGCGCCGGCTTGAGGGCCACTTCACTCTGGTGTTCGCCAACGCCGACGAGCCCGGCACCATCGTGGCCGCGCGACGGTCGACCCCGCTGGTGGTCGGAGTCGGCGACGGCGAGATGTTCGTCGGTTCGGACGTGGCCGCGTTCATCCCGCACACCCGCAACGCCGTCGAACTCGGCCAGGACCAATGCGTGGTGCTCACCGCCGACGGCTACCGGATCACCGACTTCGACGGCAACGAAGATGTGGAATATCGCGAGTTCCATATCGATTGGGACCTGGCCGCCGCCGAAAAGGGTGGCTACGAGTACTTCATGCTCAAGGAGATCGCCGAGCAACCCACGGCGGTGGCCGACACGCTGCTGGGCCATTTCGTCAACGGCCGCATCGTGCTCGACGAGCAACGCCTCTCCGATCAGGAACTGCGCGAGGTCGACAAGGTATTCGTCGTGGCCTGCGGCACCGCCTATCACTCCGGGCTGCTGGCCAAGTACGCGATCGAGCACTGGACGCGACTGCCGGTGGAAGTCGAGCTCGCCAGCGAATTCCGTTACCGGGACCCGGTTTTGGACCGCAGCACACTGGTGGTGGCCATCTCGCAGTCCGGTGAAACCGCGGACACCCTGGAAGCGGTCCGCCACGCGAAGGCGCAGAAGGCCAAGGTGCTGGCGATCTGCAACACCAACGGCTCGCAGATTCCCCGCGAATGCGATGCGGTGCTCTACACCCGCGCCGGGCCGGAAATCGGGGTGGCCTCGACGAAGACCTTCCTGGCCCAGATCACCGCCAATTACCTGGTCGGCCTGGCGCTTGCGCAGGCCCGTGGCACCAAGTACCCGGACGAGGTCGAGCGCGAATACCGGGAGCTGGAAGCCATGCCAGATTTGGTGTCGCGGGTGCTCGCGACGATCGAACCGGTTGCCGCCCTGGCTTATCGGTTCGCCCAATCCTCGACCGTGCTGTTCCTGGGCCGCCATGTCGGCTACCCGGTGGCGCTCGAAGGCGCGCTCAAACTCAAAGAGCTGGCCTACATGCACGCTGAGGGCTTCGCCGCCGGCGAACTCAAGCACGGCCCGATCGCGTTGATCGAAGACGATCTGCCGGTCATCGTCGTGATGCCGTCACCCAAGAGCGCTGCCACCTTGCACGCCAAGCTGATGTCCAACATCCGCGAGATTCAGTCCCGTGGTGCGGTGACCATTGTCATCGCCGAGGAAGGGGACGACACCGTGCGCCCCTACGCGGATCATTTGATCGAAATCCCTTCGGTGTCAACGCTTTTACAGCCGCTGCTGTCGACCATCCCGCTGCAGGTGTTTGCGGCGTCGGTGGCGCAAGCCCGTGGTTATGACGTCGACAAACCGAGAAACCTGGCCAAGTCGGTCACGGTTGAATAACCGCCGCAGGATATTCGGCATCGTCGGTGTCGTGTTGTTCGTCGCCGCCTATGCCTTCTCGGTGTGGCTGTACGTCGACGGTGGAATGGGCCATCCCAATGTCGTTGTTCGGGGCGAGCCGGTACCCGACGCGACCAGGGTGACGATCGACATACAAGAAGTCCAGTCGGCCAACAGCCTGGTTGTTTCCAGCATCAACGTTTATCCGGGACCCGGGCTGCTGGATCCGCAGACTCACAATCTCAAGGAAGATCTCACCATCGCGGTCTCCTCCGCGGTGAGCGCGAGCAAGCGCACCTGGCCGAAAGGCACGCTGCCCGACGTGTTTCGCATTTCGCTGGCCCTCGACGGCGAGGTCGCCGCATGGCCGTTCGACGAATACCATTCGGGGCCCGTCGTCGCCCAACTCGTGTCGGGCCCCAGCTCCACCCGGGTGCCGGCGGTAGTGACCATGGTCGACCGCTTGCTGGGCTGGGATGTCGCTACGGACCGCATCCACGAGGACGATCTGGTCGGCCCCTACCAAGTCGACTTGGTCCGGTCGACGAGCACCGTGGCGTTCGCGGTCGTCATCCTCGTTGTGCTGATCGCCCTCGCCTTCTTTGCCTTCTTTGTCGCGGTCCAGACGGTGCGGGACAAACGAAAGTTCCAGCCGCCGATGACAACCTGGTATGCGGCGATGCTATTCGCGGTGGTGCCACTGCGAAATGCGCTGCCCGATTCGCCCCCGATCGGAGTTTTGATCGACGTCACGATCGTGCTCTGGGTGACTGTCATCCTGGTGATCTCGATGGGGCTCTATGTCTCTTGCTGGTGGCGGCATCTGCGGCCCGAACCCGATGAGCCGGCGTCATTCTCGAGTGGCCGCTTGTAGTCGACGTTTCTACAATCGATCTACATCTCCTGGCGGTGGCGCCACGTTTGAGAACACTCGCACCGGCCGACTTAGCGTCTGGTAGCGGCGCGGGAAGCGAGTCTGGTATTTCTGGCCGGTAATGCATCTCGGACGGCACAGTTAGGGGGAGGCAACCTTGGCATCGAGCGGCTTCGCCAGAGGCACTTCGTTCATGAAGTTTTCGATCATTGGTTTGGTCATCTTTTTCATCGGCGCATACGCCACCACCGTCGGGCTCTACGCCAGGTCGGGCTGCGGTTGCCCTCTTCAACTGACCCCCGGCAAGCCGGCGGCCGACGGGACCACGGTGACAATCGACTTCCTCGAGACCGAGTCGATGAAGGGGTCGGTTCACGCCAACGTCACCGTCACCCCCGGCCCCGGGCTGCTGGATCCGGTAACCCGCGGCCTCAACTCAGACTTCGCCGTCGTGGTCCACTCCTCGGCCACGCCCAGCAAGCGCGCTTGGACGAAAGGAATGCTTCCCGGCGAATACCCTGTCCCGCTGACGATTAGCGGCGATCCGTCGGTGTGGCCGATGGACAAATACCATTCGGGCCCGATCACGGTCGACCTCATCTACGGCACCGAGCCACCCCAACAGCTGCCGGTGAAATTCGTCGACCGTGTCTCGGGCTGGCAGCTTTCTGTTGCTGGGGACGGCAATCCACAGTCGCCGTACCGAGTGGAGCTGCGGCGCTCGCCCAGCATTGCGGTGTTCGCGGCCGTCATCGTCGTGGTGATGCTCGCGCTCGCCGGAGTCGGCGCCTTCGTCTCCATTCAGACGGCGCGCGACCGTCGAAAATTCCAGCCGCCGATGACAACGTGGTACGCGGCAATGCTGTTCGCGGTGATACCACTGCGAAATGCGCTGCCCGACGCGCCCCCGATCGGGTCGTGGGTTGACGTCACGGTCACGCTCTGGGTGATCGTCACACTGGTGATGTCGATGGTGCTGTACATCTATAGCTGGTGGCGGCATCTACGACCCGAACCTGAAAAGGCGGCATAACAGTTTGCCCAAGCCGCTGGGCATGCGAAGGTTGACGCCGTGGCGGATGTATCGGTGGGGGCGCGACTACGGAGCTTGGCTATCGGGATCTGGCATTTCGTCGCCGGCGCGCCGCTGACCTACGGCTGGCTACTCGTGTTGATGATCACGACGCTCATCCAGAACCAACTCTCCGGGCGGCAATTGCACTCGGTGTTGCTGCACCGCTCCACCAACATTCACGAGTTGGGCACCGATCCCCTTTCCGTGCTGTTTTCCAGCCTGCTGTGGATCGACGGCAAAAGCCTGGAGCCCTACCTGCTGCTGTTCACCTTGTTTCTCGCCCCGGCCGAACACTGGCTCGGCCACTTGAACTGGCTCACCGTGGGATTGACCAGCCATATCCTGTCGACCTACATCAGTGAAGGCATCCTGTACTTCGCGATCGAGGAACACGACGCATCGGAACGGCTGGTGCGCTCACGTGACATCGGGGTCAGCTACTTCCTGGTCGGCATCATGGCCGTGTTGGCATATCGCATCGAACGGCCATGGCGCTGGCTCTATCTCGGCGTGCTATTGGTCGTCTTCGGCTTTCCGCTGATCACGATGTCCAAACATGGGCTGAACTTCACCGCGATCGGGCACTTCACGTCGATCCTCATCGGGCTCTGCTTCTATCCGATGGCCCGGGCGAGAAAGGACAAGCCATGGAGTCCGGCGCGGTTCAGAGCCGGGGTCCGGCGATTCCGTTCCCGCGAGGATCCGGTCTGACGAGTCGCGATTTGCTGTGCGAACGCGATCTGCGTTTAACGCCACGGTAATTGCGCCGCCATAGCGTGGCTTAATGCGACCTGAATCGGCGAGAACGCTGGGCGTCGAAGAGGAATTCCACCTTGTCGATCTGAAGACGAGGCGGCTCACGGCCCGTGCGCCCGAACTGCTGGCCGAGCTGACCGACGACTACGTGGCTGAGCTGCAGCGGTGTGTCGTCGAGACGAACACCCAAGTGGTTGATTCGATCGGCGAGTTGCGCCAGGAACTCGTCCGTCAGCGCAAGGTTTTGGTCGAGACCGCCACGGAATTGGGGATGGGGGTCGTCGCGGCCGGTGCGGTGCCGCTGGCGGTGCCGGCCGAAATGCAGGTGACCAAAACGCCGCGTTATCGGCAGATGCTCGCCGATTATCAGCTGCTGGCCCGAGAGCAGCTGATCTGCGGCACCCAGATACATGTGGGTGTCGCGGATCGCGACGAAGCGGTCGAGGTCGGCTACCGGGTGGCCGCGTATCTCCCGACGTTGCTGGCCTTGTCCGCCAGCTCGCCGTTCGCTTCGGACGGGTCTGACACGGGTTACGCGAGTCTGCGCACGCTGGTTTGGCAGCGCTGGCCTACAACGGGTCCGGCCGCTCCGGTGCAGACGGCCGCAGAATACGACCAACTGGTCGCCGACCTGGTGGCCAGCGGAGTCATCTCGGACGTCGGGATGGTCTATTTCGACGTGCGACCGGCGAGCGCGGCGCCGACGCTGGAGCTGCGTGTGTGCGACAGCTGCCCGTCCGTGGACACGGTCGTCCTGATCGCCGGGATATTCCGGGCCCTGGTGGAGCGCGAGGCCGCGGCCGCGCAGGCGGGAACTGCGCCGACGGTCCTCTCGCCGGCGGTGAGCCGGGCCGCGGTGTGGCGAGCCGCCCGGTCGGGGCTAGAGGGCGAGCTGATCGACGTCCGCGGACCCGTCAGCCGCCCGGCATCCGAGGTGGTTGGCGAGCTGGTCGAGGGACTGCGCCCGCAATTAGAGCAAACCGGTGACTGGGAAACCGTCAGCGAGCTCAGTCGCCAAGCCCTCCAGAGGGGTACGTCGTCGGCGCGGCAGCGGCGGGCGCTGCGCCGTCGCGGGCGTCTCACCGACGTTGTCGACCAACTGATCGCCGAGACGGCCGCCTCGGGTCCGACCTTGATGACCGTCAGTGACGATCGGACGCTGCTGTTCGGCTACCAACCGGGCAGCAAACTGCCGGTCGATACCGCTCGTGGCAATCTCGACGACAGCTACGACGAAGCGGTCGACGGCACCGGCCAACCGCGCCCCCACTATCGGAATGTCCTGGACGCCATCGCCCAGATCGGCGTGGCCCAACTGCGTTCTCGGGAAGCGGCCATCGAGCAGGAGCAGCGCGCCGACAACGTCACCTTTCGCGTCACTGGTCAAAGCCGGGCCCAACTGTTCCCCGTCGACCTGGTGCCGCGCATGGTGATCGCTCAGGAGTGGGCGCAGCTGCGCGAAGGCCTGGCGCAGCGAGCGCGCGCACTGGACGCGTTCCTGCGTGACATCTACTCCGCGCAAGAGATCATGGCGGCAGGCATCATCGGCGACCAGATCCTCGACCGTGCACCCGGCTTTCGCTCGACGGGCCGGCTGGCGGGCGATACCGTCCGAGCCCACATCAGCGGCACCGACATCGTGTGCGACCGAGCCGGCGGGTGGATGGTGCTCGAGGACAATCTGCGAGTGCCATCGGGGATGGCCTACGCCATCGTCAACCATCGCCTGGTCACCAAGCACCTCGGCGAACTGCAACCACCGGTCGCGGTCGAGGACGTCGCCCAGGCACCCGCAATGCTGCTGGAGACGCTGCGCGCCGCGGCGCCGGCGCACGCGCCCGACGACCCGACCGTCGCGGTGCTGTCGGCCGGCTGGAAGGACAGCGCATGGTTCGAGCACACCTTTTTGGCCGAGGAAATGCCCGTGGCGCTGGTGCAGCCGTCAGACCTGTCACTGCGCGACGGCAAGCTGGTACAGCACGTCGGATCGAGTGTCCGGCGCATCGATGTGGTGTATGCGCGGATGGACGAGGACATGCTCTTGTCGTCGACCGGATACGACGGCGCGCCGCTGCGGCCGGGCCTGCTTCGCGCTATCGCCAACGGCCATCTCACCGTTGCGAACGCGCTGGCCAACGGAGTCGCCGACGACAAAGCGATTTATGCCTATGTGCCGGAAATGATCAAGTTCTATCTTGGCGAGAAGCCCAGCCTGGCCCAGGTGCCCACCTGGATCTGCGCCGAACGCGACCAGCGTGACCACGTACTGGCGAATCTGGGCGACCTGGTGGTCAAACCGATCGACGGGCTGGGCGGCAGCGGGGTGCTGATCGGGCCCGACGCCTCCGAGGCTGCGCTGGACGCGCGCCGACGCGAGCTGGAAACTCAACCGGAGCGGTTCATCGCTCAGGAGCCGGTTAACTTGTCGACCCATCCCACCTTTGACGGCGACGGCCTATACCCTCATCACGTCGACCTGCGCGCATTCGTGCATCTCCGTGCGGCGGCGAATGGCGCGGTATCGGCGCATGTGATGCCCGCCGCGCTGACCCGAGTAGCCAGCCGCGGGTCGCGCATCGTCAACTCGTCATACGGCGGCGGCAGCAAAGATACCTGGATCCTCAGCGAGCCATTGAGCGAAAGCGACTGATATGTGCGGTATTTGCGGTGAAATCCGCTGGGACGGGCACGCGGCGGACGTCGGTGCCGTCGCCCGCATGACGGGGGCGATGACGTCGCGCGGGCCGGACGCCGATGGTGTGGTGGCGCACGGACCCGTCGCTCTCGGGCACCGGCGGCTGTCCATCATCGACTTGTCCGCCCGCGGCGCTCAGCCCATGGTGGACGCGGATCTCGGGTTGACGCTGGTGTTCAACGGCTGCATCTACAACTACCAGGAGCTGCGCGAGACACTGCAAGCCGACGGGTACCGATTCTTCTCGACCGCCGACAGTGAGGTCGTGATAAAGGCGTTCCACAAATGGGGGGAGCGCTGTGTCGAGAAGTTCAAAGGGATGTTCGCGTTCGCCATCGCAGACCGGGACTCCGGCGCGGTGACGCTGGCCCGCGACAGGCTGGGCATCAAGCCGCTCTATATCGCGTCTTCACCCGGCGGGCTGCGGTTTGCATCCTCGGTGCGGGCGTTGCTCGAGGCCGGCGGGGTGGACACCGAGCTCGACCGTGAAGCGCTGCACCATTACATGACTTTTCACTCCGTGGTACCGGCGCCGCTGACGATATTTCGCGGAGTGCGCAAGCTGCCGCCGGCAACCGTGCGGGTGATCCAACCCGACGGCACCCAGGCCGACACTGTTTACTGGACACCGCAGTTCGGCCGTGACCCGGCGAAAGCGGCATGGTCAGACCGTGATTGGGAAGCTTCGCTGATGCAGGCACTGCGCACCGCGGTCAAACGCCGGATGGTCGCCGACGTTCCGGTGGGTGTTCTGCTTTCCGGCGGCATCGATTCATCGATCGTGGTCGCGTTACTGGCAGAGCAGGGACAGCAGGGGCTGGCAACCTTCAGCATCGGGTTCGACTCCGCCGACGGGGAATCCGGAGACGAGTACTTCTATTCCGATCTGGTCGCCAAGACGTACGACACCGACCACCACAAGATTCACATCGACGAATCGCGACTGGTACCCGCCGTACCGAAATGCATCGCCGCGATGAGCGAACCAATGGTCAGCCATGACTGCGTCGCCTTTTACCTGCTTTCGCAAGAGGTGAGCAGGTCGGTGAAGGTGGTGCAGTCGGGTCAGGGTGCCGACGAGATCCTGGCCGGTTACTCGTGGTATCCGCCGCTGGCCGATATCGCCCGTGAGCAGACCACCGAGGCGTATGCCAAGGTTTTCTTCGATCGCAGCCATGACGATCTACGGTCAATCTTGGCTCCCGAGTACATGATTGATGCCGACGTTAGTCGCGAGTTCGCGGCAGCCCATCAGGGCGCGCCGGGTGCCGACTGTGCTGTCGACGCGGCACTGCGCCTGGACACCCAGGTGATGCTCGTCGACGATCCCGTCAAGCGGGTCGACACGATGACGATGGCGTGGGGCCTCGAGGCTCGCGTGCCGTTCCTTGACCATGATTTCGTCGAGCTTGCCGCAGCATGTCCGCCCGAGTTGAAGCTGGCCTCGGGCGGCAAGGGGGTCCTGAAAGGTGGTGCGCGAGATCTACTTCCGTCGGAGGTGATCGACCGGACCAAAGGCCACTTTCTGGTGCCGGGCATCCGACATCTGCACGGCGAGGTGCTCGAGATGGTGCGCGACGCGCTGACCAACGGTGCGGCCCGCAACCGCGGCCTGTATCGCGCCGACACCGTCGATGCCTTGCTGGCCGCGCCCAACGAGACGCGAACCACATTGGGCTCCAACGCATTGTGGCAACTGGCGGTGCTCGAAATGTGGCTGCAGAGCCTGGGGGTCTGAGTCGATGGCGCAACACGTGCGCGCCATCTACGGCGCGTCGCTGTCCCCGGACGCGACCGCATTTGCACACCTGATCGACGACGGCGGTTATCCCCGTGCGGTGCAACGCTTTCTACGAGGCCGCCGGGCAAGCTCGTCGCGCGACGTCGTGCTGCCGGTCGAGGGTCCTGTTTCGCGGGTAATCCACTCGGCGGACGGTCAGTGGCTGGCGTGCGAGGTGGCACCCAGCGGCGGCACCCGCACCCAGATCTGGGTCGTCACCACCGATCCCGACGACAGGTTGGCCCGGCGCATCGACGGCGAGCACGCCGGGACCGCTGAGCTCGTCGGCTGGGACGGTAGCCGCGTCGCGGCGATCCTGACCGGTGAGGACGGGGTCGGGGAATCGTGTCTGATCGATCCGGCCGACGGCTGTTGCACGGTGTTGGACCGACGGTCCGGTGGCCGCCTGGTCGACGCCTGGGCCGGAGCGGCGCTGATCCGGGTCGGACCGCGCGGCTATCACGAACTGATCATGCTGCACGGGCCGACCGAGATCGCCTTATTGCCAGCCGATCCCGGGTCCACGACGGCCGACGGCGTCATCCTCGACGACCATCATCCGCGCCGCATCCGCTACGGTCCGGACCGCGATCTGACCAAGCTTTACTACCCGGGTACGGGCGCGAACGGATATGTGCGGGCACTGATCCGCAGCGATAATGGCTGTGAATACGCCCGGCTGCTGGAAGTGACGGCCACCCACGACGGCGTCAGTTATAGCGTGGTGGCCGAGCGCCCCGACTGTGAACTCGACGCATTCGCCGTCAGCGACGACCTGTCCACCGTGGTTCTGCTGTGGAACATGCAGGGCCGCAGCGAATTACAGATTCTCGAATATGCCGACAACACCCTGACCGACCCGATCCCACTGCCCGGGCTGGTCGCCGGTGAGCTGTCCATCAGTGCCGGCGGCTCGATGATCGCGATGACCGTCGAAGGCCCGGCGGCGCCGCGCACGGTCGAGCTGGTCGATCCTCGATCGCGCCGATGGGAACTCATCGACCGCGAACCGAGCCAGGGCCCGGTCGTCCCCGGATTTTCCGCCGCGACGAGGCCGCAGACGATCACCGCGCGCGACGGGCTGAGCCTGAACGCCTGGCTCTACCGGCCGCCGGCTGCAGACGCCGTCAAAGGGGCGGTGGTATACCTGCACGGCGGACCGGAAGGTCAGGCTCGTCCCGGTTACAGCGAGATCTTTGCGCGGCTGGTCAACGACGGGATCCTGGTGTTGGCACCCAACGTGCGAGGCTCCGGCGGCTTCGGCCGGACCTTCATGCATGCCGACGACAAGGAGAAGCGGTTCGCCGCCATCGACGATGTCGCCGACTGCGTGCGATTCCTGGTGGACAACGGCCTGGCCGACCCGCGGCGTATTGCCTGCGCGGGCTGGTCGTACGGCGGTTATCTGACCATGGCGGCGCTGACGTTTCATCCCGCGTTGTTCGCGGCGGGCATCAGCATCTGCGGGATGAGCGACCTCGGCACGTTTTACCGCCACACCGAGCCGTGGATTGCCGCCGCGGCCTATCCGAAGTACGGCCATCCCGTGAGCGATCGTGAGTTGCTCGAGCACCTGTCGCCCCTGCATCGGGTGGACGCGTTGACGGCGCCGTTGTTGGTGGTCCACGGAGCCAAGGACACCAATGTGCCGATGAGCCAATCGGAACAGATCGTCGACGCGCTGCGAAAAGCCGGTCGTCGGGTTGGTTATCTGGTGTTCAGCGACGACGGACATGGCATCGCCAAGCGCGAGAACCGGGAGACGTTGGCCAGCTCGATGAGTCAGTGGCTAACCGCAGCGTTCGGCGCCGACGACCTTTCGCCGGCCTTACGTGCGATCGGCGAGAAGCCGACTTAGCGTCGCGTCGCGGTCACGTATTGCATCGAGGAGAGTGTCTCCTGTTCGCCGGGTGCGGCCGGCCTCGGCGGCAGCGAAAGACCATAATTGGCAGCCAGATCCGGCACCGCGGTGGCCGTCGTTTGCCAGCCGTGGGACCTCAGGTACTCGACCACGTCGTTGCGTTCACCCGTATACCAGAGGTCGGACATCTCGACGTCGAAGCCGTGTTCGCGCCATTGCTCGGTGACCTCACGCATGCGGTCGGCCATCGTCTGTATGACATCGCTGGTGCCCTGCAGGTTTTCGGTGGCCAACTGACTTCCCGGCGCGCTGAGCTCGGTGATGTTGTCCAGCAGCCGATCCTGGGCGTCGGGCGGCAAGAACGGCATCAGGCCCTCGGCGCTCCACGCGGTCGGCTTGCCGGGGTCCAGTCCCGCGGCGCGCAGCGCGGCCGGCCAGTCGTGGCGTAAGTCGACGGGCACCGCACGCCGATCGGCGGTCGGGGCGGCGCCCAGGTCGGCCAGGGTCGCGCTCTTGAACTCGATGACCTGCGACTGGTCGATCTCGAACACCGTCGTTGCGTCCGGCCAGGGCAGCCGGTACGCACGGGCGTCCAGCCCCGAGGCCAGAATCACCACCTGCCGGACGCCCGCGGCGGCCGCGGTCACGAAGAAGTCGTCGAAGAAGCGGGTGCGGATGCCCATCATGTCGGCCATCCCCAGCATCCCGAAGTCGCCGTTGTCGTCCACCGCGGCGGGATCGAGTTCGCCGCTGGCCAGGCGGCTGAAGAACTCCACGCCGACGGCGCGCACCAACGGCTCGGCGAACGGGTCGTTGATCAGTGGCTGGGGTGCGCGGGTGGCCAGCGCGCGGCCCACGGCCACGCCGGTTGCGGTGGCTCCCACGCTATTTCCCAGGTCCCAAGTGTCGTCATCCGTCCGCGCCATCGCCCCTCCGTTCGTCGTTGCCACCGAATGTACGGACGGCTGCTGAACGAGCGCTGTGCGCAAACACAGCCGAGCATGGAATGCTGAATTCGATGCGGCATTACTACTCTGTAGATGCGATCCGCGACGCCGAAGCTCCGCTGCTGGCCAGCCTGCCCGATGGCGCCCTGATGAAGCGCGCGGCCTTCGGGCTGGCCACCGAGATCATCGGCGAGCTAATCGCTCGTACGGGCGGGGTGGCCGGCCGACGGGTATGCGCGGTCGTCGGCTCGGGCGACAACGGCGGTGACGCGCTGTGGGCGTCGACCTTTGTGCTGCGTCGCGGCGCGGCCGCGGATGCGGTGTTGCTCAGCCCGGACCATACCCACCGCAAGGGCCTGGCCGCGTTCCGAAAAGCCGGCGGTCGCATCGTGGACAGTGTCTCGACGACAACCGATCTCGTCATCGACGGCGTGGTCGGCATCTCCGGCTCGGGTCCGCTGCGGCCGGCGGCGGCGGAAGTGTTCGCCGCGGTCGACGTCGACCAGATCCCGGTGGTCGCCGTCGACATCCCCAGCGGCATCGACGTGGCGACCGGGGCGATCACCGGCCCGGCGGTGCACGCCGCGCGGACGGTGACGTTCGGTGGCCTCAAGCCCGTGCACGCGCTCGCCGACTGCGGCGAAGTCACGCTGATCGACATCGGGCTCGACCTGCCGGACACCTCAAAGACATCGGTGCTCGGTTTCGAGGCCGACGACGTCGCCGCCCGCTGGCCGGTCCCGGGCCCGCATGACGACAAGTACACGCAGGGAGTGACCGGCATCCTGGCCGGCTCGTCGACGTATCCGGGGGCGGCCGTGCTGTGCACCGGCGCCGCGGTCGCGGCCACCTCAGGCATGGTCCGCTATGCGGGCAGCGCGCACCGCCAGGTACTGGCGGTCTGGCCCGAGGTCATCGCGACGCCGTCTCCCGCGGCGGCCGGGAAGGTGCAGGCATGGGTGGTCGGACCGGGTTTGGGCACCGACGACGTCGGCGCCGCCGCCCTGTGGTTCGCGCTGGGAACCGACCTGCCGGTGCTGGTGGACGCCGACGGGCTGACGATTCTGGCCGCCCACCCCGAGCTGGTGGCCAGCCGGCGCGCGCCGACGGTGCTGACCCCGCACGCGGGGGAGTTCGCTCGATTGGCCGGGGCGCCGCCCGGCGACGACCGGATCTCGGCCACCCGCAAGCTGGCCGACACGTTCGGCGCGACCGTTCTGCTCAAGGGCAACGTCACCGTCATCGCCGACCCCGGCGGCCCGGTCTACCTCAATCCGGCCGGGCAGTCCTGGGCGGCCACCGCCGGGTCGGGTGATGTGCTGTCCGGGATGATCGGCGCGCTGCTGGCCGCGGGTTTGAAGCCGGCCGAGGCGGCCGCCGCCGCCGCCTACGTCCACTCCCACGCCGCGGCGCTCTCGGCCGCCGACCCGGGTCCCGGTGAGGCACCTACCTCAGCGTCGCGCATCGTGCCCCACATCCGCGCCGCCCTGGCCGCTCTGTAATCGTCCACGAGAGGATCCGCCATGACCGGCACCCATCCGTCCGTCCCCACTCACTCGATCGCGCCCGCCTACACCGGACGAATGTTCACCACCCCGGTGCCGGCGCTACGGCTGCCCGAGGAATCGATGGATCCGGAGGCGGCGTACCGCTTCATCCACGACGAGCTGATGCTCGACGGCAGTTCCCGGCTGAACCTGGCCACCTTCGTCACCACCTGGATGGATCCCGAGGCCGGGAAACTGATGGCCGAGACGTTCGACAAGAACATGATCGACAAAGACGAATATCCGGCGACCGCGGCGATTGAGCAGCGCTGCGTGTGTATGGTGGCCGACCTGTTCCACGCCGACTATCTGCGCGACGACGACCCGTTCAGCGCCTGCGGGGCATCCACCATCGGCTCCAGCGAGGCGGTGATGCTGGGCGGTCTGGCGATGAAATGGCGGTGGCGTGAAAAGGTCGGCTCCGGAAAACAGGAAGGCTGGAAGGGCCGCACGCCGAACCTGGTGATGGGCTCCAACGTCCAGGTGGTGTGGGAGAAGTTCTGCCGCTACTTCGACGTCGAACCGCGCTACCTGCCGATGGAGGAGGGGCGTTACGTCATCACCCCCGAGCAGGTCGTCGATGCCGTCGACGAGGACACCATCGGGGTGGTGGGGATCCTGGGCACCACCTACACCGGCGAGCTGGAACCCATCGCCGAGATCTGCGCGGCGCTCGACAAACTGGCCGCCGGCGGAGGTGTGGACGTCCCGGTGCACGTCGATGCCGCCAGCGGGGGCTTTGTGGTGCCGTTCCTGCATCCCGAGCTGAAGTGGGATTTTCGGCTACCCCGGGTGGTGTCGATCAATGTCAGCGGCCACAAGTACGGCCTGACCTATCCCGGCGTTGGGTTTGTCGTGTGGCGCAGCAAGGAGTACCTGCCCGAGGACCTGATTTTCCGGGTCAACTACCTGGGCGGTGACATGCCGACGTTCACGCTGAACTTCTCCCGGGCGGGCAACCAGGTCGTCGGCCAGTACTACAACTTCCTGCGGTTGGGCCGCGAGGGCTACACCCAGGTCATGCAGTCGCTGTCGGCGACCGCGCGGTGGTTGGGCGAGCAGTTGCGCGTCGGCGACCACTGCGAGCTGATCTCGGACGGCTCGGCCATCCCGGTCGTCAGCTTCCGGCTGGCCCGCGGTTTGGGCTACACCGAGTTCGACGTCTCCCACGAGCTGCGCGGCTACGGCTGGCAGGTGCCCGCCTACACCATGCCGGACAACGCCACGGACATCTCCGTGCTGCGCGTCGTGGTGCGCGAGGGACTGTCCGCCGACCTGGCCCGGGCCCTGCACGACGATGCCCGCAGCGCGCTGGCGTCGCTGGACAAGCTCAAGCCCGGCGGCCACTACCGGGCCGAACACTTCGCGCACTGATTCTTGGCGCCGAACGTCGACTTGTCGGGCCGACCAGGCCGAAACCTCCGCAACAAGTCGACGCTCGACGGCGCTTGGCGCACTTCTGGGACAATGGCGGCCGTGGCCGTTACCCCGATATCCCTGACCCCCGGCGTCCTCGCTGAGGCCGTGGTGGACCTCGGTGCCATCGAACACAACGTGCGCGTGCTGCGTGAGCATGCCGGTTCCGCCCGGGTGATGGCCGTCGTGAAGGCCGACGGCTACGGCCACGGCGCCATCCGGGTCGCCCGGGCCGTGCTCGCCGCCGGGGCCGCCGAACTGGGTGTGGCCACGGTCGCCGAGGCCCTGGCGCTGCGGGCCGACGGAATCTGCGCGCCGGTGGTTGCCTGGCTGCATCCGCCCGGCATCGACTTCGGTCCCGCGCTGCTCGCCGACGTCGAGATCGCCGTGTCGTCGGTGCGCCAGCTCGACCAGGTGCTCGACGCGGCGGACCGGACGGGGCGCACCGCGACGGTGACCATCAAGGTCGACACCGGGCTGAACCGCAATGGCGTGCCCGCCGCGGAATACCCGGCGATGCTGCAGGCATTGGGCTCCGGCGTCGCGGCCGGCGCACTCTGCCTGCGGGGACTGATGTCGCACCTGGTGTTCGCCGATCAGCCGGACAACCCCATCAATGACGTTCAGGCGCAACGATTCCGCGAGATGTTGGCGTTCGCGCGCGATCAGGGCGTGCGGTTCGAGGTTGCCCACCTGTCGAACTCCTCGGCCACGATGTCTCGCCCCGACCTGGCCTTCGATATGGTGCGGCCCGGGATCGCGGTGTACGGCCTGAGTCCCGTTCCCGAGCTCGGCGACATGGGACTGATTCCTGCCATGACGGTGAAATGCGCTGTTGCACTGGTGAAGTCGGTCCGTGCGGGCGAGGGTGTGTCATACGCCCACACCTGGATTGCGCCGCACGACACGACCGTGGCGCTGATGCCGGTCGGCTACGCCGACGGTGTCTTCCGGGCGCTGGGCGGGCGACTCGACGTGCTGATCAATGGCCGGCGACGCCCCGGCGTCGGGCGGATCTGCATGGACCAATTCCTCGTCGACCTCGGTCCTGGACCGGTCGACGTGGCAGAAGGTGACGAGGCGATTCTGTTCGGCCCCGGCGCCAACGGTGAACCCACCGCCCAGGATTGGGCCGATCTGCTTGGCACCATCCACTACGAAGTGGTCACCAGTCCGCGGGGCCGCATCGCCAGGACCTATCGCGAGGCCGAAACCGTTGGACGATGAGCAAACTCGCAGGCGCCTGAGGGGAGGGGCTTGGCTTGCGGGAGGGGCGGGGCTGACTGCGGTCGCCACCATCGTCGGTGCTTCGGTTCGCCGGTCGATGACGCAACGCGTCACGCGCACCGAGGACCCGTATGCCGACGAGGATTTCGAACGCCTCAACAGCGACCGCAGCTATGTGGTGACCACACCCGACGGCGTGCCTTTGGCGGTGCGCGAAGTCGGCCCACTGGACGCTCCGCTGACGATGGTCTTCGTGCACGGCTTCTGTCTGCGCATGGGTGCCTTCTACTTTCAGCGGAAGCGACTCGCCGAGAAGTGGGGTCCGCGGGTGCGCATGGTCTTCTACGACCAGCGCGGGCATGGGCGCTCGGGCGCGGCCTCACCCGAGACCTACACGCTGACCCAGCTGGGGCAGGACCTGCAAAGCGTCCTGACCGAGGTGGCGCCGCGTGGGGTGATCGTGTTGGTCGGCCATTCGATGGGCGGCATGACGGTGTTGTCGCATGCCCGCCAATACCCGAACCTCTACGGTAGCCGCATCGTCGGTGCGGCGCTGATTTCCTCTGCCGCCGAAGGGGTTACCCGCTCGCCGCTGGGTGAGATCCTGAAAAACCCTGCGGTGGAGGCACTGCGGTTCACCGCACGGTCGGCGCCGAAGCTGATGCATCGCGGCCGCAATGTGTCGCGCTCGCTGATAGGCCCGATTTTGCGGGCCGCGTCCTACAGCGATCTGCATGTCAGCCGCAGTCTGGACGCATTCTCCCAGCGGATGATGAACGGCACCCCGATCCCCACGATGGTGGGGTTCCTGCACGCGCTGGAAACCCACGACGAAACCGCCGGCCTGTGGACGTTGTTGCGGATCCCGACCCTGATCGCTTGCGGCGACCACGATCTGATCACGCCGGACGAGTACTCGCGGAAGATGGCGGCCTCGCTGCCGCGCTCGGAGCTGGTCATCGTCAACGGGGCCAGTCACCTGGCCCTGTTGGACAAGCCCGAGGCCATCAACGACGGATTGGTCCGGCTGGTCAATCGGGCCATTCCGGGCAGAATGACCCTGTGGTACCGGCGAACTCGGCAGCGGTTGCGGCGCCGTGGCTGAGCTGAGATCCGGTTCAGGCACGGCGACCTGCGAGCGCGTCGAGGACACGATTGCGCTCGGGTCGCGGTTGGGACAGCAGCTGCGCGCCGGTGATGTCGTGGTGCTGTCCGGCCCGCTCGGCGCGGGAAAGACCGTGATGGCCAAGGGAATTGCGGAGGCGATGGACGTCGACGGCCCGGTCACCTCGCCGACGTACGTGTTGGCCCGCGTGCACCCGCCGCGGCGGGCCGGCGCGCCGACGATGATTCACGTCGATGTCTACCGGCTGCTGGACCACCAGGGCGCGGACCTGCTCGGGGAACTCGATTCACTGGACCTCGACAGCGATCTCGAGGACGCGGTCGTCGTGGTGGAGTGGGGCGAGGGCCTGGCCGAACGCCTCTCCGAACGGCATCTCGACATCCGGCTGGAGCGGGTCAGCGGATCCGACGTGCGGATCGCGACGTGGGAGTGGGGCCGGCCGTGAGCCTGATCTTGACCCTGGACACCGCCACCCCCGCGGTGACGGCCGGCGTCGTCCGCCGCGACGGCGCCGAGTGCACGGTGCTGGCCCAGCAGGTCACCGTCGACGCGCGCGCCCACGCCGAACGGCTTACCCCGAATGTCCTTGCCGCGCTGGCCGAAGCCGGGCTGGCGATGACCGACCTGGACGCCGTCGTGGTCGGCTGCGGCCCGGGCCCCTTCACCGGTCTGCGCGCCGGGATGGCTTCGGCCGCCGCCTACGGCCATGCGCTGGATATCCCCGTGCGGGGGGTCTGCAGCTTGGACGCCATCGGCGCGCTGACCACGGGCGACACCCTGGTGGTCACCGATGCTCGGCGGCGCGAGGTCTACTGGGCCCGATACAACGACGGGTTCCGCACGGCCGGCCCGGCGGTCAACGCGCCCGGCGACGTCGACCCCGGACCGGCGACAGCGGTCGCCGGCTCGCCCGCGCACGCTGCGCTGTTCGGTCTTGCGGTCTGCGAACCCGTCCATCCGACTCCGGCCGGCCTGGTCGCCGCGGTTCCCGACTGGTCGCAGCCGCCATTGCCGCTGGTGGCGTTGTATCTGCGCCGGCCCGACGCCAAGCCCCAGTCGGTCCGGGGATGACCGCCTGCAGTGAACCCGTGACGATCGGCGCGCTGACCCGCGCCGACGCGCAGCGGTGTGCGCAACTGGAAGCCCAGCTCTTCGACGGCGACGACCCCTGGCCCGCGGCCGCGTTCCACCGCGAATTAGCCAGTGCCCACAACCATTACGTGGGTGCGCGTACCGCCGGCATCCTCGTCGGCTACGCCGGCATCTCCAGGTTGGGCCGCACCCCGCCGTTCGAATACGAGGTCCACACGATCGGCGTCGACCCGCAATACCAGGGCCAGGGCATCGGCCGCCGGCTGCTTGGGGAGTTGCTGGAGTTCGCCGACGGTGGCGTCGTCTACCTGGAGGTCCGCACCGACAACGAGGCGGCCATCGCGCTGTACCGTAGCGTGGGTTTCGTGCAGATCGGCCTGCGAAAGCGCTACTACCGAGTCAGCGGCGCGGACGCGTACACGATGCGGCGGGAAGCACTATGACCACCGTCCTGGCCATCGAAACCTCTTGTGACGAAACAGGAGTCGGCATCGCCCGGCTCGACGCCGACGGCACGGTCACACTGCTGGCCGACGAGGTGGCCTCCAGCGTCGACGAGCACGTCCGGTTCGGCGGTGTGGTCCCCGAAATCGCCTCCCGCGCCCACCTGGAGGCGCTCGGACCGGCCATGCGTCGCGCGCTGGACGCCGCCGAACTGGACAAGCCGGACGTCGTCGCCGCGACCATCGGACCCGGGCTGGCCGGCGCCTTGCTGGTGGGAGTGGCTGCGGCCAAAGCGTATTCGGCCGCGTGGGGCGTGCCGTTCTACGCGGTGAACCACCTGGGCGGGCACCTGGCCGCCGATGTATACGAGCACGGGCCGCTGCCCGAGTGTGTGGCATTGCTGGTGTCCGGCGGGCATACGCATCTGCTGCACGTGCGGTCGCTCGGCGAGCCGATCCGCGAACTCGGCAGCACCGTCGACGACGCCGCGGGCGAGGCCTACGACAAGGTGGCCCGCCTGCTGGGTCTGGGCTATCCGGGCGGCCGGGTCCTCGACGAGCTGGCCCGCACCGGCGACCGCGACGCCATCACGTTCCCGCGCGGCATGACCGGCCCGCGAGACGACCCGCACACGTTCAGCTTCTCCGGCCTCAAGACCGCGGTCGCGCGGTACGTGGAAAGCAACCCCGATGCGGTTCAGGCCGACATCGCCGCCGGATTCCAGGAAGCCGTCGCCGACGTGCTGACCATGAAGGCAGTGCGCGCGGCCGCCGGGCTCGGCGTGCAGACGCTGCTGATCGCCGGGGGAGTGGCCGCCAACTCGCGGCTGCGGGAGCTGGCCACCGCGCGCTGCGCCGAGGCGGGCCTGGCGCTGCGTATCCCCAGGCCACGGCTGTGCACCGACAACGGCGCGATGATCGCGTCGTTCGCTGCTCACCTGGTGGGTGCGGGTGCGGCTCCGTCACCGCTGGACGTACCCAGCGACCCGGGGCTGCCGGTGGTAAAAGGCCAGGTGGGCTGAGCTCAGAGCGTAATTCCGTAGGAAGCAGCGGGGTGGCCTTGAGTGCTAGCACTCTCATGTATAGAGTGCTAGGTGGCAATCGGACGATCCCCTGTGTCGGCACCCGCGACGACGACCCAAGGGCACGGCCGAATGCCGAAACATCTGGTTACTGGCCGGTTCGGGCAAGCCCTGGGCCGACCGCCAACTCCAGTCCGGGCGAGCGTCCCGGACCCGATCCAAATAGTGGAGGGCTCCAATCGTGGCGAAGGTGAAGATCAAGCCACTCGAGGACAAGATCCTCGTGCAGGCCAACGAGGCCGAGACCACGACCGCGTCCGGTCTGGTCATTCCTGACACCGCCAAGGAGAAGCCGCAAGAAGGCACCGTCGTCGCAGTCGGCCCCGGCCGGTGGGACGAGGACGGCGACAAGCGGATCCCGCTTGACGTGTCGGAGGGTGACACCGTCATCTACAGCAAGTACGGCGGCACCGAGATCAAGTACGGCGGCGAGGAATACCTGATTCTGTCGGCACGCGACGTGCTGGCTGTCGTATCCAAGTAACGAACCGTGTTCCGCCCCGGCGATCCCTGTGCGCGAGCACGGGTGATTTCCGGGGCGGCATGCGTTTAAAGGAGCCTGATGAGCAAGCTAATTGAGTACGACGAAACCGCGCGTCGCGGCATCGAGGCGGGCGTGAACAAGCTCGCCGACGCGGTGCGCGTCACGCTGGGACCGCGCGGCCGGCACGTGGTGCTGGCCAAGGCGTTCGGCGGGCCCACCGTCACCAACGACGGTGTCACCGTCGCGCGTGAGATCGACCTGGAAGACCCGTTCGAGAACCTGGGTGCTCAGCTGGTGAAGTCGGTGGCCACCAAGACCAACGACGTCGCCGGCGACGGCACCACCACAGCGACCGTGCTGGCCCAAGCCCTGATCAAGGCCGGCCTGCGCCAGGTCGCCGCGGGTGCAAACCCGATCTCGCTGGGCTCCGGCATCAGCAAGGCCGCCGACGCGGTGTCCGAGGCGCTGCTGGCCGCGGCCATCCCGGTGTCGGGCAAGGAGGGTATCGCGCAGGTAGCGACCGTCTCCTCGCGCGACGAGGTGATCGGTGAGTTGGTCGGCGAGGCGATGAGCAAGGTCGGCACCGACGGCGTCGTCAGCGTCGAAGAATCGTCGACGCTGAACACCGAGCTGGAGTTCACCGAGGGCGTCGGCTTCGACAAGGGTTTCCTGTCGGCGTACTTCGTCACCGACTTCGACGCACAGGAGGCCGTGCTCGACGACCCGCTGATCCTGCTGCACCAAGAGAAGATCAGCTCGTTGCCGGACCTGCTGCCGATGCTGGAAAAGATCGCCGAATCGGGCAAGCCGCTGCTGATCGTCGCCGAGGACATCGAGGGCGAGGCATTGGCGACGCTGGTGGTGAACTCGATCCGCAAGACGCTCAAGGCGGTTGCGGTCAAGTCGCCGTTCTTCGGCGACCGCCGCAAGGCCTTCCTCGAGGATCTGGCGATCGTGACGGGCGGCCAGGTGGTCAACCCCGACGCCGGTCTGGTGCTGCGCGAGGTGGGCACCGAGGTGCTGGGCTCGGCCCGGCGCGTGGTGGTCAGCAAGGACGACACCATCATCGTCGAGGGCGGCGGCGCGAAGGACGCGGTGGAAAAGCGCGTCAAGCAGCTGCGTGCCGAGATTGAGAACAGCGATTCCGAATGGGATCGCGAAAAACTTCAGGAGCGGGTGGCCAAGCTGGCCGGCGGCGTGGCCGTCATCAAGGTGGGAGCTGCCACCGAGACCGCGCTCAAGGAACGCAAGGAAAGCGTCGAGGACGCCGTCGCGGCCGCCAAGGCAGCCGTCGAGGAGGGCATCGTCACGGGCGGCGGATCGGCGCTCATCCAGGCCGGCAAGGTGTTGGAGAAGCTGCGTGAGTCGCTGGAAGGCGACGAGGCCACGGGCGTCGATGTGTTCGCCGATGCTCTCACCGCGCCGCTGTACTGGATCGCTTCCAACGCCGGGCTCGACGGTGCGGTCGCGATCAACAAGGTCCGTGAGCTGCCGGCAGGGCACGGATTGAACGCGGCCTCGCTGGACTATGGCGACTTGGTTGCCCAGGGCGTCATCGACCCGGTCAAGGTCACCCGGTCGGCGGTGCTCAACGCGGCCTCGGTTGCCCGCATGGTGCTGACCACCGAGACGGCGATCGTCGAGAAGCCCGCCGAGGCGGCGGACGACCACGGCCACGGCCACGGTCATCACCACCACTGAGTGAGTTTGTGCGAAGCACCCCCGGTCGTTTGGCCGGGGGTGCTTCGTCTTAGGCGTCTGCGCGTCGATTGCTAGGCTGACCGCACCATGACGTGGGGGGCACGAGGGTGAGCTATCCGCAGCAGTGGCCGCCGCCGCAACCACCGCACCACCCGCAGCAATGGCCGCCGCCCTACCCGCCGCCTTATCCGCCGGCGCCCTACCCGCCGGCGCCCGCGCCGCGTAAGACGAATCGCGCACTGATAGTTGTGCTTTCGATCGCCGCGATCGTCCTGCTCGTACCCGCGGCGATCATCGGGTTTTTCGTGGTCCGCGATATTGCCCGCGACGGGCGCGGCGAAAGCAGGAAGGCCGCCTCCATCACGGACTTCAGCGCGGTATGCGATGGCGGGTCGATCAGCAACGCCGCCACCTACGCGAAGCCGTACCAGATCGCCGCGTTCGCACCAGACGACGAGCCGAACCCGATGCGCGAAATGACAGACACTCACTGGAGCGAAGTGTTGCTCGACTCCCGTGCCGATTATCGGGCGAATCCCGACGACTTCCGGTCAGTGAATGTTGTTGCCTGCCTTACCCGCAAGTCTGAGACCGAGGTGAAGTCACTTACCTGCGACTTCAAAACTGACACGGGCGAACACGTGAGCGTCGACTACTACGCCGTGCAGTACAACATCGAACTGCGCGAGGCGAAGACGGGCAAGCGGATCGAACAACTGGGAACGGTCGACGGTCCCGCGGCCAGCTGCCCCTTCCTGTTATGGGTCAACAAACGCGAGCGGAAAGCCTACGCGGGACCCGATCATGCGGCAGTCGACGCCAAGCTCGCTGAATTCGCGCACCGGTGACCGGGGATCACGAGAACTGAAGGGAAAGTCGGCGCCTGTGCAGGTCTTCGGCCTCGACTTAGCGGTGACTCCCATCGGCTGAAATGGCGTTCCCGCCTCGCGCTTCACAGCTATGCGTCCCTGGGGCACAATCCTCATACCCGACATCGACGTCGCCCCATGGAGTGACTCGCGAACACGCGGTGCTTCGCGGATAACGGAGAGGGACGACAGATGAGCATGGCATACCTGGCGCAACCGGAACAGCAGCAGCAATTGGAGTGGCTCGACGGTGCCACGTTGGCGATCTTGCTCGACGGCAATGCCACAGATGGCCAGTTGATGGTCGGGCGCTTCGATGTCAGCGAGGGCGAAGCGCCCCCGTATCACAAGCACACGCGTGAAGACGAGGTCTTCCTGCTGATCAAGGGGACCGCGCTGCTCTGGTTGGACGACCAGGAGTTCGAGCTATCCGAAGGCGGAATTGTATTCCTGCCCAAGAACATTCCGCACGCCTACCGCATCACATCTAAAAAAGCGGATCTGCTCATGATCAACACTCCCGCAGGAATCGAGGGTATGTTCCGGTACTCCGGTCGTGATAGAGCTACTCCGCGGCCCGAGGGTTTCGAGATCTCGCCTGAACAGATGGCCGAGGGAGCCGATAAGTTCGGACAGATCATTCTTGGCCCCCCGCGCTGACCTCGCCCGGCTTGGGCGCGACGGCGCGCACGAAGTTCTCGGCGAAGACGTCGCAGACCGTGTCGACCTCAGGCATCGACCACTCGGGGACATTCGGCAACACCGGCCGGGTGAGCATGTGAAGCATGATGGGGCCCAACAGTTGTTGGGCCACCAGCGGTAGAGGCAGGTCGCGGATACGCCCGGCACGGATCTCGGGTCCCAACCAGCCACCGAGAACGGCGAGCATGCGAGGTGGACCGTAGGCCGCCAGGGATTGCACGGCCGGACTGGTGGGCCGCGCGAAGGCTTCGGCGAAAATCGCCGGGGCAACGCGGGGTTCGCGGCTCAGCGCGTACGACACCGTTCGGTAGAAGCCGCGCACAGTCTCGAGCAGGTCATCGCCGGGACGCGCCAGGTATGCCTCGATGTCCAGGATCGGGCTGTGCAGTTCGAAGACCGCTCGCATCAACTCGTCGCGTCCGCCGAAAACCGCATGCAGACTGTAAACCGAGCAATCGGCGCGGGCCGCGACGGCTTCCAATGTTGCTGCGGCAAGGCCGGATTCGCTGATCAATGCTGCGGCGGCCGCCACCGCCCGGGTGCGAACGGGAGGTAAGCCGCCGGGGTCGACTCCCGCCGCGCGCACGGCGTCGTTGAGGGCGGCGCGGGATCCGTCGAAGCGCCGCAACAGCGTGCTGCGGGATATCCCCGCCTCCGCAGCGATCATCGCGACCGGGACGTCGGCCACATCCTTGCCCAGCTTTTCCGCGGCGCGTAACGCGGCCGCCACCACGTCGGGTGCTTCCACCGGTCGCGCCATACCACCTCCCTGGTTCCGTGATACATTACTTGACGTATGCTGCAATTGTATTCCAGACGCGCGAGGAGTCGTAAAGCATGACGAAAGTTCTGCAGACCCAGGTATGTGTCGCCGGTGGCGGACCGGCCGGCATGGTGCACGCTCTGCTGCTCGCCCGCGCCGGCATCCCGGTGGTGGTCTTGGAAAAGCACAACGATTTCCTGCGTGACTTCCGCGGCGACACCGTGCACCCAAGCACCCTGCGGATCATGGACGAGCTGGGGTTCATCGACGAGTTCTTGACGCTGCCACACACCAAGATCGACCGCCTCGCCTTCGACACCGGTGGCTCGATTCGCACGCTAGGCGACTTCAAGGTACTCAAACGGCTCGGCTTCAAACAGCCCTACATCGCCATGATGCCGCAGTGGGACTTTCTCGACTTCCTCGCTGAAAAGGCTTCTGCCTATCCGGAATTCACCTTGGTCCGCAACGCCGAGGTCACCGACCTGATCTTTGACGGCGATCGGGTGATTGGCGTGCGCACGCCGGATCTGGAAGTGCGGGCGCAGTTGGTGGTGGCCGCCGACGGGCGCAAGTCCGCGGTGCGCGCCGCCGCGGGACTGCAGACCGCGCAGGCACACTCCCCGATGGACGTGCTGTGGTTCCGGCTGAAGTGGCGTCCCGGCGATCCCCGGGAACTGTTCGGCGTCGCTCGGAAGGGCCTGATGATGGCCATGATCTACCGCGGCGACTACTGGCAGGTCGCCTATCTGATGCCGAAGGGAGCCAGCCCGCGCGGTGGATCGCTGGAGGAGTTCAAGGAAAAGATCGTCACCGCGCAACCGCGGCTGCGTGCGCATGTCAACGATCTGACCTCGTGGGATGACACCAGCGAGCTCGACGTGCGGGTAGACCGGCTGCAGACGTGGTGGCGCACCGGGCTGCTGTGCATCGGCGATGCCGCGCATGCCATGTCACCGGCCGGTGGGGTCGGCATCAACCTTGCGGTGGCCGACGCGGTGGCCGCGGCCAACATCCTGTGTGCTCCGCTGCGCGAAGGCCGGCCGGCCGACGCCGACCTGGCCAAGGTGCAGCGGCGCCGCGAGCTGCCCACCCGGATCATCCAGGCAGCTCAGGTGTTCGTGCAGGACCGGGTAGTCGCGCCCAATCTGAGCGGTGACCTGTCGCCGATCCGGATTCCGAAGATCGTCGGATGGGGCCCGCTGCAAGCGCTTCCGCCAATCTTCGTCGGCCGCGGCTTCCGCCCCGAGCATGTCCGCACTCCGGACGTACACGCTGCTTGACGCTTGCCGACGTCCGCGGCGGGGTACACGTCCGCAGTGACATCGACGGAGTCGGACTGCCCGAAGCGCATGGAGTTCGGTCCCTGTGGCGGGGTGCGGCCGGACGGTCAGTGCGAAATGCGCCCCGGCGATTGCGCGTTCGTCGACGTCGTGCCCTGGTCGGGAGCCGAGCGGGCACCGCGACCGGTCCGCGCGCCGCTGGTGTTGACCGACTTCAGCGCTACCCCGTTCGACCGCAACGATATTGCGGCGACGGCCGCGGCCCTCGCTTCCGGGTGTGACGCGGTCCTGGTCGGCGAGCATCAGAACAAACCGGACTTCCCGCCCACGCTGATGGGGTCGCTCTTGCTGGACGCCGGCGTCACGCCCTGGATCACGCTGTCGTGCCGGGACCGCAACCGCGTGGTACTCGAGCAGGAACTCCGGGGGCTGCGCACCATCGGCGTGGAAACGGTGCTGTGTGTGACGGGGGACGGACGCGGTTACGACGTGCGGCCGGACGTCACGCAGACCTTCGATCTCGACGGGCCAAGGCTGGTGTCCCTGGCCGCCTCGGTGGGGATGATCGCGGCGGTACCCGAGACACCGAGCGCGCCGCCCATTCACGCCCGCCCCGATCGCCTGATGCAGAAGCAACGCGCGGGCGCGAGTCTGGCGGTGCTCAACCACGTTCCGTTTCCGAAAATGATTGCCGAGTTCATGGCCGCGGCAACGTCGGTGGGTCTGTCGATCCCGGTGATCGCCGCCGTCGCGGTGTTCACCGACAGCGTTTCGGCGGCGGTGCTACAAGGGCTGCCCGGTCTCGAACTCGACGAAAACGTGACCGAGCAAGTGCTCGACGCGGCCGATCCGGTGGCGGCCGGGATCGCCGCGGCGGTCGAGGAGGCGCGCGCTCTGCTTGCCATCGAGGGCGTGCAAGGCGTCAACGTCTCCGGCCTCGCATCGGCCTCGGGTGGCCGGGTGGGCGCCGAAATCAAAGCCGAGGTCGGCCGCCTGATCCGAGCGGAGGCGCTGTGAGCGAGGCGATGGAGGCCGAGTTCGACACGGTTGCGGAATGGACGGCGCAGGTCGCGGCGGACCTTGGCCCGCAATATCACGTGCCCGCGGGGTGCCGGGGCAGCGGCAGCCCCGCGGCTCTGGACTGGCTGATCGAGCAGATGGGGCTGCGGCCGGGCGCGCGGTTGTTGGACTCCGGGGCGGGTGTCGGGGGTCCCGCCGCCTATGCGGCGCAATCGTGTTCGGTGCACCCGGTGCTCGCAGAGCCGGCAGTCGGCGCCTGCCGCGCTGCCCGAAAGCTGTTCGGCTATCCGGTGGTCTGTGCGGATGGGGCCACGTTGCCGTGGCCGAACGAAACATTCGACGCCGCTTGGTCATTGGGGGTGTTGTGCACGACGCCGAATCAACTCGCGGTGCTCGAGGAACTACGTCGCAGCGTGCGGGCCGGCGGCAGTATCGGGTTGCTCGCGTTCGTCGCGCACCACGAGGATGCGTCCAATCAGCTTGAGGGGAACCACTTTCCGACATCCGATAACCTGCTCGGCCTGATAGACAGATCCGGGCTGAAGGTCGAGCAGTGGACGGGGACTTCGGGTCTGCCCGCCATACCCCAGGAGTGGAATCGGCGCGTCGACACCGTGGAGAGGGCGCTCAGCGAGCGGTACGGGCACACCGAGGTGTGGCGGCTGGCCGAGCGTCAGAGTTCGGCCATCGGCGACCTGCTGGCCGACGGCAAGCTCACCGGCGAATTGCTGGTGCTGCGCCGCGCCTGACAGTGGTCCGGAATGCAATGCCCGGTCCGTGTCGTTGTAGGAGAGCGTGACTATCAGACTTGGATTGCAGATCCCGAACTTTTCCTATGGCACGCCGGTGGCCGAGCTGTTTCCCGCGGTCAAGGCGCAGGCCGCCGAGGCCGAGGCCGCCGGATTCGACACCGTTCTGCTGATGGACCACTTCTATCAGCTGCCGGGATTGGGCGAGCCCGACGAGCCCATGCTGGAGGCCTACACCGCGCTGGGAGCGCTGGCCACGGCGACCGAACGGGTGCAGCTCTCGACGCTGGTGACCGGCAATACCTATCGCAACCCGACCCTGCTGGCCAAGGCGATCACGACGCTGGACGTCGTCAGCGCCGGGCGCGCGATTCTCGGTATCGGGGCGGGCTGGTTCGAACTGGAACACCAGCAGCTGGGATTCGACTTCGGCACGTTCACCGAACGCTTCGAAAAACTCGACGAAGCGCTGCAGATCATCGTGCCGATGCTGCACGGCGAGCGACCCACCTTCGACGGGAAGTGGTATCACACCGAGAGCGCGATCAACGAGCCCCGCTACCGCGACCACATCCCGGTCATGCTCGGCGGCAGCGGCGAGAAGAAGACCTTCCGGCTGGCAGCCCGCTACGCCGACCACCTCAACCTCATTGCCGACATCGATGCGCTGCCCCACAAGCTCGAGGTACTGCGGCAACGCTGCGCCGAAATCGATCGCGAACCAGCAACTTTGGAGACCAGCACGTTGCTGACGGTGGTGCTCGACGGCGCGCCCGCCGACATTGGCGAGGCGCTCGGTGGCCGGGCGGTCATCGGCACTGCGGACCAGGTAGCCGATCAAATCAAGCGCCGGGTGCTCGACGTGGGCGTCGACGGCGTGATCGTCAACCTGCCCACCCATGGCTACACGCCCGGCGTGATCACGAAGGTGGGCGAGGCGCTGCGGCCTCTGGTCGACGCGTAATCACTCCAGAGAAGTCGTGACCCGGACCTCCGAGGTGAGGGTCTGGTGGACGGGGCAGCGCTCGGCCATCTGCAATAGCCGATCTCGTTGCGATTCGTCGAGGTCGCCGGTCAGCTCGATCCGCCGGTCGATCTGGTCGATGAATCCGACGGCGGTTTCGCATTCGGCGCAGTCTTTCGCGTGAATGCGCGAGTGCCGCAACGTGATTCGGACCCGCTCCAGCGGCCAACCCTTACGGTTGGCGTACATCCGGATGGTCATGGATGTGCACGAACCGAGCGCGGCCAGCAGCAGGTCGTACGGTGTCGGCCCGGCGTCGTCGCCGACCGGCGCCGGCTCGTCGGCGAGGAGTTCGTGGCGCCCGGCGCTGATCTGCTGGGTGTAAGTTCCCCTGCCGGTTTCCATGACGGTCACGGTGCCCTCGGTGGGCGCCCCGTCACCGCCGGCGTCGTGTGTGGTCATGCCTCTTTGTAGGTGCGTGAGCACGGCGGGCACAAGAGTGGCACGCGACGACGGTACCGTCGACGATCCAACGTGCGGTCTCGACCCGGTCCCGGTCGTGAGCGTCTCAGTGCGCGCCCGGCGGAAGAGTGGGCTGAGTCGTCGTGGTCGGCACGGTGTTGATGGTCGGCGTGCTGGTAGTGACCGTGACGGTGCTCGTGCTGACCGACGGCGAGGGCACGACGGCGGTGGTGGTCACCGTCGTCACGCTGCTCGTCGTCGTGGTGGGCGAGGTCGACGACGCAGACGGCGCGGCAATCACACCGCAGGCCACCCGCTTGTTGGACTCATCGGTCGGGGCAGCGCTCAGATTGTCCGCAGTTTGGTGCAGGATCAACGCTGAACCCGAACTGCTCCGCAGGTTCGCAGCGGTCAGCAAGTTGGTGGTGGTGACGAGTTTCGCCGAGCCATCGGAGCGCACCTGCAATGCGGTCAGGTCACCGCTGGCCGGAAAACCGGTGTGATCGGCCGCCTGGTAGACGCTGCCAGCCGATTCGAAGTCCGGCGCATCGCATTTGCCGACCGCGTGGACCATCAGCGCGTGGAAACCGGGAGTCAGCACCTGGTTGGGGCCGGTTTCCACGGTCACCGTCGCGTAGCCGCTCGCGAAATCGATGGTGGCGGTGCCGACCTGGGTCCCGTCGGCGCTCTTCAGCTGCGTGGTGAACCGTTCCGTGCCGGGCGGCGCGCTGGACGACGACGTGGCGGCCTGGTTGCCCTGCTGATTCGCGCATGCGGCCAGCGCAGCCATGGTTGCGGTCAGCGCCGCGACGGCGAAGGATACGCGGTTATTCATAGGCCGGGAACTACCCGTCTCGGCGGGCGCCGAAACGAAGGTGAACCTTGATGAGGAGCCACACCCTTACCCAGCGCATCGGGGCCTCGACGATCGCCTTCGCCGGCGCGACCGCGCTGATGCTGGTGCTGGAACGGCGCATGCGTGCGACCGGCGGCCCAGGGATCATCCCATTTGAGTTGGCCGGCAACGCTTCTCGAGCCGAGGCCATCATGGCCCGCTGGGGCGCCGACGGTCAGCGTGCCGCACGGATATCGACCTGGCTGGATTTCGGCTACATGGCAACCTACGGCAACCTGTTGGCCCTGCTGGTGGAACGCACCCGCAGGCGGTGTGGCCACCCGGTCGGCCTGCCCGTGGTCGTGGGTGTTGCCGTCGCCGGCGACGCCGTCGAGGGCGTCTCGCTGCTCAACGTGCTCCACGGCACCCGCGTCGCGGAGAATGCACGGCACGCGCGGACCGCAGCGCTGATCAAATTCGCTGTGCTCGTGCTGTCACTCGCGTATGTCGCGGCGGGCTCGATGCGGCCGGCAGCGCAAGGACGTGGCGATGTGGACTTCTGACGTCAGGGTCCGATGGACGGGCCAGCGTAGGGCGCGGACCCTTTGATTAGGCGGAGACCGTCGATCAGGCCGAGCGGCGGATGCCGCGGTTGCGGCCGATGTCACCCTTGAGCAGCATGTCGCGCTCGGATTCGGACAGGCCGCCCCAAACCCCGTACGGCTCACCGACATCGAGTGCGTGCGAGCGGCACTGCTGGATCACCGGGCACTGCCGGCACATCTCCTTGGCGCGCTGCTCACGCTGCATGCGGGCCCGGCCACGCTCCCCGTCGGGGTGAAAGAACATCGAGGAGTCGACGCCGCGGCACAGTCCTTGCAGCTGCCAGCTCCAAATGTCTGCGTTGGGCCCAGGTAGCTGCTCCGGCTGTGGCATGGCTAGTTCCCTCTCTGCACGGCACGCCCAAGTGAGGTTTGGTTCGCAAAGTGAGTGTGCAACTGATTTAAGGGTGGCGTCACCGATGACTACCCGTCATTGCTAGAACTTAGGTGGGGCGGTGAATTTACGTCAATAGGCCCTTAGTGTGACAAAGTATATAGAGGTTGGAGCAGAATTAACTCTGCGTTCATCAGCCACGCATTTGGCGTAGGAGAAGCCTGCTACCAGGCGCTTGATCAAACCGAGATTTCCCAGCTCAGAGCGTGAGGGCGGCCCGAAGCCATTTATTACAGAGATGATCGTGATTAACATTTCAGTAACATCAGCAGCACGAACTGTTTACTACTATCACCGTGATTGAAACTCGTCACACTTCGATGATTGCGCCGAGGCTGGCCGCGGCCGCGTTCGGCGACCAGCCGGCCCTCTGGCCACTGCCGGCGGCGAGGACCCCGAGCGAACTCTGGTTGCGCGCCGTCGCGGCCGGCGGGCAGGGCCGCTACGGCAGCGCCTACCGAGATCTGGCGGTGTTACGCCGCGACCGCCCGGCCGGCCGGTTGGTTTCGTTGGCCCACAGCACGCAGGGATCGTTTCTGCGCCAACTCGGCTGGCACGCGCGGGCAAGGGGCTGGGACGGTCGTGCGCTCGCGCTGGCCGGCGCCGATCCCGAAGCCCGCGCCGACGCGCTGATCGGATTGGCGGCCGACGCATTGGGCGTCGGCCGTTTCGCTGCCGCGGCGACGTTGTTGGCTCGCGCGGACGCGGAGTTGGCGGCGGGCGTGCCGGACCGGCTGCCGGTGCGCCGGAGCTGGGTGGCCGCCGAGTTGGCGATGGCCAGCGGTGACGGCGCGGTCGCGGTCGGTCATGCCGAGGCAGCCGTCGAGCTCGCCCGAGCCATGGAGCGACGCTCCGAGCGGCACCGGGTTAAGAGCGATGTGGTGCTCGCCGCCGCGTTGTGTAGCGCCGGCGAGATGGACCGCGCACGCGCCGTGGCCGACGCCGCGCTGGACGCCACCGGCCGTCTGGGCCTGATACCCCTTCGTTGGGCCTCGGCTTGCTTGCTGTTCGATATCCAAAGCGTCACGATTTCGGGGCCGAAATTGGCCGAAATTCGGGATATCTGCGCAGGCCAGGTGCGGCGCGCCGGTGGAACCTGGCCTTCCGGCTGAAACGGCTTCCGGCCGTTATGGTCATTGCGAGAGTTAGCCCGCGATGTGCCTCGTTTGTAACGTTGGAGATACCGCCGTCGATGACAATTCAAGCGGAACGTCTCGACGCTGTGGTTGCCGAAGCCGTAGCGGGAGACGGAAACGCCCTACGGGAGGTGCTGGAGACCATCCGTCCGATAGTGGTGCGATATTGCAGGGCGCGAGTCGGCACAGTCGAGCGGGGTGGCTTGACAGCCGACGATGTGGCTCAGGAGGTGTGCTTGGCGACACTGACAGCCCTGCCGCGCTACCGCGATCGAGGACGTCCCTTTCTGGCCTTTCTGTACGGCATTGCGGCGCACAAGGTGGCCGACGCCCATCGCGCCGCCGGTCGCGATCTCGCCTACCCTTCCGAATCCGTTCCCGAGCTCTGGTCGTCCGAGGCGGGCCCTGAGCAGCGGGCTCTCGAAGCCGATTCGGTCAGCCGCATGAATGAATTACTCGATATCCTGCCCGCCAAGCAGCGCGAGATTCTGATTCTTCGCGTCGTCGTCGGTCTGTCTGCCGAAGAGACCGCTGCCGCCGTGGGCGCGACACCAGGAGCCGTCCGGGTGGCTCAACACCGAGCTTTGTCGCGGCTCAAATCCGAGATGGTTGCGGCGGGGGACTATGCCTGAATCTGGTTTTACGGACCGACCGGGGCTCGACGAGTTGACCCGGAGCGACCTGCTCCTCGACGCGCTCGCCGAACGCGCGCCGATCGACGTCGACGATCCCAACGAGGACGCGCTCACCGCACTGTTGGGGGATTGGCGCGACGACCTGCGGTGGCCACCGGCCAGCGCCCTGGTCTCGCCGGAGGAGGCCGTCGGGGCGCTGCGCGCCGGAATGGTCGAGCAGCGGCGTAGCCGGCGCGGCCTGGCGGCGATCGGCTCGGTGGCGGCGACGTTGATCGCCCTCAGCGGTTTCGGCGCCATGGTGGTCGAGGCGCGTCCCGGTGGAACGCTCTACGGCCTGCACTCGATGTTCTTCGACGAGCCGCGAAGCAACCAGAACCAGATCATGTTGTCCGCCAAGGCCGATTTGGCGAAGGTGCAGCAACTGATCGACAAGGGGCAGTGGACCCAGGCCGAGGATCAGCTGGCGGAAGTCAGCAGCACCGTTGCGTCGATGAACGACAGTGCCGGCCGCAAGGAATTGTTGGACGAGATCGATCTGCTGAACGCGAAAGTCGATTCGCGCGATCCGAACGCGACGCTGCCGCCCGCCGCGCCGGCGCCGAACTCGGTGGTGCTGCCGGCTCCGCAGTCCCCGAAGGCGATCAGCCCGAGCGCAACCCCTTCGGTGCCCCGTAAATCGCCCTGAGCGGGAAGCGCAATCGCTCAGTGGCGGCGGTGGAATCCGTCGGCGTCTGACGTCGCTTCGTTGAGCGAGGCGTCGGCGTACCCCCGGCAGTAATCCCACGTGACGTAGGCGTCCGGCTCGGGGTCGTAAGCAGGCTCGTGCGGGCGGACGGTGCCGTCGATCAGCAGCTGCAGCAGGTTGGCGCGCAGCATGTCCCAGTCGTGGTAGTGGTCTTGCTGACACTCGTCGCAACACACTACGAGGCCACGAATTCCCTTGTGCGCCAACAGGGCTTCGTATACGGCCAGATCGGCCAGGTCCGCCTCTACCGCCATCCGCTCTTGTTGATCCAGCGGTTGTCCAGGTTCGACAGCGTCCAGCGCCGCCGACGGGTCACATGGGTCGTCCGCGAAGGGGTCGGGTGGCAAACCCGGGGGGAGGTGGTCACGCACGCCCCTAGCCTACGCAGCCAGGCCGTGGTAGCGCCAGCAGGCAGGCGCGCGTCGATTTGGGCCGGGCGGCGCGCCAACAGGTGCGACTCCCCGAGGTCCGGGACCGATAGGATGGGACTCTCGCTCCGCGCGCGTATGGAGGGTTTCACCGATGTCCCGTGGCACGTCCCACCTCGAAGACAGCTCCGACCTGGTCGCAAGTCCCTACCTGCGGGTCGGCGGTCTGGCCGACGAAGGGGTGCCGACCGGGGGAGACAACCCCAACAAGGTGGCGATGCTGGGCCTGACCTACGACGATGTATTGCTGCTGCCCGCCGCTTCCGATGTGGTCCCGGCCACCGCCGACACCTCTAGCCAGCTAACGAAAAAGATCCGGCTGCGGGTGCCGCTGGTCAGCTCGGCGATGGACACCGTCACCGAGTCGCGGATGGCCATCGCGATGGCCCGGGCCGGCGGCATGGGCGTGCTGCACCGCAACCTGCCGGTCGCCGAACAGGCCGGCCAGGTCGAAATGGTCAAGCGGTCGGAGGCCGGCATGGTCACCGACCCGGTGACCTGCCGCCCGGACAACACCCTGGCCCAGGTCGACGCGCTGTGCGCCCGGTTCCGGATCTCGGGCCTGCCCGTCGTCGACGACTCCGGCGCGCTCGTCGGCATCATCACCAACCGCGACATGCGCTTCGAGGTCGACCAGACCCGCCCGGTCTCCGAGGTGATGACCAAGGCGCCGCTGATCACCGCCCGTGAGGGCGTCACCGCCGATGCCGCCCTGGGCCTGCTGCGCCGCAACAAGATCGAGAAACTGCCCGTCGTCGACGGCCACGGCCGGTTGACCGGGCTGATCACCGTCAAGGACTTCGTCAAGACCGAACAACACCCGCTGGCCACCAAGGACAGCGACGGACGCCTGTTGGTGGGCGCCGCCGTCGGCGTCGGCGGCGACGCCTGGGTGCGCGCGATGATGCTGGTCGACGCCGGGGTGGACGTCCTGATCGTCGACACCGCGCACGCCCACAATCGGCTGGTGCTGGACATGGTCGGCCAGCTCAAGGCCGAGGTCGGCGACCGCGTCGAGATCATCGGCGGCAACGTCGCGACCCGCTCGGCGGCCCTGGCGCTGGTCGAGGCCGGGGCCGACGCGGTGAAGGTGGGCGTGGGACCGGGCTCGATCTGCACCACGCGGGTGGTCGCCGGGGTGGGTGCCCCTCAAATCACGGCGATCCTGGAAGCCGTCGCGGCCTGCGGACCGCACGGTGTGCCGGTGATCGCCGACGGCGGACTGCAGTATTCCGGCGACATCGCCAAGGCACTGGCGGCCGGCGCGTCGACGGCCATGCTGGGCTCGCTGCTGGCCGGCACCGCCGAGGCGCCCGGCGAGCTGATCTTCGTCAACGGCAAGCAGTTCAAGAGCTACCGCGGCATGGGGTCGCTGGGCGCGATGGCGGGCCGCAGCGGCGGCAAGTCGTACTCCAAGGACCGCTACTTCGCCGACGACGCGCTCTCCGAGGACAAGCTGGTGCCCGAGGGCATCGAGGGCCGGGTGCCGTTCCGCGGACCGCTGTCGTCGGTGATCCACCAGCTGACCGGTGGCCTGCGCGCCGCGATGGGCTACACCGGCTCGCCGACCATCGAGGTGCTGCAGCAGGCGCAGTTCGTCCGGATCACGTCGGCCGGACTCAAAGAGAGCCACCCCCACGACGTCACGATGACCGTCGAAGCACCGAACTACTACGCCCGGTGAGCAGCGAACTGAACATGGTCGAGATCGGGATGGGCAGAGTCGCCCGTCGCACTTACGAGCTCAGCGAGATCGGCATCGTGCCGTCCCGGCGCACCCGCTCGTCGCAGGACGTGTCGACGACCTGGCAACTGGACGCCTACCGGTTCGAGATCCCCGTGGTGGCCCACCCGACCGATGCGCTGGTCTCGCCGGAGTTCGCGATCGAGCTGGGCCGGCTCGGCGGCCTTGGCGTGCTCAATGGCGAGGGGCTGATCGGCCGGCACGCCGACGTGCAGGCCAAGATCGCGCAGTTGGTCGAGGCCGCCGAAAAGGAGCCCGAACCGTCGGCGTCGATCCGGCTGCTGCAGGAGCTGCACGCCGCGCCGCTGAACCCGGACCTGCTCGGCGCCGCGGTGGCCCGCATCCGCGAGGCCGGCGTGACCACCGCGGTCCGGATAAGCCCGCAGAATGCGCAGTCGCTGACCCCGGTGTTGCTGCAGGCCGGCATCGACCTGCTGGTCATCCAGGGCACCATCGTCTCGGCCGAGCGCGTCGCCTCCAACGGCGAGCCGCTGAACCTGAAGAGCTTCATCTCCGAGCTCGACGTGCCGGTGGTCGTCGGCGGCGTCCTCGATCACCGCACCGCGCTGCACCTGATGCGCACCGGCGCCGCCGGCGTCATCGTCGGCTACGGCTCCACCCGGGGCGTGACCACCAGCGACGAGGTGCTGGGCATCAGCGTGCCGATGGCCACCGCGATCGCCGACGCCGCGGCCGCGCGCCGCGAATACCTCGACGAGACCGGCGGCCGGTACGTGCACGTGCTGGCCGACGGCGACATCCACACCTCCGGTGAGCTGGCCAAGGCCATCGCCTGCGGCGCCGACGCCGTGGTGCTGGGCACCCCGCTGGCCGAAAGCGACGAGGCGCTCGGCGGCGGCTGGTTCTGGCCGGCCGCGGCCGCGCACCCGTCGTTGCCACGCGGGGCGCTGCTGCAAATCGCCGTCGGTGAGCGCCCGCCGCTCGAGCAGGTGCTCAACGGTCCGTCCGACGACCCGTTCGGGAGCCTGAATCTGGTCGGTGGCCTGCGCCGATCGATGGCCAAGGCCGGCTACTGCGACCTCAAGGAATTCCAGAAGGTCGGCCTGACCGTCGGCATCTGAGTTTCGGCGTCGGGCGTCACGCCACCGCCGGGCGTCACGCCAGAGTGACGACGGATAGGGACTGGCTCGTTACTGGCCGGTAAGTTCATACTGGTGGGGATGAATCCAGATTTTGACGTCCTGATCATTGGTTCGGGGTTCGGCGGCAGTGTCAGCGCGCTGCGGCTGACCGAAAAGGGCTACCGCGTGGGTGTTTTGGAGGCGGGTCGGCGCTACGCCGACGACGAGTTCGCCAAGACGTCGTGGAATCTGCGGAAGTTCCTGTGGGCGCCTCGGCTCGGTTGCTACGGCATTCAGCGGATTCACCCGCTCAAAAACGTGATGATCCTGGCCGGCGCCGGGGTGGGCGGCGGGTCGCTGAACTACGCCAACACGCTGTACGTACCGCCGGAGCCGTTCTTCAACGACCAGCAGTGGCGGCACATCACCGACTGGCGCAGCGAGCTGATGCCGCACTACCGGCAGGCCCAGCGGATGCTGGGCGTGGTCGAGAACCCGACGTTCACCGACGCCGACCGCATCGTCAAGGAAGTCGCCGACGAGATGGGCTGCGGCGACACCTTCGTGCCCACGCCGGTCGGGGTGTTCTTCGGTCCCGACGGCACCAAGACGCCCGGCAAGACGGTGCCGGACCCGTTCTTCGGCGGGGCGGGCCCCGACCGCACCGGCTGCCTGGAATGCGGCTGCTGTATGACGGGCTGTCGGCACGGTGCCAAGAACACCCTACTGAAGAACTACCTTGGCCTCGCGGAATCTGCTGGGGCGCAAGTGATTCCGATGACGACGGTAAAGAGCTTCGAGCAGCGCTCCGACGGGTTGTGGGAGGTTCGCACCGTGCGCACCGGAAGCTGGCTGCGCCGGGACCGGCGCACCTATACCGCGAGCCACCTGATTCTGGCCGCGGGCACCTGGGGCACGCAGCATCTGCTGTTCAAGATGCGCGACAAGGGCCGATTGCCGCGTCTGTCAAAGCGTTTGGGAGTGCTGACCCGGACCAACTCGGAATCGATCGTCGGCGCCGGACGGTTGAAGGTCGCCCCGGATCTGGACCTGACGCACGGTGTGGCGATCACGTCGTCGATTCACCCGACGCCGGACACCCACATCGAACCCGTCCGCTACGGCAAGGGCTCCAACGCGATGGGGCTGCTGCAGACGTTGATGACCGACGGCCCCGGCCCGCAAGGCACCGACGTGCCGCGCTGGCGGCAGCTGCTCGACACCGCCGGTGAGGACCCGGGCAAGATGCTGCGCTTGCTCAACCCCAGCCGGTGGAGCGAACGCACGGTGATCGCGCTGGTCATGCAGCACTTGGACAACTCGATCACCACATTCACCAAGCGCGGAAAACTAGGCATCCGTTGGTATTCCAGCAAGCAGGGGCACGGCGAGCCGAACCCGTCGTGGATCCCGGTGGGCAATGAGGTCACCCGCCGCATCGCGGACAAGATCGACGGAGTTGCCGGGGGCACCTGGGGCGAGCTGTTCAATATCCCGCTGACCGCGCACTTCCTCGGCGGAGCGGTGATCGGCGACAGTCCCGAGCATGGCGTCATCGACCCGTATCACCGGGTCTACGGCTACCCGTCGCTGCTGGTGGTGGATGGCGCCGCGATCTCGGCGAACCTGGGCGTCAACCCGTCGCTGTCGATCACCGCGCAAGCCGAGCGCGCCGCGTCGCTATGGCCGAACAAGGGCGAGACGGATCTGCGACCGCTGCAGGGCGATACCTACCGCCGGCTGGACCCGATCGCGCCGAAGCACCCGGTGGTGCCGGCCGATGCGCCCGGCGCCCTGCGCTGGCTGCCGATCGACCCGGTCGGCTCCACGGCCGACGCCAGTTGACGATCGCAAGCGCGGCGTAGCCGGGCGCAGCGGGTCGTCACCATCAAAACCGGCTAGCTCGCGAGTACCTCGAGCGGCGCGCCCGTGACCACCATGCTGCGCTCGCCGTGCACGTTGACCGGCACGTCGCCCATCAGGGTGACCCGGTGCATCAGCCGCTTCTGGTCGTCGTAGTCATCGACCGCCCGGTGCTGGGTTGAGCGGTTGTCCCAGATGGCAACGTCACCGGCTTCCCAGTGCCAGCGAATAGTGTTCTCGGGCTTGGTGATTCGCTTTTGCAGCAGTTCCAGCAGTGCGCTTGACTCGTGGCTGTCCAGGCCGACGAAGTTGCGCACGAAATTGCCCGCGACCAGCGCGCGCTCGCCGGTCTCCGGATGCACTCGCACCACCGGGTGTTTGGTCTGGAACTCCTGCTTTTCGAACGCCTGCCGGAACGCCCGCTGCGCGTCGCTCATCGAGAGGACCGCTTCGGCGGGCACGTAGTCGTAGCGGTTGCTGTGCACCGCCCACAGATTTTCGACGAGGCACTTCAACGGCTCGGGCAGGTCGTCGTAGGCCGCCACCGTCGAGGCCCACAGTGTCGATCCGCCGTAGCGGGGTAGGGTGATCGCCCGCAGGATCGAGGCCGCCGGGTAGTTCGCGGCGAACGTCACGTCGGTGTGCCAGCGGTTGGCCTTGCCGTAGTCCGAGTTGATCGGCGTGACGACCGGCGCGCCTTTGGCCGCGAGCGCACCGGCGGCCGGATGGCCGACGGGGGTGCCCAGCAACCCACCGAACGCCAGCTGCTGCTGGTCATCGAGGTGGTGCTGACCGCGGAAGAAGATGACCTTGTGGGTCAGCAACGCCCGGCGGATCTCCTCGACGGCGGCCGGGTGGAGGTCGCCGTCGAGGTGCACCCCGTCGACCCGGGCACCGATCCGGCTGCCCAGCTTGGTGACGGTTATCTGGTTTGTCATGTCTGTCGTCCTTGCCTGAAACATCGGGTGTAGTCAGTTGACTAACCTTGAGTGTAGTCAAATGTATACAGATTCGGCAAGGGGGCGTATGCATGAAAATTTCCACCGCAAAGCAGCAGGTCAGTCAGGAAATTCGGGGAAATTGCCCGTTGTCAGGACGCGGTGGAGTCCAGCGCGGAGGCCACCTCGTGCTGCTCCATCTCCGCCACCTCGAGGTAGACCTCGGCCACCTGGGCCAGTCGGTCGCTGCCCGGTTCGCGGCCCTGAAGCAGGGCGGCCAGCGCCGCCACACTGCGGGCGGCGAAGATGTCGGCAACCATCACGGTGGGGGTGTCCAGCCAGGCGCGCACCCGGGCGACCAGCTGCGTGGCCAGCACCGAATCTCCGCCGAGGCCGAAGAAGTCGTCGTCGGCGCTCACCGCCTCGACCCGGAGCAGCCCGGCGGTGATAGCGGCCAGCACCCGTTCCAGCGGTGTCGACGCCGCGCGCCGGCCCGTCCCGGTGTCGGCGGCCCGCTCCTGCGCGGCACGCGCGAGCAGCCGGCCCGCCGCCTTCCGGTCGATCTTGCCGCCGACGGTGTAGGGGATCTCGGGGACCAGCACGATGAGGTCCGGAACCATGTGCGGCGGAACGAATCCGGCCACCGCGGCCATGAGTTGCGACGGTGTCAGCGCGGGATCGGTGACCCGGGCCAGCGCCGCCAGCTGCTCGCGCCCGGTGTGCCCGGCGACCGGGATCACCGCGGCGACGGCGCCGTCCACCGGCTCCAATCGGTCGAGCGCTCGTTCGACCTCGCCGAGTTCGACCCGATACCCGCTGATCTTGACCCGATGGTCGGCGCGCCCGACGAACTCCAGCGTTCCGTCCGGCAGGTACCGCGCCAAATCGCCTGTGCGATACCAATTCTCGCCGTCATGCTGGACGAACTTGCCCTCGGTCAGGTCCGGCCTGCCGCGGTAGCCGCGGGCGATGCCGCGCCCACCGACCCAGAACTCGCCGGGAACCCAGTCCGGGCAGTCGGATCCGTCGGCGGCGACGACGCGGCAGCGGTTGTTCGGCAGCGGGTGGCCGAACGGCAGCGCGGCCCAATGCTTCGGCAATTCCGCGGGCTCGCAGATGGTGTTGTGAATGGCCGTCTCGGTGGCGCCGCCGAGGCCGGCGACGCGGACCCGCGGTGCCTGGGCACGCAACGCGCGCACCATCTCGGTACGCACCCAGTCGCCGCCGGTGGGCACCACGCGCACCGACGAGATCCGTCCCGAGTTCACCGCGACCAGCATCTCGAGCCAGCCGGGCAGCCAGTGCAGCACGGTGACCCGGTGTCGTTCGATCATCCGGGCCCAGGCGTCGGGATCGCGCCGCTGCTCCTCGTCCACCACCACGATCGAGCCGCCGGCGCGCAGCATGCCGAAAATGTCCAGCACCGAGATGTCGCATTCCAGGGTGGACAGCGCCAGGCACCGATCGTCGGCGCCGATCTCGAAGTGGGAGTTGATGAACTCGACGGTGTTCATCGCGGCGTCGTGGCTGACTTCCACGCCCTTGGGTTCACCGGTGGAGCCCGAGGTGAACAGCACATAGGCGGCGTCGGCCGGATCGGTCGCGGCCGGCTCGGTGCCGGCGGCCAGAGCCAGGCCCTGCGCGATGGCCTCCGACACGGTCAGCGCGGGCACCGGCAGTTCGTCGAGCCCGGGTGTGCGGGGCCCGCACACCAGCGCCGAGTGCACGCCCGCGCCGCCCAGGATGCGTGCGGCGCGATCGGCCGGCTGGTCGACGCCGATCGGCAGGTACACACCGCCGGCGGCGTGAATGCCCAGCAGCGCCGGGATCTGCTCGGCGGTCTTGGGGCCCAACACCGCGACCGCGTCGCCGCGTCCGACCCCGCGTGCCCGCAATGTCGCAGCGACGGCAAGGACCTGCTCGCGCAATCGGGCGTAGGTCAGGTCGCCCAGGCTGCTGTACACCGCGGGCGCATCCGGGTGCGCGGCCGCGGAGCGAAAGAAGCCGTCGTGCAACGCTTCTGCGCTCGGCACCGTGGTCACGCCGTTGAGCTTGGCGCGCAGGGCGCGCTGTTCATCCGGCAGCGCGGGCGGGTCGAGCGCCTCCCAGGCGTCGTCGTCGTGGGCCAGCCGGATCAGCTCGGCGACGTGGTAGGCGAACATCGCCTCGGCGACGCCCGGCCGAAACGCGTCCGCGCGCACGTCCCAGTTCACCAGCAGGCCGCCGTCGAACGGGGTGGCCTGGGAGTCCAGCAACACCTGCGGCCCCTGCGAGATGTGCCAGACGCACTTGCCGAACTGTTCGGTGACCTCGCCGTCGAACAGGTCACCGAGTCCGAGCCCACTGGTGAAGACGAACGGCGCCAGCGTCGGCACGCCGCGGTGCCGGGTCAGGTCGCGCAGGATCGACAGCCCCGAGTAGCTGGAGTGCGCGGCGCTGGCGTGCAGCGACTCCTGCAGGGCGCGGGCCCGGGCCGCCGCGGTCGGCGCTTCGGTGAGGTCGACGTCGAGCATCAGCGACGTGGTGAAGTCGCCGACGAGCTTGTCGACATCGGCGTGGAAGGGCTCGCGGCCGAACATCGGCAGGTTCAGCAGGAACCGCGAATTGGTGGACCAGCGCGCCAGCGTCCCGGCGTAGGACGCGGCGATCGCCATCGCGGGGGTGACGCCGCGTTTGTGCGCCGCGGCCAATAGCGCCTCGCGAACGTCGGCGTCGAAGTAGTGCCAGAGCCGGATGTTGCGGCGCGGATTGGCCTGCTCGGAGGACGGCACCAGCGGGGGCGACGGCGGTTCGGGTAGGTCGGGCACCCGCTCGGCCCACCACTGCCGGTCCGCCTCGGACACCGAGGTGGCGGCCGTCAGCGCGGCCCGGTACTCCCGGTAGGTGTAGCCCAGCTCGGGCAGCTCGCCGCCGCGATAGAACACGGCGAGGTCGGCCATGAAGTTGCGATAACTGACGGCGTCGGCGGCCGCCATGTCCATGTCGACGTGCAGGCGCGTGCGGCCGCCGGACATGAGCGTCAGCGCGATGTCGAGCACCGCGCCGTGCAGGATCTGATGCGATTTCGCGTCGCGGATCTCCTCGAGCCGCTGCTGCGCCGCGGCGGCGTCGAGGTCACGCAGGTCGACCACCTCGACCGGCAGCGTGCGGTCGGTGATCCGCTGAGTGCCGTCGGGCAGGATCTCCACCCGCAGCATCGGGTGACGGCGGGCCAGCGCGGCCGCGGCTACCCGCAGCCGGTCCGGGTCGACGCCGGCGCCGTCGAACTCCACATACAGGTGTGGGGCCACGCCGCCGAGCGCCTGTTCTTCGTTGCGGCCCAACCACAATGCGTGCTGGATGGGGGCCAAGGGGAAGGTTTCGCGCCCCTCGTCGTCGGTCGCCTGCGGCTCGTCGTGGCCGGGCGCGCTTTCGCTGGGTGCGCTGTCGCTGGGTGCGCTGTTGCTGGGTGCGCTTTCGCGCAGCGCCGAGACCAGCCGCGTCCACGCGGAGACGGTCGGCCTCTCGGCCAGCGCCGCGAAACCGATGTCGATGCCCTGCCGGCGCCACCGGCCGGACAGCGACATCATCCGGATCGAGTCGAGTCCGGAGGCGATGAGGTCGGCGTCGGGGTCCACTTCGTCGGGGGTGACGCCGAGTAGCTCGGCGACCTGCTCTCGGACACTGAGTGAGCTTGTCGCGCCGCGGCCCATTGTGTGAAACCTCTCAGCAATTAGTAAAGGCTGCCCTAACTATGTGGAGGCTACCCTATATTAGGATTCTCTAAGTTAACTTACCCCGGAAGGGCGCCACCGCGATGAGCACCGGATTTCATCCCGATGCCGAGGTCGGACGACACGAAAGTATCGACCTCGCAACGGGATTCGTGCCGTTCCCGAGCGACCGGGCGGACTGCTATCGGCGGGCGGGTTATTGGGCCGGGCTGCCCTTGGATTCGATCTTGCGCGAGGCCGCGCAACGTTGGCCGGACCGCTGCGGCATCGCGGATGCCCGGGTCAGCTACACCTTCGCCGAATTCGACGCACTGGCCGACCGCATCGCGAGCGGCCTGATCGATCTCGGATTCGTCGCCGGCGATCGGGTGATGCTGCAACTGCCCAACTCCTGCCAATTCGCGTTGGCGCTGTTCGGGCTGCTGCGAGCGGGTGTGGTGCCGGTGATGTGCCTGCCCGGCCACCGCACCGCCGAACTGAGTCACTTCGCCGATGTCAGCGGCGCGGTCGGGATGATCATCACCGACAGGGCGGGCGGCTTCGACTACCGCGAGATGGCCACCGCGCTGGTGCGCGAGCGGCCGCAATTGACCTGGGTGCTGGTCGACGGCGACCCGGGCGACTTCCGGGCCTGGTCCGACGTCGCGAACCACGCCGGCCCGGCCGTCCGGGCAAACCCGGCGCCGGATCCGGGGCTGCCCGCGTTGCTGCTGGTGTCGGGCGGCACCACGGGGCTGCCCAAGCTGATCGCCCGGACCCACGACGACTACCGCTACAACGCGTCGGCCTGCGCGGCGGCGTACGGGATGAGCGGGGACGACGCCTACCTCGTGGTGCTGCCGGCCGGGCACAACTTCCCGTTGGCCTGTCCGGGTCTGTTGGGCGCGATGACCGTGGGCGCCAGAACAGTTTTCACCGACGACCCCAGCCCCGAGGCGGCCTTCGCGCTGATCGACCGCCACCGGGTCACCGTCACGGGGTTGGTCAACGCGCTCGCCAAGCTGTGGGCACAGGCCTGTGACTGGGAACCAATCCTGCCGACCTCGCTGCGAGTGGTGCAGGTCGGCGGGTCGCGGCTGCTGCCCGACGAGGCCCGGTTCATCCGGGAGAACCTGACGGCGGGCATGCAGCAAATCTTCGGGATGGCCGAGGGGATGTTGAACTTCACCCGCCCGGGCGACCCCGCCGAGGTGGTGGACAACGTGCAGGGCCGGCCCATGTCGCCCGACGACGAGATGAGGGTCGTCGACGAGAACGGCGACGAGGTGGCCCCCGGCGAAGAGGGTGAGCTGCTGGTGCGCGGGCCGTACACGATCAACGGCTACTACCGCGCCGACGAGGCCAACGCCCGCTCCTTCAGCCCCGACGGGTTTTACCGCAGCGGCGACCGGGTGCGGATCTTCGCCGACGGCCCACGGGCCGGATATGTCGAAGTCACCGGCCGGATCAAGGACGTCATCCACCGGGGCGGCGAGACCGTCTCGGCGTCCGACCTCGAGGAACACCTGCATGCCCATCCCGCCGTGGCCGACGCGGCGGCCGTCGCACTACCGGATCAGTATCTCGGCGAAAAGATCTGTGCGGCAGTTGTTTTCAAGGGCACACCGGTTACCCTGGCCGAGCTCAACGGATTTCTCGATGGCCGTGGCGTCTCTGTCCATGCCAAGCCCGACGTACTGGAAGCCATGCGTTCACTGCCCAAAACAGCGGTGGGCAAGGTGGACAAAAAGCAAATCGTCGTCAGCCTGACACGGGCATGAACGACGCACCAACTGACATGACATTGAATGGTGGCCCTGATGACCAACTTTCGGCACCGAGTGTGACCGGCAGCGCGACACCCGAACCGATCGCCGTCATCGGCCTCGGTTGCCGGCTGGCCGGTGACGTCACCACCGCCGAGGCGTTTTGGCAGTTCCTCCTCGACGGCGGCAGTGCGGTGCGCGAGGTGCCCGCCGACCGCTGGGAGCCCTATCTGTGGCGCGACCCGCGCAACGCCGCGGTGCTCAGGGACACCACCCCCTGGGGCACGTTCATCGACAACCTCGCGGGTTTCGACGCCGAGTTCTTCGGTGTCTCTCCCCGCGAGGCCGAACTGATGGACCCGCAGCAGCGGCTGGCCGTCGAGGTCAGCTGGGAGGCGCTCGAACACGCCGGGGTGCCGCCCCGTTCGCTGGCCGGCACTGACACCGCCGTACTGATGGGCGTGAACTCCGACGACTACGGCAAGCTGCTGATGGAGGACCTGCCCGGTATCGAGGCGTGGACCGGGATCGGCACCTCGCTGTGCGGGATCGCCAACCGGGTGTCACATCTGCTCGATCTGCGCGGGCCCAGCGTGGCGCTCGACGCCGCGTGCGCGGCCTCGTTGGTGGCGGTGCACCAGGCCTGCCAACTGCTGCGCTCGGGCGAGACGGCGCTGGCGCTGGCCGGCGGGGTCAGCGCGCTGATCGGTCCGGGATTGACCCGCGTGCTCGATCAGGCCGGCGCGACGGCTCCCGACGGTCGCTGCAAGACCTTCGACGAGTCCGCCGACGGCTACGGCCGCGGCGAGGGCGCGGCAGTGGTGGTGCTCAAGCGCCTCGCTGACGCCGTCCGCGACGGCGACCGGGTGCTGGCCGTGGTCCGCGGCGGCGCGGTCGCCCAGGACGGCCGCACGGTCGGCATCATGTCACCCAACGGCGCCGCCCAGGCGGATCTGTTCCGGCTGGCATGCCGGTCCTGCGACATCGACCCGGCCACCGTCGATTTCATCGAAGCCCACGGAACCGGGACGCCCACAGGCGATCCCGTGGAAGTGGAGGCGCTGGCGCAAGTGTATGGAGCCGTCCGGCCCGCCGACGACCCGGCGCTGGTCGGCTCGGTCAAACCGAACACCGGCCACCTCGAGGGCGGCGCCGGCGCCGTCGGCCTGATCAAGGCCGTCCTGGCCCTGTATCACCGGACCGTTCCGCCCACGGCGGGCGTGCGCAATCTCACCCCCGGCGTCGACTGGGCCCGCAGCGGCCTGCGGGTGCCGACCGAGACACAGGCCTGGCCGCGGCGGCCTGACCACCCGCGCCGGGCAGCGGTGTGCAGCTACGGCTACGGTGGCACCATCGCGCACGTGTTGCTCGAGGAGGCGCCGCCCGCGACCGCGCCTCAGCACACGAAAATGACTGGACCGGTGGTGATTCCGCTTTCGGGTCGTTCGCAGAGCAGGCTGACGGCGCAGGCCGCCGCGTTGGCCGATCACCTCGGCGGCCGCGACGTCTTGCTGACCGAGGTCGCCGCGACCCTGTGGGCCCGACGCAGCCATGAACCGGTGCGCGCGGCCGTGCTCGCCGAAGATTGCGGGGAACTGCTCGGTGGGCTGCACACGCTGGCCGCCGGCGAGCGTGACGGCGCGGTGGTGCGCGGCACCGCGCTGGCCGAGGCGTCCGAGGGCGCGGTGTGGGTGTTCTCCGGGCACGGCTCGCACTGGCCGCAGATGGGCAGGGAGTTGTTGGCCGGCGAACCGGCGTTCGCCGCCGTGATCGACGCGATCGATCCGATCTTCGGTGCCGAACTCGGCTTCTCGGCACGCGAGGCGCTGACCTCCGGCGAACTGGGCGGCACCGATCAGGTGCAGGCGCTGACCTTCGCGATGCAGGTCGGCCTGGCCGCGGTGCTGCGTGAGCGCGGCGTGCGACCCGCCGCGGTGATCGGTCATTCCGTGGGCGAGGTCGCCGCCTGTGTGACCGCGGGCGTATTCGACCTGGCGCACGGCGCGGCCGTGGCGTGCTACCGCGCCCGCGGGTTCCGCAAGGTGATGGGCCAAGGCGCGATGGCGCTGGTGCCGCTGCAGTTCGCCGATGCCCAACAGCGGCTCGGCGCCCGCACGGACGTGGTGGCGGCGATCAGCGCCTCGTTGACCTCGACGGTGGTGTCGGGCACTGTCGCGGCCGTCGACGAGGTGGCCGCCCGCTGGGGCGACGAGGGACTGATGGTGCGCCGCGTCAAAACCGACGTCGCGTTCCACAGCCCGGCGATGGACGCGCTCACCGCCGACCTGGCTCGGCTCACCGGTGCGCTGCCGAAGCCACGGCCGGCCCAAATTCCGCTGTACACCACCGCGCTGGCCGATCCGCGGTCCACGGCGCCGCGTGGACCGGACTACTGGGTCGCCAATCTGCGCGACCGGGTTCGCTTCGCCGAGGCGGTTTCCGCGGCGGCCGCGGACGGCCACCGGCTCTTCCTCGAGGTCGCGGCCCACCCGGTGGTGTCGCATTCCATCGCGGAAACGTTGCTGCACTTGAATATTGAGGAGCACGCGGCCGTCGGCGTACTGCGCCGTGACCAACCGGCACGGCGTTCGGTCGCCGCGGCGGTCGCCGCCCTGCACTGCCACGGCGCGCCCGTCGGCGACGGCGTCACCACCGCCACACCGTGGGCCGGCGAGCTGCCGGGCACGCAGTGGCAGCACCGCGACTTCTGGCGCATCCCGAGCGCGCCGCCCGCCGGCCGCGGTGTCCACGACGCCGACTGCCACACCCTGCTCGGAGGCCGACTCGAAGTCACCGGCACGGTGCCGGCGACGGTCTGGGAGACCCGGCTGGACATGTCGACCCGGCCCTACCCCGGCAACCATCCCGTGCAGAGCACCGAGATCGTGCCGGCCGCGGTGCTGCTCAACACGTTCCTGACGGCCGTGGGAACCGATCTGACCGAGGTGCATCTGCGCACCCCCGTTGCGCCGGGCCGCACCCGCGACGTGCAGGTGGTGCTGCAGGATCGCGCGCTCGCGATCGCCACCCGACTGGTCGACGAGGACGGCCCCGACGTCGGTGGCTGGCTGACGCACTGCACCGCGATCGCCGCCGCCACCGACGACCGCGAGGTGCCGCGGCTCGACGAGACCGCGATCCGGGTCCGCTGCACCGAGCAGTTGTTGCCGAACAGCGTGGTGGACAAGCTCGCGAAACTCGGTGTCGCCGAGATGGGTTTCGGCTGGGAAGTCGTCGATCTGTGGGCCGGTGACGGCGAATTCCTGGCGCAGGTGCGAGCCGAACCGGACGGGTCGCACCCCTCGACGTGGGCCGGGCTCATCGATGCGGCCACCTCGGTGGCGTCCACGGTGTTCGACGGAGCGCCCCGGCTGCGCATGCCCGCTCGCATCGAGCGGGTGAGAGTCCTTGGCAAACAGTCTGATTCGGTGCTACTGCACGTTCGCCGTCGCGATCGGGGCAGCTGCACCGACGTGACCATCGCGTCGCTGACCGGGCGGCCGCTGGTGGAGATCACCGGCATGACGTTCGAGGAACTCGAGCACACCGGCGGCGACGTGTCGCGGGTGGTGCACCGAATCGACTGGAAGCCAACATCTTTCGACGTCCAGGCCGCACCGGCCGAAGTGATGCTGGTTGGCGGCGATCCGGCCGTTCGCGCCTGGTGCCAACGCGACCTGAAAGCCGCCGGCGTCGCCCACCGGGTATGTGCCACGCCCGCCGACATCCCCGCCGATCTCGACTCCGAGGCCGTCGTGCTGGTGCTGCCCCGCGCCGCCGAGAGCCCTCTGGAAGCCGTGGACACGGTACTGGAGGCGCTCAAAGAGCTTCTGTGCAAAAGCATCTCGTCGCGGCTGTGGGCCCTGACTCACGGTGTGCACGAAGGCGCCGACGTGAGCCGTTCCCCACTGTGGGGCTTTTCGCGAGTGGCCGCGGCCGAGCACCCCATGCTGTGGGGTGGCGTGCTCGATCTCGCCGAGGACCGGCTGCCGCTGGGTGCGCTGGCCACGCTCAGCGGCCACGCTGTGGTGGTGGTTCGCGACGGCGTCGCGCAGACCGCGCGGATGGCGAACATCGTCGGCGCGGCCGGACCGACGATGGCATGCAGCCCGGCCGGCACCTATCTGGTCACCGGTGGGACCGGCGTGCTGGGCCTGCGTGTCGCCGAGCGATTGGCGGATCTGGGTGCGCGCCGCGTGCTGTTGTTGTCCCGGTCCGGTCTGCCGGAACGCTCGCAGTGGGCGAGCGCGGACAATCAGGCGCAGATCCGCGCGGTGTCCGCGCTCGAGGAGCGCGGTGTCTGGGTGGACTCGGTCGCCCTGGACATCGCCGCACCCGGTGCCGCCGACGAACTGCGCTCCGTGCTGGCCGGCCTGCCGCCGGTGCGCGGCGTGATTCATGCCGCCGGCGTGGAAGCCGGTGTGTTCCTGGCGAATACGACGATCGACGAGATCGCGACGACCATGCATCCGAAGGTCGACGGGGCGCTGGCCCTGCACGAGATGTTCCCGCCCGGGGAGCTGGACTGGATGGTGCTGTATTCCTCCTGCGGATACCTGGCCGGCTTCCCCGGGCAGGGGGCCTACGCCTGCGGCAACGCCTTCCTGGATGCGCTGGCCCGGCACCGGCGCGCGCTGGGCGACGTCACGACGAGTGTGGCGTGGACCGCGTGGCGCGGCCTCGGAATGGGCTCGGACTCGGGATACATTGCCGCGCAACTGGATGCGCTGGGGATGGACACCATCGGCGCGGACGACGCATTGCGTGCCCTGGACGTCGCGATGCGGTCGCAGGAGGCCAACCCGGTGGTGTTGCCGGTGCTGCCGGAGGCCACGTCCGTGCCGATCCTTGCCGACATCGCGGCCGCGGTCGCCGCGGATTCCGTTGTGCAGCATCAGGATTTCGCGGCGGTGGGCCCGGGCGACATGGACACCGAGGAATGGGTGCGCCAGCAGGTCCTCACGGCGGTGGCCGCCGAACTCGGCCTGTCCGCCGACAGCGTCGACCCCCGGATGCCGCTGGTCGAAATCGGCGTGGACTCGATCATGACGGTCGCGCTGCGGCGTCAGCTCGAGAAGCAGACCGGGCTGGCGTTGCCACCGACGCTGCTGTGGGAACACCCCACCGCGGCCGCGGTTACGGCGCGCATCGTCGAGCTACTGGACAACGAGATCGTTTCTGCCGCAACCGAAGACGGCGCGCCGGTGGTGTAACTGCGGGTTAGTTGCTCCCGAGCTGGTGGGCCTGCGTCCGCCGGTGCGTGGGCTCGCAGCCGGGCGGCTGCGGCGGCGCCGGGAGCAGTGCCTTGCGCTGACGCACCGCGATGGTTTTCGGCGAGTCCGTCGTGAGCACGATCTCCTCACCGGCGTGCCGGATGGCAAGCTCACCGCTGTCCCCGTCGCTCAGGGTGTAGGTGACGTCGTTGTGGTTGGCGTCGACCATCAGCCGGAAGGCACGCCACCGCACCCGGAACCGCAGCCGGGTGATGCCGTCGGGCAGCGCGGGATCGATCTCCAGGATGCCGTCGTCGTCGCGCAGGCCGCCAAACCCCGCGACGATCGCCATCCAGGCGCCGGCCAGCGATGCCATGTGCAACCCGTCGCGGGTGTTGGAGTGCAGGTCGCGCAGATCGATCAGCGCGGCCTCGTAGGCGTAGTCATGCGCCAGCTCCAGATGCCCGACCTCCGCGCACATCACGGCCTGACAGCATGCCGACAGCGACGAGTCGCGCACCGTGCGCCGCTCGTAGTAGTCGACGTTGCGCGCCTTCTGCTCGGGCGTGAACGCGTGGCTTTGCCACTGCATGGCCAGCACCAGGTCGGCCTGCTTGATCACCTGCGCGGGGTAGAGCCGCACATACGGTTCGTGCAGCAGCAGCGGATATTTGTGCCTCTTCTCGAAATCCCACTCCGCGAACTTGGTGAAGCCCTCGCACTGCTGGTGGACGCCGAGCTCTTCGTCGTAGGGAATGCTGACCGCGTCGGCCGCATCCCGCCAGGAGGCCGTCTCCTCGTGGTCGACCCCCATCGCCTCGGCCGCCTCGGGGTGACGGTTGCACGCATCGGCGGCGACCATCAGGTTGTGCGCGGCCATCAGATTCGTGAAGACGTTGTCGCGCACGATCGCGGTGTACTCGTCGGGGCCGGTGACGCCCTCGAGGTGCCAGACGCCGTGGCGGTCGTGATGCCCCAGCGACATCCACAGCCGAGCCGTCTCGACCAGCACCTTCAGGCCGCAGTCGGCCTCCAGCGACTGATCGCCGGTGACGACGCGGTAGCGCTCGAAGGCCATCGCGATGTCGGCGTTGATGTGGAAGGCCGCGGTGCCGGCCGGCCAGTAACCCGAACACTCCTGGCCGCGGATGGTCCGCCACGGGAAGCTCACACCCTCGAGGCCGAGTTCTTTCGCGCGGTCCCGGGCCATGTCCATCGTCGACGCCCGCCAGCGCAACGAATCGGCGACCGCGTGCGGCAGCGTATAGGTGAGCACGGGAAGCACGAAACCCTCGGTGTCCCAGAAGGCGTGGCCGTCGTAGCCCGTTCCGGTCAGCCCCTTGCTGGGGATGGCGCGGCGCTCGGCCCGGGCGCTGGCCTGCACGAGGTGAAAGAGCCCGAACCGCACCGCCTGCTGGGATTCCGAGTCGCCCTCGACTTCGACGTCGGCGTTTTCCCAGAAGTCGTCGAGGAATTCCCGCTGGGCTTTCAGCAGCCCGTCCCACCCGCTGTAGCGGGCGCTGTGCAGCGCCGCGGCGACCTGGTCACGCAGCGCGGGCCGGGAGCGCTGGCTGGACCAGCCGTACGCGAGATATTTGACGATGCGCAGCTTCTGGCCGGGGCGCAGCCCGCAGATCACGGTGGTGCGCGCCAAGTCGGAACTCGCGTCGTTGGTGACCTCGACCCGTCCGGGCACCTCGACGATGTGATCCATTCCCGCGGCCATCATCAGTTGGCTCGCCCGGGTCCGGTGCATCAGCAGCGCGCCGCAGTCGGTCTCGTCGTGTTCGACGGCCTCCAACGGGTTTTCCAGGATGGCCGCCACCCGGGGGTCAGCCGACGTCGTCGGCTGGTCCTCGTTGGTGACGAGCTCGGATTGCACTGTGACACGGACGAACTCGTTGACCGCCTCGACGCAGTACTCGATGGCGGCGACACTGCGGTGGGCCAGGGAGACCAACCGGGTGGACGTCACCTTGACTTCCTTGCCCACCGGTGATCGCCAGTGCGCGTTGCGCGTCAGCGTCCCGGCCTTCAGGTCGAGCACGCGCTCGTGTGAGACGAGTTCGCCGTAGCGGACGTCGAACGGCTCATCCTCGACGAACAGCCGGATGATCTTGCCGTTGGTCACGTCGACGATGGTCTGACCGGCCTCCGGATAGCCGTAGCCGGCCTCGGCGTAGGGCAGCGGCCGGATCTCGTAGAACGAGTTCAGATAGGTGCCCGGCAGGCCGTACGGTTCCCCCTCGTCGAGGTTGCCGCGCAGCCCGATGTGCCCGTTGGACAAGGCGAAGAGCGATTCGGACTGGGCGATCAGGTTCAGGTCGAGCCGCGTCTCGCGGACCACCCACGGTTCGACCGGGAAGGCTTCCTGAGTGATCATGGCTTGACCTCGGTTGAATTCCCCAGCAATTCTGCGAGGTCGGTGACCACGACGTCGGCGCCGTTCTTGAGCAGGTCTTCGGCCTGGCCGACTCGGTCGACCCCCACCACGTAGCCGAAGTTACCGGCACGACCTGCTGCCACCCCCGACAGAGCGTCCTCGAACACCGCGGCCGCATCGGGGGCGACGTCGAGCAGCTGCGCCCCCCGCAGATAGGAATCCGGCGCGGGTTTGCCTTTGATGTGTTCCTCCCGCAGCGTCACCCCGTCCACGCGCTGCTGGACGAACCGCTCCAGCCCGGTGATCTCGAGCACTTCGCGGGTGTTGGCGCTCGACGACACGACGGCGATGCCCAGGCCCGCGGCCGAGGCCGCCTCCAGGTAGCGCCGCGACCCGTCGAACACCTCGACGCCGTCTCGCTCGAGCACCTTCTGGAACATGTCGTTCTTGCGGTTGCCCAGACCGTAAACGGTTTCGGCATCGCCGGAGTCGTCGTGATCGCCGTCAGGCAGTTCGATTCCCCGGCTGTGCAGAAACGACCGGACCCCGTCTTCGCGCTTCTTGCCGTCCACGTATGTCCGGTAGTCCGCGGCGGCATCGAAGGGCACGAACTTCTCCCCGGTGCGCTCGGCGCGCTGGGACAGGTAAGCGTCGAACATGGCCTTCCAGGCCTTGGTATGCACGCTTGCGGTGTCGGTCAGCACCCCGTCGAGGTCGAACAGGCAAGCACGCACCTTCTCTGGCAGACCCAGCACCGAGGATCCTCACTGTAGGAGTAGTTGGGCGATACCACTCCACCATGCTTGACCGCAGGTCGCCAGCGAACTCACATACTTGCCACCCGCCGGACGACGCGAACCATCTCGGCGGGGCGTTCCAGCGCGGAGAAGTGTCCGACGCCGGGCACCGTGCTGGCCTCGACCTGGAGCTGGCGGGCCACGTGCTCCCGCTCGGCCACCCGCGACCAATCCTGAGCGGAATAGACCAGCGTGACGGGCACGCGCACTTCCGGATAGCGGCTGCGCGCCGCCATGAACTCGGTGAGGTTGCGCATGATGGCCCGATTCACCCTCGGATAGCCGCGCCGGCGGCCGCTGCGCCGCAGCTCGCGCAGAAAGTCGTTCGGCAGCGCGTGATGTTCGGCGAAGCCGCCGCGCAGCACGCCGCCCAGGATGAGTTGATTCTCCAGCCGGGCGAAGATCGGGCCGATGCCTGGCATGCGGACGGACGTTGCGATCAGACGGGCGAACCAGTTGCCGCGTTCCAGGCCGCTCGGGTAGTCGTAGGGGTTGAAGGCGATCACCGCGCTGACGTTGTCCGCCAGGTCGACCGACGCCAGCAGCGACAGAGCCGCTCCCATCGACTCGCCGGCCAGGGTGACGCCGTGCAGCTCCAGTAATGTCACGAATTCGATTACAGCGCTGCGTAGTTCGGCTTCGCCGTATCGGGCACCGGGGACGATGTCGGACCACCCCATGCCGGGCAAGTCCAGCGCGTAGACGGTGAAGTCGTCCCACAGCCCGGGAATGACCCGCTGGAAGTAGTCCAGCTGGGTGCGGACCGTGTGGAGCAATACCAGGGGTGGCCCGCTTCCCGCGGTGAAGTACCGCAACCGCGACCCATCGGTACGGGGCAGAAACCGGACTTCACCGCGTCCGCCGGTCCACGTCGTCGTGTAGCGCTGATCCGGAATCTCGTTGACGTCCATGGCAGTTAACCCGCGCCGTCCGCTCGGGCGATTCCCTGGATGACCCGCAGCCGTCCGTCCGACAACGCGCCGGTCAGGTTCTGCGCCTTGCGGGCGAAGTCGGCCACGAAGGCGTGCAGCCCCAGCGGGCCGGCGGGCTGGGTCAGCAGGGCTTGCATGATGGCGCCCGCCTGGTCGGTGAGATCGTTCCACTGTTCGACGACGAATCCGCAAGACTCGATGACCGAACGCAAGTCGTCGGGGCCGACCAGATGGCTGTGTGCGGGTTGATCGGCCCACGGCAGGGGATAGGAGAGTTCGCGACCATCGCCAATGGTGATGTCCCACAAGGCAAGACGGCCGCCGCTGACCAGCACCCGGCGCGCCTCCGAGTACAGGCGCGCCTTGTCGGCCACGTTCATCTGGACATGCTGGCTGATCGCGACGTCGAAGCCGGCATCGGCGAAGGGGAGCGCGGTGACATCGCCCTGATGAACCGATATCCGGTCGTCCAGCCCGACGAGCCGATTGAGCCAGCTGTTGGTTTCGCAGTATTCCTCGGTGAGGTCGACGGCCGTGACGGTGCAGCCGAAGCGGTCGGCGACGTAACGCGCGGTGCCGCCTACCCCGCTGCCCGCGTCGAGCACCGCACTCGCACTGGTGATCCCGGCGAGGTCCACCAGCGCAGCGGTCGCGATGCGGCCCATGGTGTGGAAGTCCTCCAGCAGGCCGAGGTCGGCGGGCGCCAAATGCTCGAGGTCTTTCCCCGCGGTAAGCAACGCCTGCTCGATGTTGTGCTGGGAGAGGCCGGTCGAATACTGGGTTCCCTGGGTGGTGGTCATGCGGAGATCCTTTCGGTGTGCTCACTTCGCCACAGCGACGATTGCCCGGACAGTTCGGGATGTGCGGGCTGGGGATGCTGCTGGAACCGGTCGAACCGATCCAGCCGATGCATCGGCACCAGCGGGATGATCATGAAGTTCCACAGCTGGCGCAGGAAATTGACTGCGGTAGTGCGGGTTTCCGGCACGTTGACATAACGGCGTGCGATCGTCAGGAAGTCTTCGGGTTCGACCCCGGCGACATCGCGAACATGCGTGGTCGGGCCGCCGACCTCCCAGCTCCCCAACGCGTGTTCGGGCAGGTAATAGCGCAAGCTGGATTCGAAGTACAGGTCGGCGCCGAGCCGTTTTCTGTTGACGTGCACCGCGCGCATGAACATCCACGCGGGAACGTCGACGTGCCGCACGCGTCGACCCAATGCCTCACCGACCGCGTCGGCGATCTGCGGTCCCGAGAGCAGCTCCGGGCCTGTTGGCCGGTAGGCACGGCCGTCGTGGCGGTGCGGATCGAGTAGCGCGCCCACCGCGACCCGGGCGATGTCTTCGTTGGAGGGCGGCGCATTTCGGCCGGCCCCGGTCGGTGTCGGCAACACTCCGAGTTGAGCGGCGATGGGGACCAGCTGCAGATAGTTGTCCGCGAAATATCCCGGGTCGACGGCCACATGCGCGGTATCCGGCAGCAGCTCGAACAGCTTGTCGGTCAACCAGGCGTGCCGGGTCATCAGCGAGGGGTGTTGCGGGCTGGCCAGCCATTGCCCAAGTGCCACAACCGCTTCGGTACCGGCTCGCCGGGCGGCCACGGCAAAGGTGACCGCACTATCGAGCGCGTGCGGGTGGTAAGGAGCGTTGAAGAACAGCCGGTCGACCCCGTCCATCGCGGCGGCAACCTGTTGAATGTCAAACATATCCGCGATGACGACTTCGGCGCCCAGCTGCCGTAGCCGCGCGCTGCGTGCGTCTTCACGGTGCACGACGGCCCGGGTGGCGACGCCCTTCTCGAGCAGCTGGGCCGCGACCGCACCACCGACTTTTCCCGTCGCGCCGGTGACCAATATGCGAGTGTTCATGCGTCTTCCCTTTCCATGTGACGAGCTCTTTCCCTTTGAGGTGCCTGCTGACGTGCCGGTAGCAGACCCGCGACGACGATCGCCGCGGCCAGTGCGATTCCCGCGCAGACCAGCGAGCCGACTTGCAGGCCGTCCAAAAACGCGCGGTTGACGGCGTCGCGCACCGGGCCGGCATGCTCCGCGGGAAGCTGTTCGATCACCCTGTGCGCCACCGCCATTGAACTGCGCATCGCGGCGGTGACGCCGGTCGGCAAGGTGGCCAGCGCGGGTGCGGTGCCCAGGTGCGCGGAGTAGACCGAGGCGAAGACGCTGCCCACGATGGCAACTCCCAGGGTGCCCCCGAGCTCACGCGTGGTGTCGTTGACGGCCGACCCGATCCCGGCCTTGTCGGCGGACAGCGAACCCATGATCGATTCGGTGGCCGGCGAAAACGTAAGGCCGAGGCCGCCGCCGAGCAGCAGCATCTGCGTGGCGATCTCGGCGTAGCTCGTCGCGGCGTCGGCGGTCGATGCCCACGCCAGACCCGCCGCGAACACGGCCAGGCCCCCGGCCACGACGGCGGTGGTACCGATCCACTCCACCAGCCGCGGCCCCAGGACACTGGCCAGCGCGATCGATATGGCGACCGGCAGCAATCGCACGCCGCTCTGAAAAGCGCTGTACTCCTTGATGAATTGGAAGTACTGGGTGATGACGAAGATAAAGCCGAACAAGGTCAGAAAGCCCGCGGTCACCGCCAGGCTGCCACCGGAGAACCGGCGATTGGCGAACACCGTGACGTCCAGCATGGGATGGGTGCTGCGCCGCTCCCACAACGCGAACCCGGCGAGCAGGACTGCCGCCAAGGCGAATCCGGCCGCGGCGCGGGGACTGGTCCACCCCCACGTCGGCGCCTCGATGACGGTATAGACCAGCGCGGTGACGCCGGCCGCCGACAGCACCAGGCCGGGCACGTCGACGCGTGGTGCCGCGGGGTCGCGAGAAGTCGGCACGAACAAGACGCCGCCGGCGATGGCGACCACCGCGATCGGGATGTTCACCATGAAGATGGCACCCCACCAGAAATGCTCGAGCAGCCAGCCACCGCTGATCGGCCCCACGGCCACGCCGACACCGACCATCGCCGCCCACAGCCCAATCGCCTTGGCGCGGGGTACCGGGTCGGTGAAGATGTTGGTGATCAAACCCAGTGTGGTCGGGAAGATCAGCGCCGCACCCACACCCATGGCGGCCCGCGCCGCGATCAGTTGATCCGCGGAATTCGCTTGCGCTGCAAGGCCCGACGTGATCGCAAATAATGCGAGGCCGGCATTGAGCCAGCCACGTCTGCCGTAGCGGTCGCTGAAGCTGCCGGCCGACAGCAGCAGCCCGGACATGACCAGGGTGTAGGCGTCGACGATCCATTGCAGCTGCGCGGTGTCGGCATTGAGTTCGCGCGACAGCGTGGGCAGGGCGACGTTGACGATGGTGGCGTCGACGCTGATGACGAAGACGCCGAGGCAGATGACGGCGAGTGCGAGGTTCTGACGCATGGACAAGACAGTAAATCTAATAGACAAATAAATCAACCATGAGATGGAAAAATATGTCTGCCGTTGGTAAACTGCGGTGGTGCGGACACGCAACTACAACCAGAACTGCCCGATCGCGCGCGGGCTCGACGTCTTGGGTGAGCGCTGGACGTTACTGATCCTGCGCGAGCTGGTCGGAGGACCGCGGCGGTACGGCGACCTGCGCGCCGAACTGCCCGGCATCGCAACCAATCTGCTTGCCGAGCGACTCAAGGAGCTGCAAGACGCCGGGCTGGTCGACCGGGCCGACCTGCCGGCGCCCATCGGGCGCACGGTCTACACCCTCAGCGACCTGGGCTGGCAGCGGGTGCTGCCGATCATGCAAAGCTTCGCCTGGTTCGGCCTGGACTACCTGGATCCGATCGACGAAGGACCGGCAACGCCGCTCAACGGGTTCCTGGCCGGCATCCTATTAGGCTTCGACTCAGGCAAGGCGGCGGGGCTCGAAGCGGCGTGCCGGGCCGAAATCGATGGTCGCCGTTTCGATTTCGTGGTTACCGAGGGGCGCCTGGCCGGCGCTCGCGGCGAGCCCGCGGTGACGATCACCGCCAGTGCGGCAGACCTCGTGACGGCCCGTCTCGCGACGGGCGACGCCCAGCGCAAGGCGGCCCTGCGGCGAATCGCCTTCACCGGCGAGCCGGGAGCCGTCGACGCCCTGCGTCGGGTGTTCTCGCTGTAGGCCTCAATCCCGGGCCTCAATCCCGGGCTTCAATCCTGGGTTTCGAGCAGGGCGTCGATCAGCGCTTGGGCGAGGAACCTGCCGTAGCGGGTGGCCGACCAACCCCGTTCCAGGACAAGGAGTTCGTAGAGCTCGGGTGCGTGGTACGTCCACAGGACATCGCGCGCTTCTCTGGCACTGACTCGCAGCTGTCCCGTTGCGGCGAGGTCTGCCGCGAACATCGTCATGCCGGCCAGCGTTTCCTGCCGCGTCTGCTGCCAGACCTCGCCGGCGTCCGGCGACGACGCGGCGCCATCGCGGGCGAGTAGCTGGACCGGAGCGCTGCGCGGCATGATCGCGGCCAGGTGTTCGGCATACATTCGCAGTTTGCGAGCCGCATCGGTCTCGTCGGCGACGGCCCGGATCACGTCTCGCTGGACCATCGGGATCGGCTCGTCGTCGCCGGCGACGGACACATCGAAGAGCGCTTTCAGCACGCCCGCCTTCGTCGTAAACGCCTTGTACACCGTTTCGACCGATACGGCGGCGTCCCGCGCGATTTCGGCGATCGTCGTCGCCGCGTAGCCCTGGTCCAGGAACCGCTGCCGGGCGGCCGCGAGCACCGCGTCCCGGTTGCGCTGGGCCTGCTCGCGCCGGCGGGTCGAGTCGTAGCGGCGGGGGGCCTGCTTGTTGACAGATCCCATAATTGAGTACAAGCTCCTGTATTGAATACTGGTTACTGTATGAAAATAGGGAACGTGACATGACAAGTGCAACATGCCCCGCCGTCAGCCTGTCGAACGGCGCCGATTCCGTCGCGGTGGCGCGCGCCCTGACACCCGAGATCACGCGCCGCGCCGACGAAGCCGAGGCGCTCGGGACATTGCCCCTCGATCTGGTCGAGCGACTGCGGGCGGCCGGCATCTTCCGCGCCATGCAACCGCGCTCGCTCGGCGGATTCGAAGTAGCCCCGGCCGACAACATTCAGATGATCGAGGAACTGGCGCGCGCCGACGGTTCCACCGGCTGGGTTGCCGCCATCGGCGGCGGCGCACCGGCGTTCACCGCCTGGCTTGAACCCGCAGTCGCCACAACGCTGTTCGGTTCGGACGCCGACTTCTTATCGGCCACGATCTTCGCGCCCACCGGGCGTGCCGTCCCGGACGGTGGCGACCGGTTCGGCGTCGACGGGCGATGGCCGTTTGCCAGTGGTTGCCGCCACGCCGAGTGGATCCTGGGCGGGGTCTTCGTCTTCGACGGCGACCAACCGCGAATGATCCCCGAGCAAGGCCCCGACCAGCGGCTTGCGTTCTTCCCGCGCGCCCACGCCGAGATCGTCGACAACTGGGACGTCCTGGGGTTGCGCGCCACCGGCAGCAACGATGTGGCCGCCCGAGGTCTCAAAGTGCCCGACGAACACACCATCAGCCCGTTCTTCCATCCGGCCCGCCACGACGGCCCGTTGTGGAGAATTCCGTTCTTCACGCTCGCCGGGATCGGCATGGTCGGAGTCCCGCTCGGGATCGCGCGGCGCGCACTCGACGAATTCACCGATCTCGCGACCACGAAGCTGCGCGCCATGGCGTCCGAGCCGCTCGCGAGGGATGCCGCTGCCCAGGTCGAGTTCGCCACTGCCGAAGCCGGTTTGAGGTCTGCGCGGGCATTCGTACTCGATGAGGTCAGTGCGCTGTGGGACACCGCCATCGCCGGTGACCCGCCGTCCATCGAGCAGCGTGCCGGCTTCCGGCTTGCCGCCTCAGAGGCGATGCGTGCGGCACGTCAGGTGGTCGATGTGACGTTCGAGTTGACCGGTGCGGGCGCGGTACACGCGAATCACCCGCTGCAACGCTGCTTTCGCGATCTGCACACCCTAAGCCAGCACGCTTACTTCAGCCCGTCGGCGCTGAAGCGTTACGCCAACCACCGATTCGGCTTTGCCCAGCCGACCTACCTGATGTGACGCGTGGCCACGCCCCGGCCTCACCACGACACCGGCAGCGTGACGAGCCCGCCGGCCAGCACGTCGCGACGCATGGGCAATGTTGCGGGATCGACCGCCAGCCGCATCGACGGAAATCGTGGAATAAGTTGCGTGAAAACGGAATTCAGCTCGGCTCGCGCCAACGGCGCGCCGATGCAGTAGCGGCCGCCGTATCCGAAAGCAACATGGGTGGCGTCGTTGCGGGCGATGTCGACGGCCTCGGGATGGGTGAACGCAGCGGGGTCGTGGTTGGCCGCCGCGATATCCAGCAGCACCAGGTCTCCGGTGTGGATGGTGGCGTCGTCGACGACGAAGTCGGTACGTGCGTAGCGGGGCACGCCACCCGCCCCACCTCCTGTCGTCGCCGCCCGCAAGAGCTCCTCGACGGCGTTGGGAATCAGTGCTGGGTTGTCCAGAAGTGCTTGCCACTGTTCGTGATTCGTCAGCAGCAGCAATGCGCCGAGGCCTATGTGGACCACTGTGGTCTCATGTCCGGCGAAGAGCAGGAACATGGACATGGTGGCGGCGTCCTCGTCGGATACACCGTCGGTCGCGCACAGCCGCGAGATCACGTCGTCGCCGGGGTGAGCGCGCTTGCGCGCAACCAATCCGCGGCCGTATTCGAACAGGTCGGCCAGCCCGCGCTCGGAGCGGGCGTGATCGCGCACGTTGCCGGCATCGTCTGCCCAGGCGCGGAATTGGGCTCGGTCGGAATAGGGCACGCCGAGTAGCTCGCAGATCACCAGGATCGGCAACGGCAAGGCCAGCTGCGCGTGCAGATCGGCCGGGGGTCCCTGTGTCGCAAGCTCGTTCAACAGCTCGGTGGTCAGCGCCTCCACCCGTGGTTTGAGCGCCCGCAGGTGCTTGGGCGAAAAGTGCGGCTGCAGTAGTTTTCGCATCCGGGCGTGGTCGGCGTCTTCGGTGTCGAAGTTGCCCAGCGGACCACCGAACAAAGCCGACTCCCCGGTACGCGACGCCTTGTCGGGTTCGCGATGGGACCGACCGAGACGATCGTCGTCGAGCAGGTTTCGCACCTGGGCGTAATCGGTGACCAGCCAGGCTTCGTGGCCTACCGGTGTGCGCACTCGATGCATCGGCGCCGCCTTAAGTATAAGAAGACGTATACAAGAGTACTTGTACACTGTCCCCTATACAAGTGAGGTGCAGATGACGGCCGTTCGATCCGATGCGACCCCGCGACTACCACGCGCCCAACGGCGGGAACAGATCGTGGATGCCGCCACTCGTGCGTTCGCCCGCGGCGGTTTCGCCAACACGGGCCTCGACGCCATCGCCGGCGAAGCCGGGGTGACGCCGGTGATTCTGTACCGCCATTTCGCGTCGAAGGCAGAGCTCTACCGGGCCGTCATCGACAGCGGCCACACCCGTCTGCGCGAGGCCACCGGCACCGATGACTTCGACGACGCCAGCATCCCGGCACTGATCCGCGCGGCCGCGGCCGATCCGGACGCCTTTCGGCTGCTGTTCCGACATGCCGTGCGCGAGCCGGAGTTTCGCGACATGATCGACTCGCTCAGCGAGAGCTCGACCGAGATCACCCGTCGCCACCTGGCCGGGGTCGCCGACGACCGATGGCGGAGCTGGGCGGCACGACTGCTACCCACCATGACGATTGACGCGGTGATCGCCTGGCTCGACGCAGGCCAGCCGGACCCGGACCACGCCGCGGCCCGCATCCGGCGCGTTGTCGACGCGGTGATCGACGCCGCAACCGAACACTAGACTCGTGGCCGTGGCTGAACCTGCTGACCTCGACCCCGATCTTGGTGGAGTCGGACCCGTGACCCGACCGGTATTGGTGGTCGATTTCGGCGCGCAGTATGCGCAGCTGATCGCCCGTCGCGTCCGGGAAGCGCGGGTCTTTTCGGAGGTCATCCCGCACACCGCCTCGATCGAGGAGATCAAAGCCAAGGACCCGGTGGCGCTGGTGCTCTCCGGCGGGCCGGCCAGTGTGTATGCCGAAGGCGCCCCGCAACTGGACCCGGCGGTGTTCGACCTGGGCGTGCCGGTGTTCGGCATCTGCTACGGGTTTCAGGCGATGGCGCAGGCGCTGGGCGGTACCGTCGCCCATACCGGCACCAGTGAATACGGTCGCACCGAGCTGAAAGTGCTTGGTGGCGAATTACATTCGGGACTACCAGCGGTGCAGCCGGTCTGGATGAGCCACGGTGACGCGGTCACGGCCGCGCCCGAGGGGTTCGACGTGGTGGCCAGTAGCCCGGGCGCCGCGGTCGCCGGCTTCGAGAATCGGGCCCGACGCCTGGCCGGCGTTCAGTACCACCCCGAGGTGATGCACAGCCCGCACGGGCAGCAGGTGCTCAGCCGCTTTCTGCACGGCTTCGCCGGGCTCGGCGCGCAATGGACGGCCGCCAACATCGCCGATGCGCTGATCGAACAGGTGCGTGCCCAGATCGGTGACGGCCACGCGATCTGCGGGCTGTCCGGTGGGGTGGATTCCGCGGTGGCCGCGGCGCTGGTGCAGCGGGCCATCGGCGACCGGCTGACCTGTGTCTTCGTCGACCATGGGCTGTTGCGCGCCGGTGAGCGCGCGCAGGTGCAGCGTGATTTCGTCGCCGCCACCGGTGCCAACCTGGTCACCGTCGACGCGGCCGACACCTTCCTCGAGGCGCTGGGCGGCGTGACCAATCCCGAGGGCAAGCGCAAGATCATCGGCCGCCAGTTCATCCGGGCCTTCGAGGGCGCGGTCCGAGACATCGTGGCCAACGACGGTTCCGGTGTCGACTTCCTGGTGCAGGGCACGTTGTATCCGGACGTGGTGGAGTCCGGCGGAGGCAGCGGAACCGCGAACATCAAGAGCCACCACAACGTTGGCGGTCTGCCCGACGACCTGAAGTTCAAACTCGTCGAGCCGCTGCGGTTGCTGTTCAAGGACGAGGTGCGCGCGGTCGGACGGGAACTGGGTCTGCCGGAGGAAATCGTTGGGCGCCAGCCCTTTCCGGGTCCGGGGCTGGGTATTCGGATCGTCGGTGAGGTCACCGCGCAGCGGCTGGACACGCTGCGGCGTGCCGACTCGATCGCGCGCGAGGAGCTGACCGCCGCCGGCCTGGACAACCAGATTTGGCAGTGCCCGGTGGTGCTGCTGGGCGACGTGCGCTCGGTCGGCGTGCAGGGCGACGGCCGCACCTACGGGCACCCGATCGTGCTGCGGCCGGTCTCCAGCGAGGACGCCATGACCGCGGACTGGACCCGGGTGCCCTACGAGGTGCTGGAACGCATCTCGACCCGGATCACCAATGAGGTCCGCGAGGTCAACCGCGTGGTGCTGGACATCACCAGCAAGCCACCCGGCACCATCGAGTGGGAGTAGTTACTCCGCGAATTCGCTTCTGCCGTAAGCAATATCGGCGGCTTGCCAGTTACCGCCGGCCGCAGTGACGAGCCGGCGGGCGAGGTCGCGGTCGCCGTTTGCGGCGATCAGAATCAGGGTGTGGTCGGTCGCGGTGACGGATCCGCCGCGCAGCCGGTCACGGACCGAGAGATCGGCCGCCAGCGCGGTGGTGAGGCGCCCGACGTCGACATCCGGCACGGTGATGATGATCGCGTTCTCCTGCGGCGCGGTTGGTGGCAGGTAGTCGAAGGACAGCACCGATTCCTGGTCGAACTGACGGCGCAGTGCCTCGGCGGCGGTGTGCAGGGCGGGCTCGGTGCCGCACAGATGGAATTCACGCGAACGCTCCAGGGTGATTCGCTGCTGCGCGGCGAACCAGTACACCCCGTCGAGCGGCGTTGACCCGGTGACCGTCACGCCGTTGAGGGCGATCGTCACGTCGGCCCGCGGCTCGAACAGGGGATCGCCATTGTCGACGACGAAGAACTCGGCCGGTTGACAGCTATCGCCGTCGCTTCGAGCCGGCGTGGGCACCACGATGGCGCCACAAATAAGCACCAGAAGCCACAACAGCACCGAGCGCATAACCAGCCTCTCCCGTTTCTTGACGGTTGTCGGAGGGTGGGTGTTTACTCGAATCAATCGAACATACATTCGAAAATATTCGAGGAACTGCTGGTAGGAGGCTATATGACGGCGGCTGTCGCCTCCGACCTGGATCGTGCGGAACGGCTCGAATCGCTACGTCGGCAGATGGCGGTGCTGTCCGGGAAATCGCCCGGAAGGCCCGCCGCCCACCCCGATAGCCTGCTGCCCGAATCGGAGTCCGGGCTGCCTGTCCCGCAGTGGCTGGCCGAGGCGCTACCCGCCCAGCTACCCCGGGGGTCGGTGGCTGTGCTGTCGGGAGCGCGGTCGCTGCTGCTGAGCATGGTCGCCGCGGTGACGGCGGCCGGGGGAAACGCGGCCATCGTCGGTCAGCCGGATATCGGGCTGCTGGCCGCGGTGGAGATGGGGGCGGATCTGAGCCGGCTCGCGGTGATACCGGATCCCGGGACCGATCCGGTTGAAGTGGCCGCGGTGCTCATCGACGGCATGGATCTGGTGGTGCTCGGACTGGGTGGGCGTCGGGTGCCACTGACCCGGGCGCGGGCGGTGGTGGCCCGTGCCCGCCTCAAGGGCTGCACCCTGCTGGTCACCGACGGCGACTGGCAGGGGGCGCCGACCCGGCTGAAGGCCCGGGTCAGCGGCTACGAGATCACGGCGGGTCACCGCGACGCCCCGGTCTGCGGATTCGGACGCATCAGTGGAGTGCGGCTGCAGGTCAGCGGGGTGTGCGCGGGGAGACGGGTGGCCGGTCGCCGAACGCGAACCGGGTGAGGTCGAATGTCTTCCCGGGTGCTGGCCATTTGGTGCATGGACTGGCCGGCGGTCGCGGCGGCGGCAGCGGCGGGCAAATCCATGACGACCCCGATCGCGGTCACTTTGGCCAATCGGGTGATCGCCTGCTCGTCGGCTGCGCGTGCGGCCGGCGTGCGGCGAGGGTTGCGACGCCGCGAGGCCGCGGCCCGTTGCCCGCAACTGCACGTCGCCACCGCCGACGCCGACCGTGACGCCCGCTTTTTCGAGGGGGTGATTGCGGCGGTCGACGACCTGGTGCCTCGCGCCGAGGTGCTGCGGCCCGGTCTCCTGGTGTTGCCGGTGCGCGGAGCGGCCCGCTATTTCGGGTCCGAAGCCCAGGCCGCCGAACGGCTGATCGACGCGGTGGCTGTGAGTTCAGTGGCCGGGACCGAGTGTCAGGTCGGGATCGCCGACCAGCTGTCCACCGCGGTCTTCGCCGCCCGGGCGGGTCGCGTCGTCCAGGCCGGCGGCGATGCGAAGTTCCTGTCGGCGCTGTCGATCCGGCAGTTGGCCACCGAGCCGAGCCTGTCCGGTCCGGGGCGAGAGGAGCTCACGGATCTGTTGTGGCGGTTAGGGATTCGTACCATCGGCCAGTTCGCCGCGCTGTCGGCGACCGACGTGGCTTCCCGGTTCGGCGCCGACGGGCGCAACGCCCACCGGTTCGCTCGCGGCGAGCCCGAGCGGGGCCCGTCCGGGCGGGAGCCACCGGCCGAACTCGAGGCCGTGCTGGACTGCGATCCGCCGATCGACCGGGTCGACGCCGCGGCGTTCGCCGGACGCTCGCTGGCCGGCACGCTGCACCAGATGCTGATGTCCGCCGGGGTGGGATGCACCCGGCTGTCCATTCACGCCGTCACCGCCAACGGCGAAGAACTGAACCGGGTATGGCGGTGCGCCGAGCCGTTGACCGAGGACGCCACCGCCGATCGGGTGCGCTGGCAACTGGACGGGTGGTTGAGCAGCCGGACGGCCCGCAATCCTGGCCCGACGGCGCCGGTGACATTGCTGCGGCTGCAGGCGGTGGAGGTGGTGTCCGCCGAGGCGCTGCAGCTGCCGTTATGGGGCGGCCTCGGTGAAGAGGACCGGCAGCGTGCCCGCCGCGCCCTGGTGCGGGTGCAGGGCCTGCTCGGGCCGGAGGCGGTGCGGGTGCCGGTGCTGTCCGGAGGCCGCGGACCGGCCGAACGCATCACGCTGACTCCGCTGGGTGACGAGCCCGCGCCGGATGCCGACCCGGGGTTGCCGTGGCCCGGCCAGCTGCCGAACCCGTCGCCGGCGGTATTGCTCGACGATCCGGTGGAATTGCTTGATGCCCAAGGAAATTCGATACGGGTGACCAGCCGGGGGATGTTCTCCGCCGACCCGGCGCGCCTGGTCGCCCGCGGCCAGGACGACCCACTGCGCTGGTGGGCCGGACCGTGGCCGGTCGACGAGCGGTGGTGGGATCCGGACCCGAACTCCACTGGTTCACCGGGCCGCACCGCGCGCGCCCAGGTGCTGCTGGAAAGCGAACGCGCGCTGTTGCTGTGCTATCGGCAAAGGAGGTGGTATTTGGAGGGGAGCTACGAGTAAGGGATGTCAGTACCGGCCGAAAGCCACGGCGACGTTGTGGCCGCCGAATCCGAACGAGTTGTTGAGCGCGTACCGGTAATTGCCGGGCCGCGGGTTGCCCGTAACCACGTCCAGGTCGATCTCCGGGTCCAGGTTTTCCAGGTTCAGGGTCGGCGGGATCACCTGATCCCGCAGCGCCTGCACGGTCAGGATCGACTCCACCGCGCCGACCGCCCCTACCGAGTGACCCAGTGCGGCCTTGGGCGCGTACACGGCCGGTTTGTTGCCGCGCAGCGCGTTGTTGATGGCCTTGGCCTCGGCCAGGTCGCCCACCAAGGTGCCGGTGGCGTGCGCATTGACGTGGTCGATGTCGCCCGGCGTCAGCCCCGCCAGCTGAATCGCCCTGCTCATCGCATGTCCGGCGCGTGCGCCGTTGGGATCCGGCGCCACCATGTGGTGGCCGTCCGAGGTGATGCTGGCGCCCATGATCCGGGCCAGGATGTTGGCGCCTCGTGCCTTGGCGTGCTCCTCGGTCTCGATGACCATCAGGGCGCCGGCCTCGCCGAACACGATGCCGGTCCGGTCCCGGTCGAACGGGCGGCACGCCCGGGGTGGGTCGTCGTTCTTCGTCGACAACACGATGCGCATCTGGGCAAACGCCGCGATCGCCACCGCTTCGATCTTGACCTCGACGCCCCCGCAAATGGCGATGTCGGCCTCACCGAGGACGATATTGCGCCAGGCCTGCGCGATGCCCTCCGAGCCGGATGCGCAGGCCGAAACCGGTGTGAGCACCCCGGCCCCGGCGTGTCGTTCCAGCCCGATCGCAGCGGCGGGGCCGTTGGGCATGTACTTCGCCACCGCGAGCGGAGAGACCGCCCGGCGGCCGCGGGCGCGCAGGTCGTCGTAGCTGAAGACGATTTGCTCGGCCGAACCCAGGCCGGTGCCGACGGATACCAGCAATCGACTGGGGTCGATCTCGGGTGTGCCGGCGTTTTCCCACACGCGGCGGCTCAAAATGGCGGCCATCTTCTGCAGCCAGCCCATCCGGTGCCGCTCGGCCCGCGTCAGCCCGTGGTCGAAATCCTCCAGTAGGTGCCCGCCGATGCGTACCGGTAGCTCATAGTGCTCGATGAACGAGTCCTCTAGGGTCCGGATGCCGCTTTGGCTGTCCAGCAACAACTTCCAGGTGCTGTCGGCGTCGGTAGCCAGTGCTGTCGTCATGGCAATACCGGTGACCACTACATTCGGTAACGCTTTCCCCGTAACCAGCTCTGTCATTGCGAAGGTCCTCCCTGCTGACTAACGCAACCCCGCGCAGATATTCAACTATTCCATCGTTTGCTGGCGGGATCTGTCAACGCCAGGCGCGGCCCAGGCCCCCTTACCAGGTGAGCTGACGCGCGAATGGCCCCACGCGTTCGATGAACCGGTCGAAGAATGCCGTCGGATCGACGCCAACACCGATGCGCGCATTTGGTTCTCGGCGCCAGTCGGTCACCGTCATACCGCGGGTCAGGGTGCCGGCGAGCTCGACGTCCACCCGGCCCGGACGGGTCGCGACGAGTTCGGGGTCCAGCGCGACCGCCGCGGCCAACGGGTCGTGCAGATGCGCCAGATATCCGTGTCCGTTGTCGTGGTAACCCTCGAGGTAGAACCGCATCGCGTCCTCGATCAGCCGGATCACCGGGTTGGACGCCGTCGAACGGGTGCCGCGTTCGTCGTCCACGCTCATGATCGTGGAAGTCGACTCCGCGGCGGCCGCCAACCTCGCCAGGATCTGCGGAGTGATCGCGACTCTTCGGGTGAGATCCAGCCCACACAGGATCGGAAGTCGCTGCAACCCAAGGCTTTCGTCGGACCAGGCTGCGAACACCTCGGCGGCCGCCTCGGGATCCACGCTGATGTTCCATTCCGCCACCGCGGTGGTGTTGCCGATGTGGTCATAGGAGCCGCCCATGATGACCAACCGGCGCAACAGGGTTGGGAGTGCCGGCTCGGCGCGCAGCGCCAGCGCCAGATTGGTCAGCGGGCCGGTCGCGAGGCCGATCAGCTCGCCGGGGAACGCGTGTGCCGCGCGCACCCAGGCGGTCGCCGAGTCGTACTCGGTCAGTGCAGCGTTGCCCGGCGGCAGGTCGGCATACCCCAGGCCGCGCGGGCCGTGAACCCTCGACGGGGTGCGCAGCGGCCCGGTCAGCGTCTCGTCGGCGCCCTTCGACACCGGGACATCGATGGCCTGGCACAGCTGCAGAAGGCCCAAGTTGTTGGCGCAAACCTGTTGTACGCCAACATTTCCCCCGGTCGAAGCGATGCCGACCAGATCGGCGTCCGGGCTGGCCAGCAGGTAAATCAGGGCCAGCGCGTCATCGACGCCGGTGTCGACATCGGCAAAAACGGGGTTCACTGCGGCAACGATACGCAGGCGTTAGGGGCCGGCGGTGCATGCCGGCCTACCTTCCTCACCAATGAATCCCGGGCACCAGCCGGACCGCCTTGCGGAAGGGTCGCGGGACCCCGATGCGGCCCACGGCACGCACCGGACGCCTGGGCCGACGGCGCACGGTCTTTACGTCGTTGGTGACCGGCGACACCCCCAGCGCCGCAGCAGAATCGGGGTAGCCCAGATAGACCTGGTGCAGAATTCGCCGCGAGGTCCTGGGCAACAGGTAATTGCCGGCCTCGGCCAGGGTGCCCAGTGGAGTGTCGATGCGGGCCGGCTTCTCGACGAGTCCGCGCACCACCATCGCCGCGGCGCGTTCGGGGCTGATCGGCGGCACCGGGTTGAGTCGCTGCGACGGCGCGATCATCGGCGTCTTGACCAGCGGCATATGGATATTGGTGAACGTGATGTGGTCGGACAACGTCTCCGCGGCGACCACGTCGGAGAACGCGTCCAGCGCGGCCTTGGTGGGCAGATACGAGCTGTACTGGGGATTGCGGGCCAGCACGCCCGCGCTGGAGACGTTGACCACGTGACCGAATCGGCGCTCGCGCCAATGCGGTAGCAGCGCCAGCACCATCCGGACCGCGCCGAAGTAGTTGACCGCCATCACCCGCTCGTAGTCGTGCATCCGGTCGTATGCGTTGACCACCGAACGGCGTATCGAACGGCCCGCGTTGTTCACCAGGTAATCGACGTGGCCGAAGCGGCCCAGGATGTCTTTGACGGTGTGCTCCACCGACACCGAATCGGTGACATCGCAGGTGAAGGCATGGGCCTGACCGCCGTTCGCGCGGATCTCGGCGACCAGCTCGTCGAGCGCGGAGCCGTTGCGGGCCAGCGCGAACACCGTGGCGCCCCGTTCGGCGACCGCGATCGCCGACGCCCGGCCGATGCCGCTGGATGCGCCGGTGATGATCACGTGCCGGCCCTGCAGCGGGCCGTCCGCAGCGTCGCGGCGGGCGCGGTCGGGATCGAGATGCTCGGCCCAGTAACGCCACAGCTTGGGCGCATAACTGGCGAACTCGGGCACCTCAATCCCGGTGCCGTGCAACGCATTTTGCGTTTTGTCGCTGACGAAAGTGGGGATCAGGTCGACGAGGTCGAGCACGTCGGCGGGAATCCCGAGTTGGGTGGCCGCCATGTTGCGCAGCCGTTTGACGCGCCCGCTGGCCTTCAGCACCGGTGCCGCCACCGAGCGGGGCAGCGAGCCGCGCAGCGGTGGCAGTCCGGCGGCCTTGGCGACACCGCGGTAAATGCCGCGCAGCCCAATGGTTTTCGGCGAGGTGAGGTGGAAGGTCTGCCCGTCGGAGCCGTCGGCGTGCATCAGCGCGACGAGTGCGTCGACGACGTAGTCGACTGGGACGATGTTGGTGCGCCCGGTGTCGGGCAGCATGATCGGGGTCAACGACGGCAAGATGGCCAGTTTGGACAGCACTCCGAAGAAGTAGTACGGGCCGTCGATCTTGTCCATCTCGCCGGTGCGTGAGTCACCGACCACGACGGCGGGCCGGTAGATGCGGTAGCGCAGCCCGGGCTCCGACCGGACCAGCAGTTCGGCTTCGAACTTGGTCTGGTGGTACGGGGTGGGCAGCTGCTGGCCGACGTCGAAGTCGTCTTCGGTGTACTCGCCGTCGAAGTCTCCGGCCACGGCGATCGACGACACGTGATGAAACGTCGCGTCCAGGCGTCGCGCCAGCTCGATGACGGCGCGGGTGCCCTCGACGTTGGCGGCGCGCTGTTCGGCTTCGCCGGCCGTGATGTCGTAGATCGCCGCGCAGTGCACCAGATGGTCGACCCGGCCCAGCTCGGCCAACCGCTCATCGGTCAGCGTCAGCTCCGGCAGTTCGCCGACCAGCGGTTTCGCGCGTTCACCCCACGGCGCAGCGAGGCGTTCGAAGCGTTCCAGCGACTGGCGCCGGACCAAAACCCACACTTCTGCGTCGGGGCGAGTGTCCAACAGGCGAGCTACGACGCGGCGACCAATAAACCCGGTACCGCCGGTAACGACATACCGCATCCAGTCATGGTAGCGGGGATCAGCTGAAGCTGCGGATGCCGTCCCACTCGACCAGCGTCCACCCGTCCGTCGGGTTTCCGGTGACCACCACACGGCCGATGTTCGGCAGCGGATGGGTGCTCAACAGGCTGCTCTTGCCGTCGCGGGCGTTCATCAGCGTCCACGCCATGATCGCCGCGCCCTGGGAGAACACGACCGGCTTGCTGTGCCCGCTGTTGTAGACCTTGTTCACCGCCGCGGTGAACTCCTCGTTGAACTGCTTGCCGCTCACCGAGCCCGGGATGCTGTCCGCGACGTCGCCGTTGATCCAGTCCGCCGGCGCCAACATGTACGTCGTCGCCGCCATCGATTGAGGTTTGCCGTTGTACCAGCCGGCGTTGAGCGCCTGCACGCCGCTCAGGACCTCCACCTGCTTACCGAGTTCACCGGCCAGCGGCCCGGCGGTCTGCTGTGCCTCTGCCATCGCGGAGGCGTAGACGGCGTCGAAGTCGTTGCGACCGCTCTGGTGTGCCAGCTGTTGGGCCTGGCCCTTGCCCTCGGCGGTGAGACCGGGGCCGGGCGGATCGGTGTTGATGACGCCGTCGGCGTCGGCCTGGGTCTGGGCGTTTCGGATGAACGTCAACGTGATGGCGCGCGCCTGCGTCGACCCCCCGCAGGCACCGACGATGAGCGTTGCGGCGAGTACGGCCCCTGTTTTCCAGAAGGCCTTTCCGATCGTGCTGCGCGTGGCCATGTCGATAGCCTGCCCTGCCGACTGCCCCATGGGGAAGGGTTTGCAATGGTTGAGTGCGCAAAAGCGTGAATCTGGTAGTCGAGAGGAGACTCGCATGGCGATTGACCCGAGTGCTGTCGGTGCGGTGACCGAGCCACAGTTGTTCGACTGGACCGACCGCGACACCCTGCTCTACGCCCTCGGCGTCGGCGCGGGGCTCGACGACCTGTCGTTCACCACCGAGAACAGCCACGGGATCACCCAGCAGGTGCTGCCTACCTACGCGGTGATCTGCTGCCCGGCGTTCGGGGCGGCGGGCAAGATCGGAGATTTCAACTGGGCCATGCTGTTACACGGCTCGCAAGGGATCCGGCTGCACGCGCCGCTGCCCGCGGCGGGCAAGCTGTCCGTGGTCACCGAGGTGACCGACATTCAGGACAAGGGCGAGGGCAAGAACGCGGTCGTGATGCTGCGCGGCCGCGGCACCGACCCGGATTCTCAGCAGCTGATCGCCGAAACGTCGACCACCTTTGTGGTCCGCGGCGCGGGCGGTTTCGGTGGGCAACCGGGTCAGCGTCCCATCGCGCCGGAGTTCCCGGATCGCGAGCCCGACATCACGCTCGCCCTGCCCACCCGCGAGGACCAGGCGCTGATCTACCGGCTCTCCGGGGACCGCAACCCGCTGCACAGCGACCCGTGGTTCGCCCGGGAGTTGGCCGGTTTCCCGAAGCCGATCCTGCACGGGCTGTGCAGCTATGGGGTGGCGGGCCGCGCGCTGGTCGCCGAGCTCGGCGGCGGGCAGGCCGCGAACATCACCTCGATCGACTCACGCTTCAGCTCGCCGGTGTTTCCCGGCGAGACGTTGACCACGCTGATCTGGCGCACCGAGCCGGGCAAGGCGGTCTTTCGCACCACGGCTTCGGGTGCCGAGGGCGCCGAGGCGGGACGAGTCGTGCTCGACGACGGCGCGGTCGAATACACGCAGAGCTAGCGGGCGCCGGCCCACTGCCGCGCCAGGCGGTCGACGAAGTCGGCCACCGCGGCCGGGCTGTCCAGCGCGAACAGCGCGGCGGTGGCCCGGTCGCCGTCGTCGTTGTGCCGCACCAGGATTGGGATTCCGTCCGGGCGCACCGCGTCGAACGCGTCCTCGTCGGTGATGTCGTCGCCGAGGAAGATCGGTGTCACGCCTGCCGATCCGTCCAGGTGCTCGAGCACCCAGTGCAGTGTCTTCCCCTTGTCCCAGTCGATATCGGGGCGTAGCTCGATGACTTCGCGGCCGGTGGTCACCCGAAGCGCATCGCGCTGACCCGCGGCGCGTACCGCCGCCGTCACCTCGCCGACGCGGTCTCGCGCCGCGTTGCGATAGTGCACGGCAACGCCAAACCGCTTGTGCTCCACCCTGACCCCCGGAATCGACCCGAGTCGGTCGCGGAGCTGGGCGGCCGCGGCTTCCAGCACCGGTATGGCCGCGGCCGCGGCGTCGTTCTGGTGATGCGTGCCGTCGGGCGCGGTCAGTTCGAATCCGTGGCTGCCGGCGTACCAGAGACCGGGCAGGCCGACGCGTGCGGTGACGTCGGCGAGGTCGCGGCCGGACAGTATCGCGACCGGGCAGCGCGCGGCCAACCGCTGCAGCGCGTCGGCCGCACCGGCGACCAGCTGCGCCGCGTCCGGGTCGTTCACAATGTCCGACAGGGTGCCGTCGAAGTCGAAGAACACCGCCGGCCGCCGGGCGGGAAGGTCCTCGCTGAGGAGCTGCGACGCGTCGGGCAGCTGCGACATCCGCAGGTCTCCGGTGCGGACCGTGACATCACCCAGGCGATGGTCCTCGATCACCAAAGCGAACCCGGCGTCGCGCGCGGCCTTCGCCACCCCCTCGCTCGCCGCGACGACCACACTGCGGCCTGCCCGCACCTCCAGCCGGTCGGCGGTCGCGGCCGGGTCCTCGACGCCCAGGGCGACGCGCACCCCGGCCTCGCGCAGTTGCGACACCGGCGCGCGGTCGACGTCCCGCTCAAACAGCACCGCGTCGTGGCGGCGTGGGTCGATGGTGACCGATGGCTCCGACACTGACTCCGGTACTGGCACTGACCAACCCTCTCACGGTGATCAACGCCGCAGGGGTTGGGTCAGTGCCGCGCTCGCGCGGTCGGGTGGCTGGGGGGCACGCCACCCCGCAGCGCGCGGGCCCGGCGCTTACGGCGGTCCCTGGTGAACAGCAAGACGGAGTCTTGGCTGAGCGCCGTCAGGCGCGCCATCTCCCGTTCGATGCCGCTGGCGAGCTGCTGTAGTTCGGGGGCGGCGTCGTAATCGGCGGTGATCCCGAAGATCAGCTCGTCGCCGTAGCTCAGCACCGCGACTCCGCTGGACAGCTGCGACGCCGTCGGCGGGATCGGCAACAGGCGTTCCACGGTTGCGCCCATCAGCCCCAGCCGGTGCCGCGGCCCCGGCGCATTGGTGGCCAGCGTCACGATCCCAGGTTGTGGGAGCCGGCTCATGACCAATCGAACTGCTTTGGCGCACAAGGTAAATGGCACGGAACTTGTTGCCAGATCCACGATGCTGGTGTGCTGCCGGACTGGCGCGGGCTGGTTCAGGCTGCTGTGCACAATTCGCAGCCGCTGCACCGGATCGTCGTGCTCGACAGGCAGATACCGCTTCTCCGGGGTGCGCAACGAACCCGCGCGCGGTTGTTCGCCGCGGTGCAGCAGCACAGCCCGGAAGCCCTCGGTGATGGCGGCGAGCGCGACGTCGTTGGTGGTCACCCGGAACTTGCCGCAGACCGCGTCGACGGTGGCAAGGGGAACGCGCACCGTGCTGTAGCGCCGCATCGTGACCGCCGGGCCGGTCGACGATGCGCGGGCCGCCGACCAGACCGTCTCGGCCAGCGTGCTGGTGACGGTGGTCGCGGCGGACGAGGCTCGCCAGAGTGTCTCGGCCCAGCCCTGCTTGCGGACTGGCGTCGAATCATCATTGGGTGCACCGTGATTGGCGAACATCTCGCTGTCGGCGTCGTCGCAGAGCCTGGTGAGCAAGTGGGCCGCGGGCGTGGCGTCGGCGAGGTAGTGGTGGACCTTCATCAGGACCGCCCACTTGCCACGCAGCCCCTCGATGACCCAGCACTCCCACAGCGGGCGGTCCAATTCGAGCGGGCGTTCCAGGGCGTGCGCGATCGCGCGAGACAGGTCGGCTTCATCGCCGGGGCGGGGAACCGCGACCCGGCGCAGGTGATGGGCGAGGTCGAAACCCGGATCGTCGGTCCAGTGCTGGGCACCGCTGAACGGATGTGTCCGCAGCACCTGGGTGCATCGCGGTATCGACTGAATGCGTTCTGCCAGAAGCGCTTTGAGGCGTCCCAGGTTCGGCACCGCACCCTCGACAATGGCGACCGCGCCCGTCACCGTACTTGCCTGCCGGTCAGGGTCCGCCGCGGTGCGAAAGCCCGAATCCAATGTCGTGGTCAGCTGTCCCATTTTCAGTTCCCGCCCTAGTCGCCCGTACCAGTATCGTTCGCCGCGCCCCCGTCGCGGTAGATCCCAGTCCGTTAAGACTGTGTTTAGAAGTTGAAGACCCGTTTAACAACCGCTTTAACAACCCCGCACTAAATCGAACATGCGTTCGATAGACTGTGCGTGTGGGTTTCAGCAATGAGCCGCGGAGTTGGGCGGAACTGGAGCGGCTACTCGACGGCAAGCCGCGCCATGCCGGCGCGCCCACCCCATCCGGCCCGGCGGAAGAGGCTCCCTTCTCGCACAAGCGCCCGGCCTATCGGCCACCGGACGGGGGCCGGATGGCCCGCTCGTCGGTCGCCTACGCCGAGCTGCACGCGCATTCGGCGTACAGCTTTCTGGACGGCGCCAGCACGCCCGAGGAGTTGGTCGAGGAGGCCGCCCGGCTGGATCTGCGGTCGCTGGCGCTGACCGACCACAACGGTCTGTACGGGGCGGTGCGGTTCGCCGAAGCCGCCGCCGAACTAGACGTGCGCACCGTGTTCGGCGCCGAGCTGTCGCTGGGCGTTTCGTCGGTAGCCTCTTCGGTTTCGCAGGCCCGTACCGAGAATCCGGATCCACCCGGCCCGCATCTGCTGGTGCTGGCCCGCGGCCCGGAGGGCTACCGGCGGCTGTCGCGGCAGCTGGCCGCGGCGCATCTGGCGGGCGGTGAGAAGGGCAAGCTGTGCTTCGACATCGACACGCTGACCGAAGCCGCGGGCGGGCATTGGCACATCCTGACGGGATGCCGTAAAGGCCATGTCCGACAAGCGCTTTCCGATGGCGGGCCGGACGCCGCAGCGGAAGCGCTGGCCGGTCTGGTGGACCGGTTCGGCGCGCAGCGGGTCAGCGTCGAGTTGACCCATCATGGTCAGCCGCTCGACGACGAGCGCAACGCGACACTGGCAGCCCTGGCGCCGCGGTTCGGCGTCGGCCTCGTCGCCACCACCGGAGCACATTTCGCCCACCCGTCGCGCCGGCGGCTGGCCATGGCGATGGGCGCGATTCGGGCCCGGCAGTCACTGGAGTCGGCCGCCGGATGGCTGGCCCCGCTGGGGGGCTCACACCTACGGTCCGGCGAGGAGATGGCCCGGCTGTTCGCGCATGGGCCTTTTGGGGGCCCTGACGTGGTGAGCGCCGCGGCCGAACTCGGCGAGCAGTGCGCGTTCGGACTGGCATTGATCGCGCCGCAGCTGCCGCCGTTCGACGTGCCCGACGGGCACACCGAGGACAGCTGGTTGCGGCAGTTGGTGATGGCGGGCGCGCGTGACCGGTACGGGCTCCCCGATGGCGCGCCGCGAGCGTATGCGCAGATCGAACATGAGCTGAAAGTCATTACCCAGCTGAGGTTTCCGGGCTACTTCCTGGTGGTGCACGACATCGCCCGATTCTGCCGGTGCAACAACATCCTGTGCCAGGGCAGGGGATCGGCGGCCAACTCCGCGGTCTGTTACGCCCTGGGGGTCACCGCGGTCGATCCGGTGGCCAACGAGTTGTTGTTCGAGCGCTTCCTGTCGCCGGCCCGCGACGGGCCACCCGACATCGACATGGACATCGAGTCGGATCAGCGCGAGAAGGTCATCCAATACGTCTACGACAAATACGGCCGCGACTACGCCGCCCAGGTCGCCAACGTCATCACCTACCGGAGCAAGATCGCGGTGCGCGACATGGCCCGTGCCCTGGGTTATTCGCAAGGCCAGCAGGACGCGTGGAGCAAGCAGATCAGCCACTGGAACGGGCTGGCCGACGCCGCGGACGTCGAGGGCATCCCGCCACAGGTGATCGAACTGGCCAACCAGATCCGGAACCTGCCGCGGCACATGGGCATTCACTCCGGCGGCATGGTGATCTGCGACCGCCCGATCGCCGACGTGTGTCCGGTGGAGTGGGCGCGGATGGAGAATCGCAGCGTCCTGCAATGGGACAAGGACGACTGTGCGGCCATCGGTTTGGTGAAGTTCGACCTACTCGGGCTGGGCATGCTCTCGGCGCTGCACTACGCGAAAGACCTGGTGGCCGAACACAAAGGTGTCGAGGTCGACCTGGCCCGGCTCGACCTCACCGAGACGGCGGTGTACGAGATGCTGCAGCGTGCCGATTCCGTCGGGGTGTTCCAGGTGGAGTCGCGCGCGCAGATGGCCACCCTGCCCAGGCTCAAGCCCCGGGTGTTCTACGACCTGGTGGTCGAGGTCGCGTTGATCCGGCCCGGACCCATCCAGGGCGGGTCGGTGCATCCCTACATTCGGCGGCGCAACGGCATCGACCCGGTCGTCTACGACCACCCGTCCATGGAACCGGCATTGCGAAAGACGCTGGGAGTGCCGCTTTTCCAGGAGCAGTTGATGCAGCTCGCGGTCGACTGCGCCGGCTTCTCGGCCGCCGAGGCCGATCAGCTGCGCCGCGCCATGGGGTCCAAGCGTTCGACCGAGCGGATGCAACGGCTGCGTGGCAGGTTCTACGAGGGCATGCGCGAATTGCACGGCGCCACCGACGAGGTGATCGACCGGACCTACGAAAAGCTGGAAGCGTTCGCCAATTTCGGCTTTCCGGAAAGTCATGCGCTGTCCTTCGCGTCGCTGGTGTTCTACTCGTCGTGGTTCAAGCTGCACCACCCGGCCGCGTTCTGCGCCGCGCTGCTGCGTGCCCAGCCGATGGGGTTCTATTCACCGCAGTCGCTGGTGGCCGATGCGCGCCGGCACGGCGTGCTGGTGCACGGCCCGGACGTCAACGCGAGCCTGGCGCACGCCACCCTCGAGAACGCCGGCACCGAGGTCCGCCTCGGGCTGGGTGCGGTCCGCCATATCGGCGACGACCTCGCCGAGCAGCTGGTCGAAGAGCGAAAAGCCAACGGCGCGTTCGCTTCCCTGCTGGACCTGACCACCCGGGTGCAGCTCTCGGTGCCGCAGACCGAGGCGCTGGCGACGGCCGGGGCGCTGGGCTGCTTCGAGATGTCGCGGCGCGAGGCGCTGTGGGCGGCCGGGGCCGCGGCCACCCAACGGCCGGATCGGCTGCCCGGGGTGGGGGCCCACGGTGCTGATGGGTCACCCATCCCGGCGTTGCCCGGAATGAGCGAGCTGGAACTGGCCGCCGCCGACGTGTGGGCCACCGGCATCTCCCCGGACAGCTACCCGACCCAGTTCCTGCGGGCCGACCTGGACGCGTTGGGGGTGGTGCCCGCCGACGAGCTGCTCGACGTGCCCGACGGCGACCGGGTGCTGATCGCCGGTGCGGTGACCCATCGGCAGCGGCCCGCCACGGCGCAGGGGGTGACGTTCATCAACCTCGAGGACGAGACCGGGATGGTCAACGTGCTCTGCACGCCGGGGGTGTGGGAGCGACACCGCAAGCTCGCGAACACGGCACCGGCGCTGCTGATCCGCGGTCAGGTTCAAAATGCCAGCGGCGCGGTCACCGTCGTGGCGGAGCGGTTGGGCCGCATCACCCTGGCCGTCGGCTCCAAGTCTCGTGACTTCCGCTGATTTCCCGAACCACATTCTTCGCCGAACGTGCTCTCACGGCGAGATTTCCGCCGATTTTTCGCCGTGAGAGCACGCTCGGCGCCTCCTGCCGGAAAAGCGCCGCTTCAAGCCGCCCGGGCAGTCGACCGACCTAGGCTCGGGTGCATGACCCTCAACCTGTCCGTAGACGAACTTCTCACCACTACCCGCTCGGTTCGCAAGCGCCTCGACTTCGACAAGCCGGTGTCTCGCGAGGTCCTGATGGAATGTCTCGAGCTGGCGTTGCAGGCGCCCACCGGTTCCAACTCCCAGGGCTGGCAGTGGATGTTCGTGGAGGACGCCGACAAGAAAAAGGCGATCGGCGACATCTACCTGTCGCACGCCCAGCCCTACCTCAGCGCGCCGAAGCCCGACTACGGCGACGGCGATACCCGCGGCGAACGGATGGGCAAGGTCGTGGACTCGGCGATGTATCTCGCCGAGCACATTCACGAGGTGCCGGTGCTGATGATCCCGTGCATCGCGGGCCGCGAAGACGAGTCGCCACTGGGCGGCGTCTCCTTCTGGGCGTCACTGTTCCCGGCGGTCTGGAGCTTCTGCCTGGCGCTGCGCTCCCGCGGGCTGGGCTCCTGCTGGACGACGCTGCACCTGCTGGGCGACGGCGAGCGCAAGGCCGCCGAGGTGCTCGGCATTCCCTACGAGAAGTTCAGCCAGGGTGGGCTGTTCCCGATCGCTTACACCAAAGGCACCGACTTCCGCCCGGCCAAGCGGCTGCCGGCCGAGACCTTGACGCACTGGAACACCTGGTAGGTCAGGGCTGTAGCGGCCAGACCTCGACGACCCCGTGCGCCATCGCGCACGGGGTCTGGCTCACCCGCTCGATCGCCGCGTCCAGATCGTCGGCCTCGATCACCGCGAACCCTGCGATCGGCAATGCCGATCGCAGGAACGCGCCCGGCTCGACCCGCACCCCCGCGCCGTCGTGATTGCGGACCTGGACGGGGTCACCGGCGCGGCCGATCAGCGCGCCGGACGCACTGATGTCGTCATCGCGGGCGTGCGCGGCCCGTCGGCGGTCGTCGCTCAATCGGTGGTATCCGGCCTCGTCGCCGTATCCGATCGTGATGAAGGTAGGCATATCAAGGCTGACTCGCGCCCGGCCCCGGACTCATCGCTACACCGCGCCGGGATAGCCGTGCTGGCGCCAGGCCTCGTAGATCGCGATCGCCGCGGCGTTGGACAGGTTCAGCGACCGACGGCCGGCCAGCATCGGGATGCGTACCTGGCCGGTGACGTGGCTGTCGGCGAGGGTCTGCGGGTCCAGCCCGTCGGGTTCCGGACCGAACATCAGCACGTCGTCGGGTTGATAGGCGACGTCGGCGAACGATGTAGGCGCGTGCGCGGTGAACGCCAACACCCGCGCCGGCATCAGCACCTCCCACGCGGCCTGCAGCGTCGCGTGCACGGTGACCGAGGCCAGGTCGTGGTAGTCCAATCCGGCGCGGCGCACCTTGGATTCGGACAGGTCGAAGCCCATCGGCTCCACCAGATGCAATTCGGCGCCGGTGGCCGCGGCCGTACGGATGGCGTTGCCCGTGTTCGGTGCGATCCGCGGGCAGTAGAACAGCAGCCGGAACACACCGCCATCTTCACACGGCGATAATTGCGGCATGGTCGAGCAGAGCATCTGGATGCGCAAGGTTGCCGCCGATCCGGGACACTCGGACTGGTACATCGAGCGCTTCCGTGCCATGGCCCGCGACGGCAAGGATCTGGTCGGCGAGGCGCGGATGATCGACGCCATGGTGCCGCGCGGCGCCCACCTCCTCGACGCCGGTTGCGGCGCCGGACGGGTGGGCGGGTATCTGGCCACGGTCGGTCACCGGGTGGTCGGAGTGGACGTCGACCCGGCGCTGATCGCCGCGGCCGAGCAGGACTATCCCGGCCCGCAATGGCTGGTCGGCGATCTCGCCGAGCTGGACTTGCCCGCGCGCGGCATCGCCGAACCGTTCGACGTGATCGTGTCGGCCGGCAACGTGATGGCGTTCCTCGCACCGAGTACCCGGCTGCAGGTGCTCAAGCGGCTACGCGCCCACGTCGCCGACGACGGTCGAGCGGCGATCGGATTCGGCGCCGGACGCGACTACGAGTTCGCCGAGTTTCTTCAGCACGTGGCGGCCGCCGGATTCGCTCCCGATGTGCTGCTGTCCACCTGGGATCTGCGACCGTTCACCGACGACTCCGACTTCCTCGTCGCGATCCTTCGGCCCGCGTAGGGATTTCGCGCAGCGGGCTGTTTGCCAGACCTGCGTGCCGGTGTGCCGGCGCACCTTGGGGGTGGCTGTCTACTCAGTAACGATTCTGGTGAGCCGGGCCGCGGGCTGTCATACTCGTCGAATTGCCACGCGTTTACCGCTCGCGCGTCTTGGCGCGGGGGGAGCGGAATAAAAGCAGGAAGTTCATGAGCCTCTCGTTTCTCTCGATGCGCGATGTCGGCGCAGCGGCCGGCCGCGCGGCCGCAACCACATGACGATGTTCAACCGCCCGGCCGGCGCGGCCGAGGCGGCGCCCACCGCGTTCGCCAAGGCCAAGGCGAGCGCGGCAGCCCCGGCGAAACGTCCGCCGGCCTGGTCACCGAGCAACTGGCCGGTCGGGTGGAAGGTGCTGGCGATTGTGCTGGTCCCGCTGATCCTGGCGGCGATTTTCGGCGGGCTGCGCGTCAACACCGCCATGTCGACTTCTAGCGGCCTGCGGTTGGCCGCCGCGCGCGCCGACTTGCTGCCGGCGATCACCAAATACATGTCGGCATTGGACGTAGCGCTGTTGGCGAACTCCACCGGACGCGACGTCGAGGGCGCCAAGAAGAACTACGACGCCCGCAAGGGTGAGCTGCAGACCCGGCTCGCGGACACCGACGTGACCCCCGATGTCCGGTCGGGGGTGGGCACGCTGCTGGGCGGCGGTCAGTCGCTGCTGGACAAGGTGGCTGACAACAGCATTGGCCTGCGGGACCGGGTGACCACCTATGCGCCGTTGCTGTTGACGGCCGAGGACGTCATCAACGCGTCGGTGCGGGTGGACGACGAGCAGATCCGGGCGCAGGCACAGGGTTTGAGCCGGGCGGTCGGGGCCCGCGGCCAGATGACGATGCAGGAGATCCTGGTGACCCGCGGCGCCGACCTGCCCGAGCCGCAGTTGCGCACCTCGATGATCACCCTGGCCGGCACCGAACCGTCCACGCTGTTCGGGATGAGCCAGGTGCTCGGTGTCGGCTCGCCAGAAGCCAAGACGCTGCAGCAGCAGATGGTGACCCGGATGGCGATCATGTCCGATCCGGCCGCCGTGCTCGTCGACAACCCGGACTTGCTGCGCTCGATCCAGACCACCGACGCGATCGCCGAACAGGTCGTCACCGACGCCACCGCGTCGGTGACGAAGTCGGTGCAAACCCAGGCCAACGATCGGCGCAACTCCGCGGTCGTCGACGGCGTCCTGGTGCTGGCCGCCATCGTGATCGCGCTGATCATCGTGCTGCTGATGGCGCGCGCGCTGGTGGTGCCGCTGCGGGTGCTGCGCGACGGCGCGCTCAAGGTCGCCCACACCGACCTCGAGGAGGAGATCGCCCGGGTCAAAGCCGGTGAGGTCGAACCGATTCCGGCTCCACTGCCGGTGTACACCACCGAGGAAATCGGTCAGGTCGCGCACGCGGTGGACGAGTTGCACACCCAGGCGCTGCTGCTGGCCGGTGACGAGGCGCGATTGCGATTGCTGGTCAACGACATGTTCGAGACCATGTCGCGACGCAGCCGCTCACTGGTCGACCAGCAGCTGTCGCTGATCGATCGGCTGGAGCGCAACGAAGAGGATCCCGACCGCCTCGACAGCCTGTTCCGGCTGGATCACCTGGCGGCGCGGCTGCGCCGCAACAGTGCCAATCTGCTGGTGCTCGCCGGCGCCCAGCTGGCCCGCGACCAGCGCGACCCGGTTCCGCTGTCGACCGTGATCAACGCGGCCGTCTCCGAGGTCGAGGATTACCGTCGCGTCGAGCTGGGTGAGCTGCCCGACTGCATGTTGATCGGTGGGGCCGCCGGCGGCGCGATCCATCTGTTCGCCGAGCTGATCGACAACGCCCTGCGCTATTCGCCGCCGTCGACGTACGCCCGGATTTCCGGGGCGCGCGGCGCCGACGGAGGCCTGGTGCTGCGGATCGCCGACTCCGGTTTGGGCATGAACGACTCCGACCGGCGGATGGCCAACATGCGTCTGCAGGCCGGCGGCGAGGTCACCCCCGACCCCACTCCTGACAATGCCCGCCATATGGGGCTTTTCGTGGTGGGCCGCATCGCCGCCCGGCACGGCATCCGGGTCGGGCTGCGGGGACCGGCGCCCGAGGAGGCGGGCACCGGCACGACCGCCGAGATCTACCTGCCACCGGCGCTGCTGGAGGGCTTCGACGGCGGCCGCACCGAAACGCCGGCGGAGCCGCGCGAACGGATTCGGGCGGTCTCCTCACCGAGTGCCAAGCTGGCCAGCGGACCGCCGGACACCCACAACGGCGCGACGCGGCAACGCCCCGTCGCGGCCACCAGCGACAACGGCTCCGGCGAGGCGCCACCGATCTCGTTGCTGCCCCGCCGCAGCCCCGGCTCCAGCGGCATCACCGACATGCCCGCCGCACCCGCCGCCCAGCCGCCGCTGCCCAAGCGCCGGCGTGAACTGGCCACTGCGTCGTGGGAAAACGAGAACCAGCCACGACCCACGCCAACCCAGCAGCCGACGCCAAAGCCAACCCGGCAGCCGACGCCAAAGCCCACCCCGAAGCCGACCCCGGCGGTATCGGACACTTCGGCGTTCTTCGCGGCGCGGTCGCGCGGGACCGGCGCCCCGCCACCCGCCCGCGCCCCTAAGCCGGGCCCTCCCGCGGCCGGCCCGTCGAAGGACGACGTGATCTATCGGCGGATGCTTTCGGAGATGATGGGTGACCCGCACGACCTGGTCAACAGCCCCGACCTGGACTGGCAGTCGGTGTGGGATCGCGGCTGGTCGCTGGCCGCCGAGGCCGACGAAAAGCCCGTCGAGCAGCGCACCGCCGACCACGGCCTGCCGGTGCGGACGCCCGGAGCCCGGCTGGTGCCCGGCGCGGCCGACGACGACGATTCCCTCGTACCATCGAACGGCGGGCACCACGCGGCCCGCGACCCCGAGGCGGTACGCGCCTCGTTCAGTAACCACTTCGGCGGCGTGCGCAGCGGACGGTCACACGCCCGCCACTCGAGTCAAGGACCCGACGAGGAATGACTTCTGCCGGCAGCTCACTGGACTGGCTGGTGACCAAGTTCGCCCGCGAGGTTCCCGGGGTGGCGCATGCGCTGCTGGTGTCCGTCGACGGTCTGCCCATCGCCGCCAGCGAGCTGCTGCCCCGCGAAAGAGCCGACCAACTGGCCGCGGTCGCCTCGGGGCTGGCCAGCCTCGCGACCGGTGCCGCGCAGCTGTTTGACGGCGGGCAAGTGCTGCAGTCGGTGGTCGAGATGCAGAACGGCTACCTGCTGTTGATGCGCGTCGGGGACGGGTCGCACCTGGCGACGCTGGCCGAGACGTCGTGCGATATCGGCCAGATCGGATACGAGATGGCGATTCTCGTCGAACGGGTGGGTGGCGTCGTGCAGTCCACCCGCCGTTCCGCTAGTCATTCGTGAGCCGCGATGGACAAACGCGAAGCCGGGCCGCCCTCACGTGAGGTGAGCCTGGTCCGCCCGTACACCCTGACGGCCGGGCGGACGAACGCGAGCATCGACATTCCGCTGGAAGCGCCGGTTCAGACGGTGCAGGCCGGGCAGGCTCACCGCTGGCCGGCCGATGATGCGAGAGGCAAGATCATCGGACTGTGCGTGGAAAGCCCGTCCGTCGCCGAGGTGTCGGCCCGGCTGAACCTGCCGATCGGGGTCACGCGCGTCCTGGTCGCTGATCTGGTCCTGTCCGGTTACCTTCGGGTGCATAGAACGTTGACCGAGCAGTCGACCCGTGATGAGCGCCACGAACTGATAGGAAGGACCCTGCGTGGCCTTAAGGCACTCTGATTCCGGCGCCACCGCCTCGACGAAGATCGTCATCGCCGGTGGGTTCGGCGCCGGCAAGACCACCTTCGTCGGGGCGGTCTCGGAGATCATGCCGCTGCGCACCGAGGAGATCGTCACCGACGCCTCGGCCGGCGTCGACATGCTCGAAGCCACCCCCGACAAGCGCACCACCACGGTGGCGATGGACTTCGGCCGGATCACACTGGACCGCGATCTGGTGCTCTACTTGTTCGGCACGCCAGGCCAGCGGCGGTTCTGGTTCATGTGGGACGACCTGGTGCGCGGTGCGATCGGCGCGATCGTGCTGGTCGACTGCCGCCGGCTGCAGGACAGCTTCGCCGCCGTCGACTTCTTCGAGCACCGCAACCTGCCGTTCCTGATCGCGGTTAACCAATTCGACGGTGCGCCAAGGTATCCCGTCGCAGCGATACGCGAAGCGCTGGCCCTGTCCCCGCACATTCCGGTGATCAACGTCGACGCCAGGGATCGCCGGTCGGCCACCGATGCGCTGATCGCGGTCAGCGAGTACGCGCTGCAGAGCCTGACGGCTTGACCGCGGTGCAGCAGTGGGCCGATCGCGAGTTCACCGGGAGCGACTTCCGCGACGAGGACTTGGGCCGGTTGCGCACCGAACGGGTGGTGTTCAGCGAGTGCGATTTCAGCGGCGTCAACCTGGCCGAGTCCACGCACCGCGGATCCGCCTTCCGTAACTGCAAGTTCGAGCGAACAACGCTGTGGCACAGCACATTTGCGCACTGCAGCATGCTGGGATCGGTCTTCGTGCAGTGCCGGCTGCGCCCGATCACATTCGACGAGGTGGATTTCACGCTCGCGGTGCTCGGCGGCAACGACCTGCGCGGTGTCGACCTGAGCGGCTGCCGGCTGCGCGAGACCAGCCTGGTGGAGACCGACCTGCGCAAGGCCGTGCTGCGCGGCGCCGACCTGTCCGGTGCCCGGACCACGGGCGCCCGCCTCGACGACGCCGACCTGCGCGGCGCGACAGCGGATCCGGCGTTGTGGCGCACCGCCACCCTGACCGGTGTGCGGGTGGACGTGCCCCAGGCGATGGCGTTCGCGTTGGCGCACGGGCTTCGCTTGGACGGGGGCCTGGACGCCAAATCGGACTAGCGCCCGGTTAACGGCGAAGCCGGATCCGCCACCACACGATGAGGGAGTAGATCACCGACAGCGCGCCGAGCATGCCCATGTCGAGCAGCCACGCGCTTTCCGTGTGCGCCCAGTGGCTGTCCTTCGGGCCGATCGGCACCAACAGCCGCAGATTGACCGTGGAGGCCGACGCCGCGTAGCCCCAGCGCGACGGCATCAGCCAGGACAGCTGGTCGAGGAAGAGCCGGCCGGTCACCGGAATCAGGCCGCCGGCGAGCACCAGCTGCAGCATCAGCGACACCACCAGCAGCGGCATGATCTGTTCGTTGGAGCGCGCGATCGACGACAACACCAGCCCGAGGATCGCCGAGGCCACGCACGTCGCGGCGACCGTGACGAACAGCTCCAAGCTGGCATTCCCGAGCAGCACCGCGGGCTGTTTGGGGGCGCCCTTGCCGATCAGTACGATGCCGGTCGCAATCGCCGCCTGGATGATCGCGAACGCGCAGAACACGGTGATCTTGGCGCAGAGATAGGCCCCGGTGGACAGGCCGACGGCCTGCTCACGCTGGAAGATCGCGCGTTCACCGATCAGATCGCGGATCGTCAGCGCCGTACCCATGAAGACGGCGGCGATCGACATCAGCGTCAGGATCTGGGCGGCTTCGTCGGGGGTCTCGCTGTTCGGGTCGCCGATCCCGAAGCCGCTATGGCCGGGAACGGTGAGCGACAGCGCACCCAGAATGAACGGCAACACCGCCAGGAACGCGAAGTAGGCGCGATCGGAGATGATCAACCGAATCTGGCGCCGCGCGATCGTGGAGAACTGGTGCAGCATGCTGGTGCGCGACGGGGCGCCCAGCTCGGCAGGCGTCTCGGCCCGGGTGGGCGGCGTGTGGTCCTGGCGTTCCAGGAATCGGCGGTTGGCCTCGTCGGGATCGGCGCCGACCTTGGCAAAGATCTGGGCCCAGTTGGTGGTGCCCATCACGTCCCCGATTTCGCCGGGCGGGCCCAGGAACGCGATCTTGCCGCCGGGCGCCATCAGCAGCACCTGGTCGCAGACGTCGAGATAGGTCAGCGAGTGGGTGACGACGAGCACCACGCGGCCGGCGTCGGCGAGCTGGCGCAGCATCGTCATGACCTGCAGGTCCAGCGCCGGGTCCAGCCCTGAGGTCGGCTCGTCGAGGATCAGCAGCGACGGACCGGTGAGCAGCTCGAGGGCGACCGAGGCGCGTTTGCGCTGCCCGCCGGAGAGTTTGTCGACCCGGGTCTCGGCGTGCGCGGTCAGCCCCAGCTCCTCGAGGACCTGAGCGACGACCTGGTCGCGGTCGGTCTTGCTGGTGTCCGGCGGCAGCCGCAGTTCGGCCGCGTAGCCCAGTGCCTGGTTGACGGTCAGCTGGCGATGCACGACGTCGTCCTGGGGGACCATCCCGATCCTGCTGCGCAGCGAGGCGTAGGCGGTGTGGATGTTGTGGCCCTCGAAGGTGACCGCACCCGCGGTCGGGGTGGTGTAACCGGCGATCAACCGTGACAGCGTCGACTTGCCGGCGCCCGAGCCGCCGATGATGGCCGTCAGCGTGCCGGGCCTGGCCGTCATCGTGATCTGCTGCAGCAGATCCTTTCCGTTGATCGCGAAGCCGACCTCGCGCACCTCGAGGCCGCCGGTGCGGGTCGCCGCGTCCTGACGACGGGCCAGCAGGCCGGCAGTGAACACCAGGTCGACATTGCCGATCGTGATCACGTCGCCCTCGGAAAGCAGGGCCTGCCCGACCCGTACCCCGTTGACGAACGTTCCGTTGATGCTGTTCGCGTCGCGGATCTCGATGCCGGCGGCGGTCGGCTCCAGGAACGCGTGATGGCGCGAGGCCAGCACGTCGTGGATGACGATGTCGTTGTCGAGTTCGCGACCGATCCAGGCGGTGCCGCCGGTCGGCGCCTGCACGCCCGATTCGGGTCCGACGACCTTCATCACCCTGGTCGGAAACTGCGACATGTCCGTGCCGGTGGGTTTCGCTACCCGGGTCGCATCGTTCGGGACGGCCTGGGTCGTCACGGTGGGCCGCACGATCGGCACCGCTCGGGTGTGCACCGCGTCGGTGGGCGGGTCCACGTACGGCGTGTGCTGCGGCGGCACCGGCCGGGCACCGGGGTCCGGCGGCGGGAGTGTCGGAACGGCTTGCGACGTGGGCGGCAGCACGCCGACGTTGCCGCGATGGTGGCCGATCGCCAACACGATCCGCGGTCCGTCGGGGGCGCCGAGGTTGATGCCCTGGCCGTCGCGGACGTCGATCGTCGGCACCCGCCGTCCGTCGACGAAGATGCCGCCCCGCGAACTGTTGTCGAACGCGACCCATCTGCCGTTATCGAAGCGCAGCAACAGATGTGCGCGGGCAACCAACGGGTGCGCAACGCGGAGGTCGGCGCGCACGTCGCTGCCCACGATGACGTCGCCGCCGGGGGCGAAACTGACCTCCGCTCGGTTGGACCGAACAGTCAGTACCGATTGCGCAGGGGCATTCATCAGTTCAGCGTCGTTTCAGCCGGATCTTCCACCAGACGATCGCGCTATAGCTTATGCACAGGACTCCGAGCATGGCCATATCGAACAGCCATGCGCTCTTGGTGTGATTCCAGTGCTGGTCTTTCGGGTCGGTCGGACCCGGTATCAGTCGATGCGTGTCGATCGTCGACGCCGAGGCCGCGAAGCCCCACCGCGCGGGCGTGACCCACGACAACTGGTCGAGCACGGCCCGGTTGGTCACCCAGATCATGCCGCCGGAGAACACCAGCTGACTCATGATCGACACCACCAGCATCGGCATGATCTGGTCCTGGGATTGGGCCAGCGCCGACAGTGCCATGCCGAGCAGTGCCGCACCCACACACGTCGCCGCCACGGTGACGAACAGTTCGAAGTTGACGTCGCCCAGGATCACGGCGTTGGAGATCGGCTTGCCCCACCCGATCACCGAAATGATCGTCGCGATCGCGGCCTGGACGATTGCGAACGTCGAGAACACCACGATTTTCGCGCCCATATAGGCGCCCGTCGAGAGGCCGACCGCCTGTTCTCGGCGGAAGATGGGTCGCTCACCGATCAGGTCCCGGATCGTCAGCGCGGTACCCATGAACACCGCACCGACGTTGAGCATCACCAGAATCTGGTCGGGCTGAGCGGGATTGTTGCCCAGCGGATCGGACATGCCGTATCCGCTGTTGCCGCGCACGGTGAGGGTCAGAATGCCGATCAGGAACGGCAACAGCGCGAGGAACACCGTGTAACCGCGGTCGGAGATGACCAGCCGTATCTGCCGGCGCGCGATCGTGGAGAACTGGCGAAACGCGTTGGCGTGCGGCGCTTCACCCAGATCGGCCGCCGGGCTGTGTTCGGACGGCACCTGCGGCAGCTGGTGCTGGTTTTCGGCCAGGAAGCGACGGTTGGCCTCATCCGGGTCGGCGCCCACCTTGGCGAAGATGTCGGCCCAGTTGGTGGTGCCCATCGCCGCGCCGATCTGGCTGGGCGGACCGAGAAACGCCGTCTTGCCGCCGGGGGCCACCAGCAGCAGCTGGTCACAGACGTCGAGGTAGGACACCGAGTGGGTGACCACCAGCACCACGCGGCCGGCGTCGGCCAGCTGACGCAGCATCATCATCACCTGCCGGTCCAGCGCCGGATCCAGACCGGTGGTGGGTTCGTCGAGCAGCAGCAGCGACGGGCCGGTGAGCAATTCCAGGGCCACCGAGGCGCGCTTGCGCTGGCCGCCGGAGAGTTTGTCGACGCGGGTTTCGGCGTGCTTGGTCAGCTCGAGTTCCTCGAGCACCTGGGACACCACCTGTTCGCGGTCGGCCTTGCTGGTGTCCGGCGGCAGCCGCAGCTCGGCCGCGTAACCCAGCGCCTGATTGACCGTGAGCTGGCGGTGCACGACGTCGTCCTGCGGGACCATCCCGATTCTGCTGCGCAGCGACGCATACTCGGTGTGGATGTTGTGGCCCTCGAAGGTCACGGTGCCGGAAGTCGGGCTGGTGTAGCCGGCGATCAGCCGCGACAGCGTCGTCTTGCCGGCGCCGGACCCGCCGATGATGGCCGTCAGGGTGCCGGGTCGGGCGGTCAGCGAGATGTGGTCCAGCAGCTGCTTTTTGCCCTGCTCGACGGTGTAGCAGACCGAGTTCACCTCGAGGCCGCCGGTGCGCGTCGCCGCTTCGGTGCGGCGCACCAGGGTGTCGCGGCTGAAGACGAGGTCGACGTTTCCGATCGTGACGACGTCGCCCTCGGTCAGCACCGCCGAGCCGGCGCGGACGCCGTTGACGAAGGTCCCGTTGATGCTGTGCGCGTCGCGGATCTCGGTGCCGAGCGCCGTCTGCAGCAAGAACGCGTGATGGCGCGAGGCCAAGACGTCCTGGATGACGATGTCGTTGTCGGTGGCGCGCCCGATCGTTTGCGCGCCGGCGGTGGGCTTTTGCATCGCGCCCGACCGGGACGGCAGCAGCGCCTGGAACATCTTGGTCGCCAGATTTCCCACCTCTGGCGCCGCTTTGTCCTCGGCGACAACCGGTGCCATCTGCGTTCGCGGTGCGGCAGGCATGGGCGGGGGAGGCGGGCTGCCGGGCGGCGGCGGGCCACCCGGGGGATACCCGGGCGGCCGCCCCAGCGACGTCGGATACATCGGTTGCCCCGGCGGCCCCGGCCGCTGGCCCGGCGCGCCGGGATGCGGACGTGGCGCGGGACCCGCGCCCCAGGTGGTCTGGCGCCCGGGTGGAGCGGCCAGCGGTTGCCCCGACGCCTGTGACGAAGGCCACGCCGTTCCGGCGGCCCCGGCCCCGACCGGGACGCCCATCGACTCGGTCCGCGGCGGACGCCCGGCCATCCCCTGATGCCGCCCGACCTCGAACGTCAGCAGCGGGCCGTCCGGGTTTCCGATGTTGACGCTCTGCCCGTCGTGGATATCGACGACCGGCACCCGCCTGCCGTTGGCGAAAGTTCCGTTGAGCGAACCGTTGTCGATCGCCAGCCACCGGCCCTGGTCGAAGCGCAGCAACAGATGGGCTCGCGAAATCAGGGGGTGCGTGATGCGCAAATCGGCCCGGAGGTCGCGCCCCACCACCACGTCGTGACCCGCGGCGAAGGTGCGCTCCGACCCGTCATGCCGGACGGTCAACGTCGGCGGGGCAGGTGGATTCATCGCCACAACTCTAGCTCGTGAACCTATTTCGCCATTTGCACCAACGCGGCACGTCGGGCCGGCTGTGGTCGCGCAATCAGCTGTTGTCGGGCGCTCCGGTGACGACGCAGCGGGTGCGCGTGTAGATCGTCGGCATGCACCGGTTGCAGTGCGTACACGCCGAATGGACGCTGTGCTGGGCGCCGTCGGCCACGAGCCGATTGATCAGGTCCGGCTCGGCCAGCAGCGCCCGGGCCATCGCGACGAATTCGAAACCCTCGGCCATCGCGAGGTCCATCGTCTCCCGGTTGGTGATGCCGCCCAGCAGGATCAGCGGCATCTTGAGTTCGGCCCGGAACAGTTTGGCGTCGCGCAGCAGATACGCCTCGTGGTAAGGGTATTCGCGCAAGAACTTCGTGCCCGTCATGCGCATGCCCCAGCGCAGCGGCGGCTTGAAGGCGCCGGCGAACTCCTTGATCGGCGCGTCGCCGCGGAACAGATACATCGGGTTGACCAGCGAGCTGCCCGCGGTCAGTTCGATCGCGTCCAGGCCACCGTCTTCTTCCAGCCACTTGGCGGTGATCAGCGACTCTTCGGTGGTGATGGCGCCGCGCACGCCGTCGGCCATGTTGAGCTTGGCCGTGACCGCGATCGGCGTTCCTTCGTTCTCCACCGCACGGCGAACGGCCATCACAATGCCGCGCGCCACCTTGGCCCGGTTCTCCAGTGAGCCACCGAATTCGTCGTCGCGACGGTTGATCAACGGCGACAGGAACGAACTCGCCAAATAGTTGTGGCCCAAATGAATTTCGACCGCGTCGAAGCCGGCTTCCATCGCGAACCGGGCCGCGTTGGCGTGTGCGGTGATCACGTCTTGGATGTCGTCGCGGGTTGCCTTCTTGGCGAAGCGCATTCCGATCGGGTTGAAGAACCGCACCGGTGCCAGCGCCTTGGCCTTGTTGGACTTGGCGTTGGCGACCGGACCGGCGTGGCCGATCTGCGCGCTGATCGCCGCGCCCTCGGCGTGGATCGCGTCGGTGAGCTTGCGCAACCCCGGCACCGCCTCGGGGCGCATCCACAGACCGTTGCCCTCGGTGCGTCCGCCCTGGGAGACGGCGCAGTAGGCGACAGTCGTCATGCCGACCCCGCCGGCAGCCGGCGCGCGGTGGTACTCGATCAGGTCGTCGCTCACCAGAGCGCCGGGAGTGCGTGCTTCGAACGTCGCGGACTTGATGGTCCGGTTGCGCAGCGTGATGGGACCGAGCGTTGCCGGGCTGAACACGTCCGGAATCTGGGGCTGGTCAGATGCCATGTCAGGAGACTAGACCCCCGACATGGAAGACTGTGAGGCGTGGGCGCAATCACACTGGACGGCAAGGCCACCCGCGACGAGATCTTCGTCGACCTCAAGGAACGAGTCGCGGCACTCACCGCGGCGGGGCGCACGCCCGGGCTGGCCACGATCCTGGTCGGGGACGACCCGGGCTCTCAGGCCTACGTGCGCGGCAAGCATGCCGACTGCGCGAAGGTGGGCATCACCTCGATCCGTCGCGACCTGCCCGCCGACATCTCCACGGCCAAGCTGAACGACACGATCGACGAGCTGAACGCCAACCCCGACTGCACCGGCTACATCGTGCAGTTGCCACTGCCCGAGCATCTCGACGAGAACGCGGCGCTCGAGCGTATCGATCCAGCCAAGGACGCCGACGGCCTGCACCCGACGAACCTGGGCCGGCTGGTGCTGAACAACCCGGCTCCGCTGCCGTGCACTCCGCGGGGCATCGTGCACCTGCTGCGCCGCTACGACGTCGTTATCGCCGGTGCGCACGTGGTCGTCATCGGCCGCGGCGTCACGGTCGGCCGACCGCTGGGCCTGCTGTTGACGCGGCGTTCGGAGAACGCGACGGTGACGTTGTGCCACACCGGAACTCGTGACCTACCGGCGTTGACGAAGCAGGCCGACATCATCGTCGCCGCCGTCGGCGTGCCGCACTTGGTGACCGCCGACATGGTTCGCCCGGGCGCCGCGGTGCTCGACGTCGGCGTCAGCCGGGTGGACGACAAGCTCACCGGCGACGTGCATCCCGACGTCTGGGAGGTAGCCGGTCACGTGTCGCCGAACCCGGGCGGCATCGGCCCGCTGACCCGCGCGTTCCTGCTCACGAACGTGGTCGAACTGGCCGAGCGGCAATGAGTTTGGCGAAGACCGCGGCAAAAGCCCAGTGGCCGATCCTGCTGGTCGGGCTGATCTTCGTGACGGCATTCGCGTTGGTGGGCGCCAACTTCTGGCGTCGCGGTTCGCTGTTGATCGGCATCGCCGTCGGTGCCGCCGCGATATTGCGTTTGGTGCTATCCGATGATCGCGCCGGCCTTTTGGTGGTGCGCAGCAAGGGCATTGACTTCATGACGACCGCGACCGTCGGGGCCGCGATGGTCTATATCGCCTGGACCATCGATCCGCTGGGTACCGGCTAGATCCCCGGGCCCGTTATCTGGGGCAGGTTGGGGACCGCGCCGCCCGGCATGTTCGGGATTGCACCCGGGATGTTCGGCATCACGCCGGGCAGGTTCGGCGTGCCGGGCATCATGCCGCCGGGCAGGTTCGGCATGCCGCCGGGCATCATGCCGCCCGGCATGTTGGGCATATTGCCACTGGCCAAGCTCGCCATCGCCTGCGGGCAGTACGACTGAATCGCGATCGTGGTGAACATCTGAGCCATCGCCGGCGACATGCCCTGGCGTCTGACGCTGGTAACGGCCCCGGCGAAGCTGCCGCCGGGCTGGGCCAGCATCGGGCAGATGGATTCGCCCACGGCCATTGCGTTTCCGGGCTGGCCGAAGTCGACGCCGGCGTGGTTCAGCGCGTCGATGAAGCTATCGTCGGCATTCGCGTCCGCCTCGGCCGGCGGTGAACCAAACGCCGCGGCGACGGCGAACAGCCCGGCCAGGGCGGTCAACAAGCGAACCGGCAGGGGTTGCTGACGAAACATCCAGACCCAACCATGCGCAGCTGCAACTGCTTTCATGACAGCTTCCCCATCTGTCGCGGAGTGCTCGGAAGGCACTCAAATCACTCTGGAAAGACTGATCTATGGCTGTCACGTTTACGACACGGGGAGATCAAGGTTTGCACACTATGCGTTTTGTGAGCGTGATGCTTCCGAAACATCGGTTATTGCGCGGAAAACGTTACAGGCGAAGGCGGATCGTGTCGGGGCCAATCGAAGCCACACTGTGATCCGACACATGCGCCGACACCGTGCCCTTCAGCGAGAAATGGTTAACAATTCGGCATCATGGATCGTGGCATCTCGCGCCAGGCGTTTCTCCGCGGCGCCGTTTCAATGTTGGCGACCGGCGCGGTGCTCGGGACCACGCGGGCTGCCGCCGACCCCGGCGCCGCCGTCGCGAGCTGGAACGGCTTGGCCTCCACCATCGGCGGCAGTGTCGTGCTGCCGACCAACGGCGCCCAATTTGCTTCCAGCAAACAGGTTTTCAACTCGTTCTACAACAACTCCAGCCCTGCGGCGATCGTCGCGGTGTCCTCGCAAGCCGACGTCCAGAAGGCGGTCGCCTTCGCGACGGCGAACAAGCTCAAGGTCGCACCGCGCGGCGGCGGCCATTCCTACATCGGGGCATCGAGCGCCAACGGCACGATGGTGCTCGACCTGCGCGGACTGCCGGGTGGCGCGAACCTCGACGGCGGCAACGTCACGGTGACCCCGGCGACGAATCTGTGGGCGCTACACCAGGCCTGCGCCGGCGCCGGTCGCGGGGTGCCGACCGGCAGTTGTCCCACCGTCGGTGTCACGGGGCTGACGCTCGGCGGGGGGATCGGCGCCGATTCCCGGCATGCCGGCCTGGCCTGCGACGCGCTGCAGTCGGCCACCGTGGTGCTTCCCAGCGGCGATGTGGTCACCGCGTCCGCCAACGATCATCCGGACCTGTTCTGGGCACTTCGCGGCGGCGGTGGCGGCAACATCGGGGTGACGACGTCGATGACCTTCGCGACCTTCCCGACCGGCGACGCCGACGTGATCCGGCTGGAGTTCGCCCCTTCGTCGGCGGTCCAGGTACTCGTCGGCTGGCAGAACTGGCTGAACGGCGCCGACCGAAACGCTTGGGCCATGGTCGATCTCGCGGTCGGCTCGGTCCAGCCCGACTGCCATATCCTGGCGACCTGCCCTGCCGGCGGTGCGCCCGGGGTGATCGACGCGATCAAGGCCGCGGTCGGTTTGCAGCCCAGTGCGGTGACCAACAAGACGATGAACCGAATGGACCTCGTGACGTATCTGGCCGGTGGCAGCTCGACATCGCCACCGCGAGGGTTCGTGGCCGGATCCGATGTGATCACCACCGTGAATTCTGCTGCGGCCCATGCCATTGCGGCCGCGATCGGGCAGTGGCCCGCGTCGGGCGGAAAGGCCTCGCTGCTGGTGGATCCGCTCGGTGGTGCCATCGCCGACGTCGCCCCCGGGGATTCGGCGTTTCCGTGGCGCAAGCAGTCCGCGGTGCTGCAATGGTACGTCGAACCCGCAGCCAACCAGGTCGCGGCCGCGACGCAGTGGCTGAGTTCAGCGCACCAAGCGGTCCAACAGTTTTCGGTCGGCGGTTACGTCAACTACCTGGAGCCCAACAGCCCGGCGTCGCGCTACTTCGGCTCGAATCTGTCGCAACTGACCTCCGTGCGCCAGAAGTACGACCCCAACCAGGTCATGTACTCCGGCCTGAAATTCTGACGACTGCGACTCGTTGCCCGCCTCGCCGCGCTAAATCGCCGTGAGCGCACACTGATGAAACCTCTTGTGTCACTGTGGTTTCAGCCGTCTCAGGGTGGGGTTTTTTGTCGGCGGGTGGGTTTAGTTTCGTTGTATGAGTTCGGGTGTGGTCGCGGATCGAGAGGCCGTCACGGCGGCCTTCGACGCGTTGGACACCGCCCTCGATACGGTCGCCGCACTCGATACGCAGATGCTGTGCACCCGCGAGCGCCTCGCGCTGCTGGCCCGCTACGAGAAAGTCCGGCGCCGCTTGTCCGTGGGCGAGCATCCGCTGATCAATGAGCTGGCACACGAAGCCACGCCGGCGGAGTTGGGGGGCAAACTGTGCCACGCGATCGCGGACTGGACGTTGATCAGCCGCGCCGACGCCGCCCGCCGGGTGCGTGAGGCCGCCGATCTGGGCCCGCGGCGCGCCATTACGGGTGAGCCGTTGGCGGCGGTGCTGGCTTCCACCGCCGCCGCGCAGCGCGAAGGTCAGCTGGGGCGTGACCACGTCGCGGTGATCCGGCGCTTCTATCACCAGCTACCCGGCTGGATCGACGCCGAGACCCGTGACTGCGCCGAGGCCGATCTCGCCAGGCTGGCCACCCAGTACCGCCCCGACCAGCTCGCCGGACTGGCTGACCACCTCGCCGACCTGCTCAACCCCGACGGCACCTACACCGACGACGACCGCGCCCACCGACGCGGCCTGACCCTGGGCCACCAGCAACCCGACGGCATGTCCGCCCTGACCGGCTGGCTGACACCGGAAGCCCGCGCCACCCTGGAAGCCGTGCTGGCCAAGCTGGCCGCCCCCGGCATGTGCAACCCCACCGACCACACCCCCTGTATCGACGGCACACCCAGCCAAGACGCCATCGATCACGACCCCCGCTCAGCAGCCCAACGCCACCACGACGGACTCAACGCCGCCCTGCGCGCGGTCCTGGCCTCCGGCGAGCTCGGTCAGCACAATGGGCTGCCCGCCGCCATCATCGTCTCCACCACCCTGCAAGAGCTCGACGCCGCCGCCGGCCACGGGATCACCGGCGGAGGCACCCGGCTGCCGATCAGCGACGTCATCCGCCTGGCCCGCCACGCCCACCACTACCTGGCCATCTTCGACAAGGGCAAAGCTGTTTCCCTGCATCACACCAAACGACTCGCCTCACCCGGACAACGAATCGTGTTGTACGCCAAAGACCGTGGCTGCACCGCACCGGGCTGCACCGTGCCCGGCTACTACTGCGAAGTCCACCACATCACCGACTACGCCACCTGCCACAGCACCGGTATCGACAACCTCACCCTGGCCTGCGGCCCGCACCACCGCCTGCTCCAACCCCACGGCTGGACCACCCGACAACACCCCAACGGCGACACCCAATGGATCCCACCACCGCATCTCGACCACGGCCAACCCCGCACCAACACCTACCACCACCCCAAACGAATGCTCTACGACCTCGACGAGTAGCGACGCATAACCGCGACGGAAGTCTATGTGCGCCAGGCATTTCGGGCGACGCAGTAATGATTGCCGCCGAGAGTGCTTTGGATATCAGTCGGGTGTCACCCACGCCGACTAAGCGATCCGGCCTTCGCGCGCCGTCTCAGCAACCACGCCGAATCCCGATCGGGTTAGGCTGAGCCATGCCTGCAGACGATCCGGTGACTGTGCTCAGCGAAGAAGACAGCTGGGACTTGCTATCGAGCGCGGCATTAGGCCGTTTTGTCGTCGTCACGAACGGCCGCGCCGAGATCTTTCCGATCAACTACATCACCCAGCGCCGGACGCTGGTCTTCCGAACTGCTACGGGTACCAAGCTCTACCAGGCCGTCATGAGCGACCAGATAGCTTTCGAGGCCGACGGCTACACCGACGTCGAGGGGTGGAGTGTGATCATCCAGGGCAGGGCACACCTGCTGACGGCCGCCGACGAGATCCTCGACGCCGAGGAAGCGCCGTTGCTGGCGTGGCCGGCAACGGTGAAGCCCCACTTCGTCCGGGTGGTGCCGATGGAGATCTCCGGGCGCCGGTTCAAGTTCGGCACCGCGCCGGTTCGGTAGTAGCCGTCAGGACCTCGGAAGCCATCGCCGTCGCGACATCGCGCGGGTAGGTACGCCGGGCCACGACCAGCAACAGCCCCGCGGCGACGATCAGCATGACCAGCATGATCAGGAAGGTGTCGCCCAATGCGCCGGGGGTGCCCCCCAGCGCCGTGGACACCCCGCCGAAGGCCACCGGCGCCAACCCCGTCGATACCGACACCAGGGTGCTACGCACCGCCTCCGCGGTGCCCCACAGCCGTGAATGGACGATGTCCAGCCTCGCCGCATTCAGCGGCGGGTTCACCCCGCCCATCGCGGTCCCCGCGAAGAACGCGAATACCAGCGCCAACAGCAGGCTGTCCGCGAGCAGTGTCGGAAGGATGAACACCGCCGCGGCGAGAAAAGCCGCCCCGCCCACCACAATCCGTGCGCTGATGTGACCCCGATGGGTCAGCCGGTCGGCCAGGCGTCCGGTGGTGAGCACGCCGGTCAGCGCACCGACCCCGAGGACGGCGATCAGCATGGTCGCCACCGACTGACCGATCTCAAACCGGCCGCACAGCAGGGCGACACCGAACGTGCTCAACCCGGTGGAGAAGAAGTAGCCGAACGAGGATGCCGCGATCAGAACGACATTGGTGCGGATCGAGAGCACCCAGCGCAGTTCCCGCCAGACCGAGCGGCGCGGTCCATCCGTCATCCGGTCGCCGAGGCGGCTGCCACGCGACGGTTCGCGCAGCAGCGTCCCCACCGCGACGCTGAGGACGAGACCCACCACGGCCAGCCAGCCGAAGCCCAGCCGCCAGCTGACGGCACCGAGTTCGCCCGCGACCAGCAGCCCGATGGCCGTACACGTGCCCTCGCCCGCGAGGACGAGCCCGTAGACGCGACCGCGCTCAGCCGGTTTGAAGTAGTCACCGACCAGCGAGGCGACCACGGGCCCGGATACCGCGATCCCGGCGCCGAGGGCCACCCGGCACCCGAGCAGCCAGCCGTAGTTGGGGCTGGCCGCGCTCAGCGCCATCGCCGCCGAACACAGCAGCAGCGCCGTCCACAGCAGGCGCACCCGCACCGTGCGGTCGGCGAGCGGTCCGGCCACCAGGGTGGCCACGGCGCCGACGCCGGTCGACACGGTAACCAGCAGGCCAACCTGAATGTTGTTGATGTGCAATGACCGCGTGAGTGGGACAACCAGTGCCCCCACGGTGCCGGCGTCGGCGCTTTGCAGCCCAACTACCAAAGCCAGCAGCACGATTGGCTTCCATCGCGGGGCACGCTGGGGATCCGCAACTTTCGCGGCTGGATAATCCTGTACCGCGGAGGCGTACTCTGCGGCCCTAGGCACGAGCTCAAGATACCCTGCGCGACATCATCGTTCGCTGCGACGATGGGCGATTTGCGACCCGCGCTCAACTTTAAGATGGAGTTCGGTTGTTAGATGTCCCGGATTCGTCAGCCGGCCAGCGTCGCCCGGATGCAGACGGTGACGTAAGGCATCGCCAGCCCGGTCGAATTCGCCAGCGCCGGGTGAGTGGCCAGCAGCTGACGAACCTGGTCGAGGGTCTGCGTACGAACCTCGGTCGGCGAAGTGATGCAGTAGCTGCGCGAAGCCACCAGGTCGATCAATGCTTGCGGCGTAAGGTAATTCGTCCACTCCACCTGATGACGCTGCCGCTCGGCAAACGGCGCCGGCAACGTCACGTCGAAACGACGGCCGTCGCCATCGCTTCCGATGATCTCACCGAGTTCCCGCACCCAGCCGAGCCGCTCGTCGCGGGTGTTCCACACCAGGCCCAGCCGTCCGCCGGGACGCAATACGCGGGCCACTTCGGGAATCGCTCGTTCCGGGTCCACCCAGTGCCACGCCTGGGCGACCAGCACCGCATCAACGCTGTTGTCCTCCAACGGAATCTCTTCGGCGGTGCCCAGCACCGCACGAGTTTCCGGCAGCGAGGCGCTCAGCACTTCGAGCATGTCCGGAATCGGGTCCACCGCCACCACGTCGAGGCCACGTTCCACCAGCCTGGTGGTGAGCTTGCCGGTGCCCGCGCCCAGATCGAGCACCTGGCGCGCACCCCGCGGCAACAGCCAGTCAATCGCCTCGGGTGGATACGATGGGCGGCCACGCTCGTAGGCTGCGGCCGCTGAGCCGAAGGACAGCGAGCGGTCGTGCCTCGACCGGGTCACCGCCGACCCGCACCTTCGTTCGCGGCCAAATCCAGTGTCTCGCGGATCAATTCGCCCACCGCCTCGGTCTCCACCAGAAACCCGTCATGCCCGGAGATCGAGTCGACGACCTGTAGGCCGCTGCAGCCGGGCAGCAAGTCGGCCATCTCCTGCTGCAAGCGCAGCGGATACAGCCGGTCGGAGGTGATGCCGCCGACCACGGCCGGCACCGGACACCTGCGCAGCGCCTTGCTCACCCCGCCGCGGCCTCGGCCGACGTCGTGGCTGTTCAGCGACTCGGTCAGGATTACGTAGCTGCTGGCGTCGAAACGGGCCAGGATCTTGTCACCCTGGTGTTCCAGGTAGCTCTGCACCGCGTAGCGCCCGTCGCCAAACGGGGGGGCCGGGTCCTCGTCGCTCTGGCTGTCGTTGGCGAACCTGTTGTCGAGCTCGACCTCGCCGCGGTAGGTCAGATGCGCGAAGCGCCGGGCGATCGCCAGTCCGGCGTCCGGGGACAGGCCGGTGTCGTGATAATCGCCGCCTTGCCAATTCGGGTCTGCCTTGATGGCCGCGATCTGGGTGGTCTGGGTGCCGATCTGGTCGGCGGTGGCACGCGCCCCGACCGCCAGCAGCAATCCGGCCCGAACCCGCTCGGGGTGGCCGACCATCCATTCCAAAGCCCTTGCGCCGCCCATGGATCCGCCAACGACGGCGGCGACCTGGTTTATTCCCAGCGCGTCCAGCGCGGCGATGTCCGCCTCGACCTGGTCGCGCACGGTGATCAGCGGGAACCGGGAACCCCATGGCTTGCCGTCTCGGGCAAGCGAACTCGGCCCGGTGGAACCACGGCACCCGCCCAGCACATTGGTCGCGACCGCGCACCAGCGGTTGGTGTCGATCGGTGCGCCCGGCCCCGCGATTCCGTCCCACCAACCGGGGGTGGGGTGCCCCGGCCCGGCCGGGCCGGTGATATGGGAATCGCCGGTGAGAGCGTGCAGTACCACCACGACGTTGTCGCGCGTCGGTGACAGCTCGCCCCAGCGCTGCACGGCGATACAGACGTTGTCGATGACCGCGCCGCTTTCCGTGGTCAGCGAGCCGATGTCGACCAGGCCGACCTCGCCTTCGGCGGGCAACGTTTGCGTTGGGACGTCGGAGATCGTCATGTCAGAGTCCCTAGAAGGCCGCCACGGAATGCGGGTCAGAGCTCTTCGGGACGGCGGCGAACCCGAGCTCGAGGTCGGCCAGGATGTCGTCGATGTTCTCGATGCCGACGGCCAACCGCACCAGTCCCGGCGTGACGCCGGTGCTCAGCTGCTCGGCGGGGGACAGCTGGGCGTGGGTGGTCGACGCCGGGTGAATCACCAGCGACCGCACGTCGCCGATGTTGGCGACGTGGCTGTGCAGTTGCAGCGCGTTCACGAACGCCTTGCCGGCCTCGATCCCGCCGGCCAGCTCGAACGCCAGCACGGCACCGGTTCCCTTGGGCGCCAGCTTCTTTGCCCGCTCATGCCACGGCGAGCTGGGCAGCCCCGCGTAGTTGACCGACACCACGCCGTCGTGGCCCTCGAGGAACTCGGCGACCCGTTGCGCGTTGGCGACGTGGCGCTCGATGCGCAGGCTCAGCGTCTCCAGACCCTGGGCCACCAGGAAAGCGTTGAACGGCGACGCCGCGGACCCCAGGTCGCGCAGCAATTGCACGCGCGCCTTCAGCGCGAACGCCGGCGGTCCCAGCTCGGCGAATACCACGCCGTGGTAGCTCGGGTCGGGTGTGGTGAACCCGGGGAAGCGGCCCTGCGTCCAGTCGAAGGTGCCGCCGTCGACGATGACCCCGGCGATCGCGGAGCCGTGACCGCCCAGGTACTTGGTCGCGGAGTGCACCACGATGTCGGCGCCCTGCGTGAACGGCTGGATCAGGTACGGCGTGGCGATCGTGTTGTCGACGATCAGCGGTACACCGTTGGCGTGGGCCACCCCGGCGACACCGGGGGTGTCCAGGATGTTGATCTGCGGATTGGAGATCGTCTCGGCGAAGAAGGCCTTGGTGTTGGGTCGCACCGCCGCCTGCCACGAATCCAGGTCGTCGGGATCCTCGACGAAGGTGACCTCGATGCCGAACTTGGGCAGCGAGTAATGGAAGAGGTTGTAGGTGCCGCCGTAGAGGCGAGGGCTGGACACAATGTGATCGCCGGCACATGCGAGGTTCAATATGGCGAATGTCTCAGCGGCCTGTCCGGAGGACAGGAACAGTGCGGCGACGCCGCCTTCGAGTGCGGCGATCCGCTGCTCGACGACATCGGTGGTCGGGTTGCCGATCCGGGTGTAGATGTTGCCCGGAACCTCGAGTCCGAACAGGGCGGCGGCGTGGCTGGTGTCGTTAAAGACGTACGAGGTGGTCTGGTAGATCGGCAGGGCACGGGCGTTGGTGGTCGGGTCGGGTTGCTGGCCGGCGTGAACCTGCTTGGTTTCGAACGACCAATGCGCGGTCGGATCGCTGTCGGTATCGGCGCTCATGAGCGGGGCTTTCTGCTGGAAGGGGACGTATCGAGGTGCTGGTAGCCGCCCGGGACGCCTGCATCGAAGACGCCGGCCGGGGGCCGGTGGTTCAGCACCGACACACGAACAGACGCGGATGAGGAGGGTGACTGCACATCACGTTCCCTGTCTACTCAGGGGCCCGTCATGGCGGACCCGCGCTTGCCGGATAGCCGGTGCTATGGCTACTCAACCTGGTCATCACCCGGGGCACCCCACCGCGGTTGGAGGGTTGCCGGCCAGCAAGCCGGGGCTTGATGCTGGCGCTCATGACCAATACGAAGACTATCTTACCGAGCCGACCGGATGCCAACGGCAGGTCGACACCTGCTCAAACGCCCTTGATAACGTGGCAAGGACAACGCTGAGCCCCCCAAAATCTGATCGGGAGAGGGACCGTCCGTGAGCGCCGATAAGCCGACCGTCATCTACACGCTGACCGACGAGGCGCCGTTGCTGGCGACCTACGCGTTCCTACCGATCGTGCGGGCCTTCGCCGAGCCGGCCGGCATCGAGATCAAGACGAGCGACATCTCGCTGGCCGCCCGGATCCTCGCCGAGTTCCCCGAGCACCTGACCGAAGAGCAGCGGGTGCCGGACAACCTGGCCGAACTGGGCCGGCTGACCAAGCTGGCCGACACCAACATCATCAAGCTGCCGAACATCAGCGCCTCGGTGCCTCAGCTGGTGGCCGCGATCAAGGAGCTGCAAGGCAAGGGCTACAAGATCCCGGACTTCCCGCAGAGCCCGAAGACCGATGAGGACTCCGAAATTCGCGAACGCTATTCGAAATGCCTTGGTAGCGCGGTCAACCCGGTGTTACGCCAAGGCAACTCGGACCGTCGCGCGCCGAACGCGGTCAAGGAGTACGCGCGCAAACACCCGCACAGCATGGGGGAGTGGTCTCAGGCGTCGCGTACGCATGTCGCGACGATGAAGCACGGCGACTTCTACCACGGCGAGAAATCGATGACGCTGGATCGCGGGCGCAGCGTGAAGATGGAGCTGGAGACCAAGGGCGGCAAGAAGATCGTGCTCAAGCCCACGGTGTCGCTGCGCGACGGCGACATCATCGACAGCATGTTCATGAGCAAGAAGGCGCTCTGCGAGTTCTACGAGGAGCAGATCGAGGACGCCTACGAGACCGGCGTGATGTTCTCGTTGCACGTCAAGGCCACGATGATGAAGGTCTCCCACCCGATCGTCTTCGGCCACGCGGTCAAGGTCTTCTACAAGGACGCCTTCGCCAAGCATCAGGCGCTGTTCGACGAGCTCGGCGTCAACGTCAACAACGGTTTGGTCGATCTGTACAACAAGATCGAGTCGCTGCCGGCGTCGCAGCACGACGAGATCATCCGTGACCTGCACGCCTGCCACGAGCACCGTCCCGAACTGGCCATGGTCGATTCGGCCAAGGGCATCAGCAACTTTCACTCGCCCAGCGACGTGATCGTGGATGCGTCGATGCCGGCGATGATCCGCGCCGGCGGCAAGATGTACGGCGCCGACGGACGGCCGAAGGACACCAAGGCCGTCAACCCCGAGTCGACGTTCGCCCGCATCTACCAAGAGATCATCAACTTCTGTAAGACCCACGGCGCCTTCGATCCGACGACGATGGGCACCGTCCCCAACGTCGGCCTGATGGCCCAGCAGGCCGAAGAGTATGGCTCGCATGACAAGACGTTCGAAATCCCCGAAGACGGCGTGGCCAACATCGTCGACCTCGACACCGGTGACATTCTGCTGAGCCAGAACGTGGAAGCCGGCGACATCTGGCGCATGCCCATCGTCCGGGACGAACCGATCCGCGACTGGGTCAAGCTGGCCGTCAACCGCGCGCGCAATTCGGGCATGCCGGTGGTGTTCTGGCTGGACCAGGAGCGTCCCCACGAGAACGAATTGCGCAAGAAGGTCAACACTTATCTTGCCGACCACGACACCGAGGGCCTCGACATCCAGACCATGTCGCAGGAACGTGCCATGCGGCACACGATCGAACGCGCCATGCGTGGGCAGGACACCATCGCCGCGACCGGAAACATCCTGCGCGACTATCTCACTGACCTGTTCCCGATCCTGGAGCTGGGCACCAGCGCCAAGATGCTGTCCATCGTGCCGTTGATGGCCGGCGGCGGAATGTACGAAACCGGGGCGGGCGGTTCGGCGCCGAAACACGTGCACCAATTGGTCGAGGAGAACCATCTGCGCTGGGACTCCCTTGGCGAATACCTCGCTCTCGGAGCGTGTTTCGAAGACATCGGGATCAAGACCGACAACGCGCGCGCCGAGATTCTGGCCAAGACGCTGGACGCCGCGATCGGCAAGTTGTTGGACAACAACAAGGGTCCGTCACGCAAGACCGGCGAACTCGACAACCGGGGCAGTCAGTTCTATCTGGCCCTGTACTGGGCCTCCGAACTTGCCGCGCAAACCGACGACGACGAGCTGCGCAAGCACTTCGCCTCGCTGGCCGACTCGTTGAGCAAGAACGAGGAATCCATCGTGGCCGAAATGGCCGGGGTACAAGGCGAACCGGTCGACATCGGCGGTTACTATCAGCCGGACAACGAGAAGACGACTGCCGTGATGCGGCCGAGCAAGAAGTTCAACGAGGCGCTGGCGGCTTCGCAGGGCTCCCAAGGCTAGCGAGCCGCGAGGAGGGTCGGGCGACGATGCCTAACGCACCCAAGATCAAAGTCAAGGGCACCGTAGTCGAGCTCGACGGTGACGAGATGACCCGGGTCATCTGGAAGATGATCAAAGACATGCTGATCCTTCCGCACCTCGACATCAACTTGGACTACTACGACCTGGGCATCGAACACCGAGACCGCACCGACGACCAGGTGACGATCGACGCGGCGTATGCGATCAAGAAGCACGGTGTGGGTGTCAAGTGCGCCACGATCACCCCCGACGAGGCGCGCGTCACCGAGTTCAACCTCAAGAAGATGTGGCTTTCGCCGAACGGGACGATCCGAAACATACTGGGCGGCACCATCTTCCGCGAGCCGATCGTGATCTCGAACGTGCCTCGCCTGGTGCCGGGCTGGACCAAGCCGATCGTCATCGGCCGTCATGCATTCGGTGACCAGTACCGGTCGACCAACTTCAAGGTCGAGAAACCCGGCACTGTCGCAATAACTTTCACGCCCGCCGACGGCGGCGAGCCGGTTGTGCACGAGATGGTGGACATCCCCGAGAACGGTGGCGTCGTGATGGGGATGTACAACTTCCGCGACTCCATCCGCGACTTCGCCCGGGCGTCATTCGCTTACGGGCTCAACGCCAAATGGCCGGTCTACCTGTCGACGAAGAACACCATCCTCAAGGCCTACGACGGCATGTTCAAGGACGAGTTCCAGCGCATCTACGACGAGGAGTTCAAGGCGCAGTTCGAAGCCGAGGGCCTGACCTACGAGCACCGGCTGATCGACGACATGGTGGCCGCCTGCCTGAAGTGGGACGGCGGCTACGTCTGGGCCTGCAAGAACTACGACGGCGACGTCCAGTCCGACACCGTCGCACAGGGTTACGGCTCGCTGGGGCTGATGACCTCGGTGCTGATGACGGCGGACGGCAAGACGGTCGAGGCCGAGGCCGCGCACGGCACCGTCACCCGGCACTACCGGCAGTATCAGGCCGGCAAGCCGACGTCGACCAACCCGATCGCCTCGATCTTCGCCTGGACGCGGGGACTGCAGCACCGCGGCAAGCTGGACAACACGCCCGCCGTCATCGACTTCGCGCAGAAGCTGGAATCCGTCGTCATCGCCACGGTCGAGAGCGGCAAGATGACCAAGGACCTCGCCATTCTGATCGGCCCCGATCAGAAGTGGCAGCAGAGCGAGGAGTTCCTCGCCTCGATCGCCGAGAACCTGAACAAGGCTTTAGCCGGATAGGCGCGGGCCTGACTAGCCGGTGGATTGCTGCGTGCGCGAGTCCGCCCGGCTGCACTCCTCGAGGAATCCGGTGATCACCTTGGTCACGCGTTCGGGCGCCTCGAACATCGGGACATGCCCGACGCCGTCGAGCTTGGTGACCTGGTGACTGTCCTTGGGCAGCTGGTTGGTGAAGTGCCGGCTGAACCTGGGTGCGGGCAGGATCCGGTCCTTTTCGCAGACCACCAGGTGGGCCGGAACGGCGTTCTGGGCGACCTCCCGCAGGCCGTGCAGCAGCGTCGCCTTGACCAGCAGCTGGAAGTAGGCGGGGCAGTGCGCGACGTCGTCGATAATGGCGGACAGCTGGCGCTCGCTGACGCCGTCCGGTTTGGCGCTGATCGCGTAGGTGGCCAACTGCCGGCTGAACGGTAGGTGCAGCACGCGCGGCCCGAACGCCCAGGCGGCCACCAGCAGCGGGATGCCGAGGATGAACTTGGCGATGACCTCGAACTTCGCCGGGGCCCAGCGCGTCCATCCGCCGGCCGGGGCGATGCCGGTGACGCTGCGCGCGCGCCCGCGCCGCTCGAGCTCGAACGCGACCCAGCCGCCCAGCGAGTTGCCCACGATATGTGCGGTTTCCCAGCCCAGCTCGTCCATCTGCTGCTCGACGTGGTCGGCGAGCACCGACGAGCTGAGAAACCAGGTCCCGGCCGACGGTCCACCGTTGTGACCTGCCATGGTCGGGGCGAATACCTCGTAGCGGCCGGTGTCCGCCAGCTGCCGCGCGACGTCCTCCCAGACCGTCTGGGAAAGCAGGAACGGATGCAGCAGTAGGACCGGCTCCCCAGAACCCAGGTGGATCGGATCGCGAGTCGTCATACAGCCGACATTAAAGGCGGTACCGCCGGTACCGCAAGCGAGGGCGCGGCGGGGAAAGCGCGCGTGAAAAGATCGGGACATCATGAGCACCACTACCGGACCCAGCCGGATCTTCTCCGGCGTGCAGCCCACGTCTGACTCGCTTCACCTCGGCAACGCGCTGGGCGCGATCACCCAGTGGGTGGGCCTGCAGGACGACCACCCCGACGAATACGAAGCCTTCTTCTGCGTGGTCGACCTGCACGCGATCACCGTCGCGCAGGACCCCGAGGCGCTGCGCCGCCGGACCCTGGTCACCGCCGCCCAGTACCTGGCGCTGGGGATCGACCCCGCCCGCAGCACCGTCTTCGTGCAAAGCCAGGTGCCCGCCCACACGCAGCTGGCCTGGGTGCTGGGCTGCTTCACCGGCTTCGGGCAGGCATCGCGGATGACGCAGTTCAAGGACAAGTCGCAGCGGCAGGGCACCGATTCGGCCACCGTGGGGCTGTTCACCTATCCGGTGCTGCAGGCCGCCGACGTGCTGGCCTACGACACCGATCTGGTCCCGGTGGGTGAGGACCAGCGCCAGCACCTCGAGCTGGCGCGTGACATCGCCGAGCGGTTCAACAGCCGCTTCCCGGACACCTTCGTGGTTCCCGACATGCTCATCCCGAAGGCCACCGCCAAGATCTACGACCTGGCCGACCCGACGTCGAAGATGAGTAAGTCGGCGGCCACCGATGCCGGCTTGATCAACCTGCTCGACGATCCGGCGTTGTCCGCCAAGAAGATCCGCTCGGCCGTGACCGACAGCGAACGCGAGATCCGCTTTGATGTCGAGGTCAAGCCGGGCGTATCGAATCTGCTGACCATCCAATCGGCGGTCACCGGAGTCGACATCGACAAGCTTGTCGACGGCTACTCCGGGCGCGGCTACGGCGATCTGAAGAAGGAGACCGCCGAGGCCGTCGTCGAATTCGTCACCCCGATCAAGGCCCGCGTCGACGAATTGACGTCGGATTTGGCCGAATTGGAGGCCGTGTTGGCGGCAGGCGCGCAGCGTGCCGACGAAGTGGCCGGAAAAACGATCCAGCGGGTCTACGATCGGCTGGGGTTTCTTCCGCGACGGAGGTAGTGCGCTCAACATGGACGAGCCGGCCAAGCCTGGAATCCTTGACCGGTTGCGGGCCCGGTTCGGATGGCTCGACCATTTGCTGCGTGCCTACAAACATTTCGACCAGCGCAACGGCGGCTTCTTGGCGGCCGGGCTCACCTACTACACGATCTTCGCGCTATTCCCTTTGCTGATGGTCAGTTTCGCGGTCGTCGGTTTCATACTGGCCCGAGATCCAAAGTTGCTCGGCACCATCGACGGCCATATCCGCGACGCGGTCTCGGGCACACTCGGACAGCAGCTGGTGGACTTGATGAACTCGGCGATCAACGCGCGCGCATCGGTCGGTGTGATCGGTCTGGCCACCGCTGCGTGGGCCGGTCTGGGCTGGATGTCGCACACGCGCGCGGCGGTGACCGAGATGTGGTGGGACGAACCGATCCAGTCGCCGGGCTTCCTGCGCGACAAGCTGTCCGATCTGGTCGCGATGGTGTCGACGTTCGTGGTCATCCTCGCGACCGTAGCGCTCACCGCACTAGGGCACGCGGCGCCGATGCGCGCGGTATTGAAATGGCTTGGCGTACCGGATTTCTCGATATTCGGCGAGATCTTCCGGTTCCTCTCGATACTGGTGTCGCTGCTGGTGTCGTGGATGCTGTTCACCTGGATGATCGGCCGGCTGCCGCGACACAAGGTCAACTTGCCCAACTCGGCGCGCGCCGGCCTACTCGCGGCGATCGGCTTCGAGCTGTTCAAACTGGTGGCCTCGATCTACTTGAGCGTCGTGCTGCGCAGCCCGGCGGGTGCGACGTTCGGGCCGGTGCTGGGCTTGATGGTGTTCTCCTACATCACCGGGTATCTCGTGCTCTTCGCCACGGCCTGGGCGGCCACGCTTTCCAACGACCCGCGCAGCAAGTACGCTCCGCCGCCGGCGCCCGCGATCATCGCTCCGCGCGTCCTGCTCGACGAGGGGATCAGCACCCGGCAGACGCTGACCGCGATGGCGATGGGAGCCGTTGGTGTGCTGGCCTTTTCCCGGCTGACCCGGTGGCGGCGTTAACGCCAGACGCCCTGCGCCATGACGGCCGTGACGCGCAAATCGCGATCCAGCACCACGAGATCGGCGTCGAAGCCGGCCTCCAGCGTCCCCACCCGCTCGAGCCCGAGCGCTCGCGCCGGTGTCGCGGAGGTCATCTGCGCCGCGGCTACCAGCGCGGCATCGGCGTCCGGGCCGAGCCGCGAAACCGTGCCGAACAGCCGGTCCATCGTCGCGGTGCTGCCGGCGATCGTCGACGTTGCGTGCACCCGGGCCACGCCCGACTCCACGTCGATGCGCACCGCGCCGAGCTGGTATGCGCCGTCGTGACATCCGGCGGCGGCGATGGCGTCGGTGATGACGGCGACCCGCGCGGGCCCGGCCGCCCGGACGACCGCGTGCACCGCGGCCGGGTGCACGTGCACACCGTCGGGGATCAGCTCGACGATCACATCGGGATGTTCCAGCAGCGCGAGGGCCGGCCCGGGCGCGCGGTGGTGCAGCGGCGGCATCGCGTTGAACAGATGCGTGCCGACCGTGGCGCCCAGGGCGATCGCCTGTCGGGTGCGCTCATACGTCGCGTCGGTATGCCCCACGGCGACAACAACACCCGCGTCCAGAAAGCGCCGAATCGCCTCGCTGGCGCCGGACCGCTCCGGTGCCAGCGTGACCATCCGGATGGTGCCCTCACCGGCGGCCAGGACGTCGTCGATCTCGGCGGGCTCGGGATCGCGCATCTGGGTCGGATCGTGGGCTCCGCATCGTGCCGTCGACAGCCACGGCCCCTCCAGGTGGATGCCCGCGACGACGCCGGATCGGGTGGCCTCGGCCAGCGCGCGCACTGCCGCGATCAGCTTGTCGGGCGAGGTGGTGACCACACTGGCCAGTGTCGTGGTGGTGCCGTGACGCTGGTGGAACTGCGCGGCTTCGGCGATGTGCTCGGCGTCCAGGTAAGAGGCCCCACCACCGCCGTGCACGTGCATGTCGATAAATCCGGGCACCACAAGGCAATCCGGGAAATCTCGGTCGGGCTGCCCGGGGGGCGCACCGGCCCCGCAGGACAGAATCCGGGCACCGTCGATCTGTAGCCATCCCGGCCGGCAGACCTGGCCGTCGAGGATGACGGCGCCCGCCCGGATCAGGTGCACGGGTCTTCCCACCGGCCGCCGTTTTCCCAGAAGCGCCGGATTTCCTCGAGCTGTCGCCCCTTGGTCTCCGGCGCAAACTTGTAGACGAACCCGAACGCGACCACGGCCAACACCCCGAATGCCGCGAAAGTGCCTGCGCCGCCCAAGGAATGCAACATGGTCAGGAAAACCGCCGCGACGATCGCGTTAGCGATCAAGTTGGAGGTCAGCATGGTGCTCGAGCCGATCGACCGCAACCGGGTGGGGAAGCTCTCGCTGGCGTACACCCAGCCCAGCGAGCCGAAACCGAGGGTGTAGCCGATGATGAACAGCAGAATGCCGGCAAACCCGAGCGCCGCGCCACCGGAGCCACGGGCGAACACGACCGTCAGCACGATGTCCGCGACGATCATCATGGCGATGCCGCACAACAGGATTGGTCGCCTGCCCACGCGGTCCACGAGCGTCATCGCGGCGCCCACCGCAGCCAAACCGGCGACCTGCACCAGTGCCGGCAGGCCCAGCAGCGCGAAGTTGCCGGTGAATCCCATGGCTTCGAATATCCGGGGGCTGTAGTAGATGATCGCGTTGATGCCGGTGATCTGGAGCAGGAAGCCGAGCGTGATGACGAACACGGTGGCCCGGAGATACGGCGGTCGCAGCATCTCGGCGATGCCGCCAGTCCCTTCGCCCAACGCCCGGCCGACCTCGGCAAGCTCGTCGTCGGCGTTGGCGGCGGGCTCCACCAGCAGCAGCGCGCGCCGGGCGTCGTCGACCCGCCCTTTGAGCAGGTACCACCGGGCGGTGTCGGGCAGCCGAATCACCAACGGCAGCAACAGGATCACCGGCACCGCGGCCAGCCCCAGCATCCAGCGCCAGCTGTGGCCGCCGGCCAAGCCATAACCGGCGAGGTACCCGACGATCAGGCCGCTGACGATCGCCAGTTGGTAGGTCGTCAGCAACGCGCCGCGTACCGCCGCCGGAGCTGATTCCGCGATGAACACCGGGACGACCACTACCATCACGCCGATGGTCGCGCCCAGCAGCAGCCGTGCCGCCAGCAGCATCGGAAACGACGTCGAAAACGCGCCCAGCAGTGCGAACGTCGCGTAGGCGACCAGGATCAGCACGATCGATTTCTTGCGGCCGATCGCATTGGCGAGCACACCGGCTCCGAGCGCTCCGATGATCTGCCCGATCACCGCCATCGTCGTCAGCAGTTCTTGTTGGGATGTGGTGAGGGCGAAATCTTCGGTGATGAACAGCTGCGCGCCGGCGATGATGGACAGGTCGTACCCGTAGATGAGACCGACGCTGGCGCCGGTGAGCCCAATGCGCGGACCTCTCAAGTGATCGGCGCCCGATCGCGCAGCAACTCGATGACACGGTCTGGGTCGTCGGGCGTGATGCACGGCCGCACGTGTCGGCCGAGCTCGAGCACGATCAGGATCTGCTTGCCGGCCCGGCGGATATCGAGGGGAAACCAGTAGCGCGGGTCGCCGGCGCCCCAGACGCGGCCCTTGCCGGAATTCCAGGTCATCTCTTCGGTCTTGATGGCGCGGATCTCGCTGTAGGGGATCCGCTTGGCCCCGGCCAACGGAAAGTAGTAGCGCCGGATGGTAATTCCGTCCTCGTCGAGCCGCAGGCCGGAATCCTCGTATAGGGCTTCGCTCACCCGCACGACGGTGCCACAGCAAACATTGGCGGTCAACGCTGGCGCGCATCGATCCCGAGCTGTCCACCGATCGGGGGACAAACAATTCCACCCACGGCACCCGATCGGAGGATGTTAGTAATTCTTGACCAACCTTAGATTTTGTTGTTATGCCCGTCGCACTGGTTCCCGCCCCCGAGGCGCAGCCGCGCGTGTTCGGGCGGCTGCTTTCCCAGGGCACCTTCTACACCGCGGGCATGCAACTCAGCAATGGCACCGTGATACTGCCGTTGATCTGCGTACACCAGGGTCTGAGCTGGGTGGCAGCGCTGCTCTTTCCGGCCTTCAGCCTCGGCGACATCGTCGGAAACTCGGTGTCTCCACTGGTGCTGCAGCGAGTGGGCCAGATGCGGCACCGGCTGCTGGCCGTGATCGTGGCCAGCGTGGCCGCGCTGACCCTGTGCGACGCGCTGATTCCCTGGCGCGGCGCCACCACCGCGGTGGTGTTTCTGCTGACCTGCGCGGTCGCGGGAGTTCTGCTCGGGGTCGCCGGCGTCGCCTACCCCGACATGGTCTCCAGCAAGCTGTCCGGTACGCGGCGCGGCGAGCTTTTCCTGTTCCAGAGTGCCATCGGGTCGGTGCTGGCCACCGTTGTCACGCTTGTCGTCGTGCCGCTGCTGGCCCACGGCAACGAGATGGCGTATCGCCGCGATCTGTTGTGGCTGGGCGCGGTCGGGCTGGCCGGTTCGGCCATCGCGGCGCTCTTCGTCGGCCCGGTGCGGTCCACGTCCATCACCACCCGGATGTCGATGCGTGACACCTACCGGGAGGGCTTCGCGGTCGCCCGGTCCCAGCCGTGGTTTGGCCGGTACATGGTCGCCTGCCTGTTGTTCGGCCCGGTCACCCTGGGCACCACCTTCTACGCCCTACGTACCGCCCACCACAGCCGCAGCCTGCATGTGCTGGTGATCCTGTCCAGCATCGGACTGGTCTTCGGGTCGCCGCTGTGGCGCAAGGTTTACCGCTTCTTCGGGGTGCGCGGCATGATGCTGGGCAGCGCGCTGCTCAGCATCGCCGCCGCCACGCTGACCCTGACGGCCGAAGTCTGCGGCCAGTGGACCCACATCTGGGCGTACGGCACGGTGTTCTTGCTGGCGACGGTGGCCGCCCAGGCCGTCTTCGCCGCGGCGATCTCGTGGCTCAGCCTGGTCGCCGAGGAGTCGCACCGCGGGACACTGATCGCGTTCAGCTCGACGGTGGTTGCCGTCGAAACCATGGCACTGGCAGCGGTGCTCGGGAACATCGCGCAGAACCACTCCACCATTTGGCCCGACGTCGTGGTGCTGATCCTGGCCATCGGCGCCGCGCTGGCTTCGCTGGGCGCGCCGCCGTCGGAAACACGGCGTACGGTCACTCCTCTTCGCCGGTCCTTCCCGGCCGTCTCACCGGCGGTGAGCCTGCAGGCCGCCTAGCGTTGCGCCGTCAACTCGCCGAATCCATCCGATCAAACGATAGTTCTGCCAGTTCAGCGCCCGGTACTGTCACCAGCCATGGGCGTATCGTTGGCGCCTGCCTTCTCGGCACAAACGAACCCGTTCTGGCTACTGCTCTCCCAGGGCACGATTCACACCGCCGGGATGCAGCTCAGCAACGGTGCCGTGGTGTTGCCGTTCATTGCCGCGCACCACGGCCTCACCTGGGCGGCCGCGATGCTATTTCCGGCGTACAGCATCGGCTCGATCGCGGGACATTCGTTGTCGCCGGCGGCCCTGCAGCGAGCAGGCCAGATGCGGCACCTGCTGTTGGCGGTGTCGGCGGCGATCTCGGCCGCACTGATTGTCTGTGACGCCGTCGTCCCCTGGACCGGTGTTTTCGCCGCGGCGGTGTTTGTGCTGGTGTCCGCGGGTGGAGGAGTGGTCGTCGCGGTTTCCCGCGTCGCCTACCTCGACCTGATTTCCAGCAAGCTATCTGTGTTTCGGCGGGGCGAGCTGCTGCTGGTCAAGGGGGCCATCGGTTCGGTGCTGGCAGTCGCTCTCACGCTGTTCGTTGTGCCGATGCTGGGCCATGGCGACACGATGGCATATCACCGCGGTCTGCTGTGGCTGGGCGCAGCCGGACTGGCCGCCTCCGGCATCGCGGCGTTGTTCCTCGGCCCGGTACGGGCCATATCGGTGACCACCCAGATGTCATTTCGGGAGACCTACCGGCAGGGCTTCGCGGTGGCCCGTTCCGAGCCGTGGTTTCGCCGGTATGTGATCACGTCGCTGCTGTTCGCTCCGGTCGGCCTGGGCACCACTTTCTATGCGTTGCGCACTGCCCATCAGGGCGGCGGTCTGCACGTACTGGTGATCGTTACCAGCATCGGACTGGTTTTTGGTTCGCCGCTGTGGAGTAGGGTGCACCGCCGCTACGGAGTGCGCGGCATGCTGGTGGGCAGTGCCCTGGTCAGCGCGTTGGCCGCCGCGCTGTGCATCGTGGCCGAGTCGTGCGGCCTGTGGCTTCACATCTGGGCGTACGGCTCGGTGTTCCTGCTGGCGACGGTAGCCACTGCGGCTGTCGTCGCTGCCGGGATCTCGTGGATCAGCGTGCTCGCCGCCGAACAGCACCGCGGCACACTGATCGGCTTTTGCTCGACGTTGGTTGCTGTCGTGTCCACGGTGCTGGGAGGGGCGCTGGGCGGCATCGCCCAGAAGCACACCACGATCTGGCCGGTCGCCGTGGTGCTGATCCTGTCCGTCATCGCCGCCCTGGTGTCTTTGGGCGCACCGCGGCGACCGCACGCCGCCTAAGGTCGCGCTATCTCCGGTGACTTTTCGGCCGGCGGCAGCAACAGGGCACGTACCAATCGGCGGGGTCCGGACGATCTGAGCATGTGGCTGGCCGGGCGGGGGCGTACTTGTTGTGGCCACCAGAACCAGCGTCCGAGCAGCGCGGCGATTGACGGTGTCATGAACGAGCGCACGATCAGGGTGTCGAAGAGTAGGCCCAGGCCGATGGTGGTGCCGATTTGGCCGATGATCCGCAGATCGCTGAACACGAAGAGCGACATCGTGACGGCGAATACCATGCCGGCGGCGGTGACGACGCCGCCGGTGCCGGCCATCGCGCGGATGATTCCGGTATTGAGCCCGGCACCGATTTCCTCTTTGAGGCGTGAGATCAGCAACAGGTTGTAGTCCGACCCGACGGCCAACAGCAGGATCACCGACATCGCCAGCACCAGCCAGTACAAGTCCATGCCGAGAATGTCTTGCCAGAGCAGCACGGACAGGCCGAAGGAAGAGCCCAACGAAACCAACACGGTGCCGACGATGACGGCAGCGGCGATCACGCTGCGGGTCACGATCATCATGATGATCAGAATGAGACTGATCGCGGCGACTCCCGCAATGAGCAGATCGTAAAAGGAGCCCTCCTGGATGTCCCGGTACGTCGAGGCGGTGCCGCCCATCGAGATCGCCGCGCCCTGCATCGGGGTTCCCTTGATGGCCTCCTTGGCCGCTTGCTGGATCGGCTCGACGCGCGAGATGCCCTCGGGCGTTGCGGGATCCCCGTCCAGCGCAATGATGAAGCGGGCCGCCTTGCCGTCCGGCGACAAGAACATCTTCAGGCCCCGCTTGAAAGCCGGATTCTCAAAGGCCGACTGCGGCAGATAGAACGAATCGTCGACCTGGGCGGCGTCGAAGACCCGGCCCATTGCGCCCGGGTCTTTGCTATTCATCTCCTGCTCTTTGTAGAAAGACACCAGCGTGCCGTGCCAGACGACCAGCATGTCGCGCATGATCGTCATCGTCGAAATCATCGGCAGCATCTGCGCGCGCATTTCCGGTAAGAGCCGGATGAGGACGTCCATATCCTTGACGAGAGACTCCAATTTCTCACTCAGCTGATCGACGTTGTCGAACGTTTCGAATATCGACCTGATAGCCCAGCAGGCCGGGATATCGAAACAGTGCTTCTCCCAGTAGAAAAAGCTGCCAATCGGCCGCAGGAAGTCCGACAAGTCCGCAAGATGATCCCTGATGGTGTCGGTGGTGTTCGACATATCGTGCGTGAGGTGATCCATATCGACGGTGTTGTCCACGATTTCACCCATGAGTTGATACATGTGCTTCATCGTGTCGATGGATACCGTCATCGCCTGCGCTTGGACCACCATGTCGTCCAAGCGGTCCTTCGTGAATTCCATGTTCTCGGCCTGCGAGACGCCTTGCATGCTCATGATGAACGGAATCGACGTATGTTTGAGCGACGTTCCCAGGGGCCGGGTTATCGATTTCACCTGTGAGATTCCGGGGCTGTGAAAGATGTTTTTTGCGACCTTGTCCAAGATCAGCATGTCAACGGGAGTGCGCATATCGTGATCGGTCTCGATCAACAGCACATCGGGGTTCAGCCACGACTCGGAAAAATGCCGGCCCGCGGCCGCATCCCCGACGACGGACGGCATGCTGGCCGGCACGAATCTGCGCAGATCGTAAGTTGTGCGGTAATTCGGTAGGGCCAATAGCCCGACGAACGCCACCGCGCAGGTCGCCGCGAGCACCGGGCCGGGCCAGCGCACGATCGCGGTTCCCACCCGCCGCCACCGCCGGGTGGCCATCCTCCGCTTGGGTTCGAAAAATTTGAAGAAGCTGGCGACGGTCAGCACCGCCGGCCCGAGCGTGAGCGCGGCCAGGACCGCGACCAACATGCCCACCGCACACGGCGGCCCGAGCGACTTGAAGTACGGCAGCCGGGCAAAGCTGAGGCAATACATGGCGCCGGCGATGGTCAACCCGGAGCCCAGAATCACATGGGCGGTCCCGTGAAACATGGCGAAGTACGCGGCTTCTCGGTCCTTACCCGCGTAGCGGGCCTCGTGGTAGCGGCCGAGCAGGAAGATCGCGTAATCCGTGCTGGCGGCAATGGCCAATAGCGTGAGCAAGTTGACCGCGAAGGTCGAAAGGCCGAAAACGCCGTGATAGACCAGAAAACTGACGACTCCGCGAATTGCCCCGAGCTCAATCCCGACCATGGCCACGACGAGGATCATCGTGACGAAGGACCGGTAGATGAAGAGCAACATCGCGGCGATCACCACCCCGGTGATCAGGGTGACCCTGGCGATACTCTTGTCGCCGGCCTCGGACTGATCCGCGATCAGCGCCATCGAGCCGGTGACATAGGCCTTGAGCCCATGCGGCGCCGGCGTGGTGTCCACGATATGGCGGACGGCGTCGACCGAGTTGTATGCCGCAGTTTCACTCTTGCCGGCGAGGTAGACCACCACATACGCGGCCTTATCGTCGGCACTTTGCGATCCGCCCGCGGTCAGCGGGTCGCTCCAGAAGTCCTGGATATGCGCGACATGCCGGGTATCAGCCGAAAGGCGCCGCAACAGCTCGCTGTAGTAACGGTGATCGTCGTCGCCGAGTGGTTTGTCGCTTTCCAGCACTATCGTGGCCGCGTTATCGGTACCGGACTCTCCGAATACCTGTCCCACTCGCTTGAGCGCCTGAATCGAAGCGCCGCCCTTGGGGCTCATCGAAACGGAGTGCGCTTTGCCGACCGCTTCCAGCTGCGGGATGGCGAGGTTGAGCACGGCCGTGATCCCGAGCCAGACCAAGACGATGGGCACCGCAGATCGGCGGATTATCTTTGGCAACAATGGGGGACTGGAGGCGGGTGCGGCGGCAGTTTCGCTCATCCGGCATTCACCTGGCAGAAGGTCAAGGCTTTCGGCCCGGTTTCGGATCGCTCGTCCTTGGTCGTGCCGTTCACCTTGATCCGGCAGCCGATGACGCCGCCGTTGCTTTGCGCCAAAAGGTTCACGGTGACCGAAGTCAGTGTGGTTGATACCGTTTGCGACCACGGCAGCGGAATATTTTCCAGACGTTGTACGCGCGCGTCGGGGTCTAAATACGCGATCTTTGCGGTCGGGGCAGGACCGAAGACTTCATAAGTGACTTGTTTCGGGTCGAACACCGGATCGTCGAGATCGGCCTTGACCCTGACCACGGGATGTCCGTGAACGCCGAACATGCTGTGCAGGCGATAGATTGCCAGCCCCGCGACGCTCGCGATCGCGATAACGGCCAGCAGCAACCACATTCGTTTCACGACTCGGGTAACCGAAACCATCTTTACCCCCGTGGTTTGTCACCGGGTCGCAAAACAATTTGATGTTTCGTTGCGTTGGCGACTTACGCTACCGTCAATGCGCTAAAGCATCGAGGGTTTCGGCCAATCGTTATATGGCGCGGCGGTTCATCGAGCGGGCGACCATGATCAACGAGAACACGACGATCGCTCCGATGATCCCCACGCCCACCCGCACCGGCAACGCGTCGGCCGACGGCAGCAGCCCCGCCGCCTGGGACCCGGCCCCGGGCCGGTCAGCGGCGGGGTCTTGCTTGGGCGCCAGCGACGGGTCGGGTGCGATCAGCGCGCCGACCTGGGTGCCTTGCGCGGTGGCGAAGCCGTAGTCGAGCAGATGCGCCGCCTGCTCCCAGGGCGCGATCGGCTGGCGGGTGCCGTGCATCAATATCGCCACCAGCCGTCGGCCGTCGTGGTTTGCCGCGCCGACGAACGTCTGGCCGGCGTCGTCGGTGTAGCCGGTCTTGCCGCCGAGCGCGCCGGGATATTTGTAGAGCAGCTGGTTGTCGTTTTCCAGCTCGTAGCCCGGGTGGTCGCCGTGACCGGGGAAGTCGAAGGTCTTCGTCGCGACGATGTCGGCGAAAGTCGGGTTCTGCCAGGCGTATCGGTAGAACAGGCCGATGTCGTAGGCCGAGGTGCTCATGCCGGGTCCGTCCAGTCCCGACGGTGTCGCCACCCGGGTGTCCTGGCCGCCGAGCTTGGCGGCCAGCACGTTGATCTTCTCCACCGCCTGCTGCATCCCGCCCAGCTGCATGGCCAGTGCGTGTGCCGCGTCGTTGCCGGAGTGCATCAACAACCCGTGCAGCAGCTGATTGACGGTGTAGACGCCGCCGTCGTCCACGCCGACCTTGGTGCCTTCGGCGGAGGCGTCGTCGGCGGTGCCGGTCACCGACTTGTTGAGCGGCAGTGCGTTCAGCGAGGCCATCGCGACCAGCACCTTGATGATGCTGGCCGGGCGGTGGCGGCCGTGCGGATCCTTGGCCGCGATCACCGCGCCGCTGTCCAGATCCGCGACCAGCCAGGCCTCGGCGGAGACGTCGGTTGGCAGCGCCGGGGTGTCGGGCGCGGTGACGATGCCGCAGCTGGACAGTGCCTCGCCGCCGACCGGCTTGGCGGGTACCGCCAGCGGGATCGGCGGATCGCCGGCCTGCGGCGCCTCAGACGAGTCCACCGCCGGTGGTGTGTTCACCTTGTACGGGCAGCTGGGTGCCCCGGCGTTGGCCCCGGGGCTCGGCTCCGCCAGCGCGGCGGGCATGCCCAAAGCCGCCGGGGTGGCGGTCATGAAAACCGCCGCAGCCAGGCAGGATGCAGACCGTAGGCGAGCTCTTGAGCGGGGCATTGGTGTGCAGACTAGGCGATTGGGCGCCCGATCCGCGGGAGCCGCGCTGTGACTGCTGGGGCGTATGTGACAAGTTCATCCGGGGGGCGCAGGCCACGGCCACCCACTACGCTGGCAGGGGTCAACAGCCATCACCGTCGAAAAGGGTGTGCCATTCCACGCGAGCGATTGTGGTCGAAATTGCGGCGCCGCGAGGGCACCAACGGATCCGGCAGCTCGCCGCGATCGCTGGATCAGCTGCTCAAGCAGGTGGAGAAGTCGACCCAGGTGCGGCGGACCGGACTCGACCAGGTGTTGGCCGAGTTGGAGATGCATCGCGACACCAGCGACGATCCCGAGGCGCGGTCGGCGCTCGCCTGGCTGTGCAACTCGCTGTCGCGGTTCGTGAGCAACCCGAGCGCGGCGCACGCCCGCCAGCTGGTGATGGCGACCGGCACCGCTAGAGCCGCGCTGAATCGTTGAGGTCGCGGCCTCTGCGCTCCGGCTTCGCCGGGTCTAGAACCGCTTCCACGCCTCGCTGAGCACGCCGCGCAGGATCGATTCGATCGTGTCGAATTCGGCCTGACCGCTGATCAGCGGCGGCGCCAACTGGACGACGGAATCGCCGCGATCGTCGGTGCGGCAATACAATCCGGCCTCGAACAGCGCCGAGGACACGTGGCCCAGCAGCGTCCGGCGTTCGGTGTCGGTGAAGGTCTGTTTGGTCGCCTTGTCCTTGACCAGTTCGACGCCGTAGAAGAAGCCCTCGCCGCGCACGTCGCCGACGATCGGCAGGTCGTACAGCTTCTCCAGGGTGGCGCGGAAGGCCGGCGCGTTGGCCTTGACATGGTCGTTGAGGCCCTCACGCTCGAAGATGTCGAGGTTGGCCAGCCCGACGGCGGCCGAAACCGGGTGGCCGCCAAAGGTATACCCGTGCGGGAACATCGTCTCGCCGTCGTTGAACGGCTCGAACAACCGCTCGCTGGCGATCATCGCGCCGATCGGCGAGTAGCCCGAAGTCATGCCCTTGGCGCAGGTGATCATGTCGGGCACGTAACCCATGTCGTCACAGGCGAACATCGAGCCGATCCGGCCGAACGCGCAGATCACCTCGTCGGAGACGAGCAGCACGTCGTAGGCGTCGCAGATCTCGCGGACCCGCTCGAAATAGCCTGGGGGAGCGGGGATGCTGCCGCCGGCGTTCTGCACCGGTTCCAGGAAGACCGCGGCCACGGTCTCGGGCCCCTCGAACTCGATCGCCTCGGCGACTCGGTCGGCAGCCCACTGCCCGAAGGCTTTTGCGTCGGTGTGAAAGGGTTCCGGCGCGCGGTAGAAGTTCGTGTTGGGCACCCGGAAGCCGCCCGGCGTGACGGGTTCGAACGGTGCCTTGAAGCGCGGTAGCCCGGTGATCGCGAGTGCACCCTGGGTGGTGCCGTGGTAGGCGATCGCACGCGAAATCACCTTGTGCTTACCGGGTTTGCCGGTGAGCTTGAAGTATTGCTTGGCCAGTTTCCATGCCGTCTCGACGGCCTCGGTGCCGCCGGTGGTGAAGAAGACCCGGTTCAGGTCGCCCGGGGCGTAGTGCGCCAGGCGTTCGGCCAGCTCGATCGCGGTCGGGGTGGCGTATCCCCACAGCGGGAAGAACGCCAGCGTGCTCGCCTGCCGGGCCGCGACCTCGGCCAGCTCGGTGCGGCCGTGGCCCACCTGCACGGTGAACAGTCCGGACAGCCCGTCCAGGTAGCTCTTGCCGCGGTCGTCGAAGATCATGACGCCCTCGCCGCGCGTGATGATCGGCGGCGTGATTCCCGCGCCGTGCCGGGCGAAGTGCAGCCAGAGGTTGTCAGTCATCGTGTCCGTGAGCGTAACGCCACGGGCAACGATCACTTGAGCAATGGCCTTATAGGCTCGGGGCATGACCGCAACGCAGGTCACCGATTTCGAAGCTCTGCGCTCACACCTGATGGCCGTTGCCTACCGGGTGACGGGCACCGTGGCCGACGCGGAAGACATCGTCCAGGAAGCCTGGCTTCGCCTCGACAAACAGGACGCCAAGAAAGGGTCAGAGATCGCCGACCTGCGCGCCTGGCTGACCACCGTGGTGAGTCGGCTCGGACTGGATCGGTTGCGGTCGGCCGCCCACCGGCGCGAGACCTATACCGGCAACTGGCTGCCCGAGCCGGTGGTGACCGGCTTTGACGGCACCGATCCGCTGTCTGCCGTGGTGGCGCGTGAGGACGCCCGCTTCGCGGCAATGGTGGTGCTCGAGCGGCTGTCCCCGGATCAGCGGGTCGCCTTTGTGTTGCACGACGGGTTCTCGATGCCGTTCTCCGAAGTGGCCGAGGTGCTGGGAACCAACGAGCCCGCCGCGCGGCAGCTGGCGTCGCGGGCCCGCAAGGCCGTCAGCGCACAGCCGCCCTCGATATCCGGGCAGCCCGATCCGTCGCACAACGAGGTGGTCGGCAAGCTGATGGCCGCGATGGCCTCCGGCGACCTGGCAGCAGTGGTGGCGCTGCTGCATCCGGACGTGACATTGACCGGCGATGCGAATGGCAAGGCGCCCACCGCAATCAACGTCATCCACGGGGCGGACAAGGTGGCCCGATTCTTCTTCGGTCTGGCCAACCGCTACGGCCCGGCGATGTTTACGACGTATCAGCTCGGGCTGGTCAATGGCGAACTGGGCGGCTACACCGCGGGTGTGCCCGCCAGCGATGGGTATCGCGAGATGATGCCCCGGATCATGGCGATGACGGTTCGCGACGGAAAGGTTTGTGCCCTGTGGGATGTCGCCAACCCCGACAAGTTCAGCGGATCCCCGCTTCGTCGTCGGTCGCCCACGGAATACGGCAACTAGCACCCGAATTGAAGCCCTGCTCGGTGATGCCCAGCGCCGAGTTCATCCGGGCCCGCATGTTCTCGACGCCGATCTGATAGGTCAGCTCGATCACCCCGGCGTCGCCGAACCGCGCCCGCAGGTCGGCCACCTGCTCGTCGGTGACGGTGTGCGGATCGGTGGTCATCGCGTCGGCGTACGCGATCGCGGCGCGCTCGTCGTCGGTGAACGCCGCCGAGGTGGCGTAGTCGTCGATCTCCTTGAGCCGCTTGATGTCCAGGCCGTCCAGGCGCTGCAACATGGACCCGAAGTCGACGCACCACGAGCAGCCGATCGCGCGCGCGGTCCAGTACACGGCGAGCTCGCGCACACTGACCGGTAGGGTGCGGGACGCCCGGTCGACCAGGGTCTCGTGCACGGCGCCGGCGACCATCAGCCGGCGATGATGCGCGGCCACCGCGAACGGTTCGGGAACCTGGCCGTAGCGGCGCTTGGCGATCCGGTACATGGCACGGGTCATCAGGCCGGCGCGCTTGGGTGGTAGGGGCTCGATGCGTGTTTTCTGCGTCATACCCCTCAGACGACACAGCTTCAGCAAGTGTGACCGACGCAGACGATCTTGATCCCAAGAATTTGCCAAGAATCCGATAAGGATCGCCGGCAAGTGTGTGGTGATGACTTACTGCTATTTCGACGAGCCGCCCCGCCTGGAAGACATCGAGCCCGCCACCCACAGCGAGGTGCTGGTCGCCGAACCGCGGCTGGACCAGGCGCGCGTCCGCGCCGCGGTCGACGCGGTTTTCGCTGCTCACCCCGACCTTGGCACCGTGTTCGAGTCGAAGTTGAAGATCTGGATGACCCGCCCGGGCGGCGGCTGGGCGTGGGGCGTCGAACCGCCCGGCGGCAGCGTCACCGACGTCATCGCCCGGCATTTGGCCAGCTTCGACATGCACACCGGCCGGTTGTTCGCGGTCTCGCTGCTGCCGGGCGAACCCGACCGCCTGGTGCTGACCGCCAGCCAGCTCTGCATCGACGAAGCGGCCTGGCGGGCGGTGGTCGACGACCTGGTCGCCGAGTGCAACTCCGCCGGACTCAGCGTGAGAACATCAGCGCGCGCTTGACCTCTTGGATCGCCTTCGTGACCTGAATTCCACGCGGGCAGGACTCCGTGCAGTTGAACGTGGTCCGGCAGCGCCACACACCGTCGACCTCGTTGAGGATGTCGAGGCGCTCAGCGGCGGCCTCGTCGCGGCTGTCGAAGATGAACCGATGCGCGTTGACGATCGCGGCCGGGCCGAAGTAGGTGCCCTCGCTCCAGAACACCGGGCAGCTGGTGGTGCAGCACGCGCACAGGATGCACTTGGTGGTGTCGTCGTAGCGGGCGCGGTCGGTCGGGCTTTGAATACGCTCGCGGGTCGGCGGGTTGCCGCTGGTGATCAGGTACGGCTTCACCGCCCGGTAGGCGTCGAAGAACGGCTCCATGTCGACGACCAGGTCCTTCTCCACCGGCAGCCCGCGGATCGGCTCGACCGTGATCGTCAGGGACTTGCCCGGCTGCCCCTTCTTTTTTTGAGGGAGCAGGTCGCGCATCAGCACCTTGCAGGCCAGCCGGTTCACGCCGTTGATCCGCATCGCGTCGGATCCGCAGACGCCGTGGGCGCAGGAGCGCCGGAAGGTCAGCGTGCCGTCCAGGTAGCCCTTGATGTAGATCAGCAGGTTGAGCAGCCGGTCGCTGGGCAGACACGGCACCCGAAAGCTTTGCCAGCCACCGGTTTTCGCGAACGCGTCGGGGTCGTCGGGGTTGAACCGGGCGATCTTGAGCGTCACCATCACCGCGCCGTCCGGGACTGCGGGCAGGGGTGGTTCCCCGGGCCGGGCCTCTGGCGCGTCGGGCGCTTCGACAGACATCAGTACTTCCGCTCCTTGGGTTCGTAGCGCGTCTGCACGACGGGTTTGAAGTCGAGCGCGATGTCGCTCAACAGCTCGCTGCCCTGCTTGTAGGCCATCGTGTGCCGCATGTAGTTGACGTCGTCCCGGTTCGGGTAATCCTCGCGGGCGTGCCCGCCGCGGGACTCCTTGCGGTTCAGGGCGCCGACGACGGTGACTTCGGCCAATTCCAGCAGGAAGCCCAGCTCGATGGCTTCCAGTAAGTCGCTGTTGAACCGTTTTCCCTTGTCGTGCACGCTGATTCGCGAGTAGCGCTCCTTGAGCGCATGGATGTCGGTGAGCGCCTGCTTGAGTGTTTCCTCGGTGCGGAACACCGCGGCGTTGTTGTCCATCGTCTGTTGCAGGGCGCCGCGGATGTCGGCGACGCGCTCGTTGCCTTGCTCGCTCAAGATGTCGGCCACCCAGCTGACCACCATCGCCTCCGGACTCGGCGGCATGTCGACGAAGTCGTGGCCCCGGGCGTAACTGGCCGCGGCGATGCCGGCGCGGCGGCCGAACACGTTGATGTCCAGCAGCGAGTTGGTGCCCAGCCGGTTGGCGCCGTGCACGGAGACGCATGCACACTCGCCGGCCGCGTACAGGCCCGGGACGGTGGATGTGTTGTCCCGCAACACTTGTCCGGTGACCGTGGTGGGGATGCCGCCCATCACGTAGTGGCAGGTGGGGTAGACCGGCACCAACTCCTTGACCGGGTCCACGCCCAGATAGGTGCGGGCGAACTCGGTGATGTCGGGCAGCTTGGATTCCAGCACATCCTCGCCCAGGTGGCGGACGTCGATGTAGACGTAGTCCTTGAGCGGGCCGGCGCCGCGGCCCTCCAGGACCTCCAGGACCATCGAGCGGGCCACGATGTCACGGGGTGCCAGGTCGACGATCGTCGGGGCGTAGCGCTCCATGAAACGCTCACCCTCGCCGTTGAGTAACCGGCCACCCTCACCGCGCACGGCCTCGGAGATCAGGATGCCCAGTCCGGCCAGGCCTGTCGGGTGGAACTGGTGAAACTCCATGTCCTCCAACGGAAATCCCTTGCGGAACACAATGCCGATGCCGTCGCCGGTCAGCGTGTGTGCGTTGGAGGTGGTCTTGTACATGCGGCCCGAGCCGCCGGTCGCGAGCACGACGGCCTTGGCGTGGAAGACGTGGATACGTCCAGTGGCCAATTCGTAGGCGACGACGCCGGTGGCCACCGGGCCGCTGGGCGTCTGGGTGATCACCAGGTCCAGCGCGTAGAACTCGTTGAAGAACTGCACGTCGTGCTTCACGCAGTTTTGGTAGAGCGTCTGCAGGATCATGTGGCCGGTGCGGTCCGCGGCGTAGCAGGCCCGGCGCACCGGTGCCTTGCCGTGATCGCGCGTGTGACCGCCGAAGCGGCGCTGGTCGATCCGGCCCTCGGGGGTGCGGTTGAACGGCATCCCCATCTTCTCCAGGTCGAGCACCGCGTCGATGGCTTCCTTGCACATGATCTCGACGGCGTCCTGGTCGGCGAGATAGTCACCGCCCTTGACGGTGTCGAAGGTGTGCCACTCCCAGTTGTCGTCCTCGACGTTGGCCAGCGCGGCGCACATGCCGCCCTGGGCGGCGCCGGTGTGGCTGCGGGTCGGGTAGAGCTTGGTCAGCACGGCGGTCCGCACCCGGGGTCCGGCCTCGACGGCCGCCCGCATCCCGGCACCGCCCGCGCCGACGATCACCACGTCGTATCGGTGTTGCTGGATCACGGGTTAGCCTCCGACATCGGGGTTGAACGTCATCAACACGTAGGTGCCCAGCACCAACGTGAATCCCATCGACAACAGCAGCAGGCTGTTCAGCCAAAACCGGGTGCTGTTCTTGCGGCTGTAGTCGTCGATGATGGTGCGCAGGCCGTTACCGCCGTGCAACTGCGCCAGCCACAGCAGCGACAGGTCCCAGAATTGCCAGAACGGCGACGCCCAGCGCTGGGCCACGTAGTTGAAGTCGATGCGGTACACGCCGTCGTCCCACATCAGCATGATGAACAGGTGCCCGATCGCCAGGAACACCAGCGCGACGCCGGAGAACCGCATGAACAGCCAGGCGAATTTCTCGAAGTTGGGGATGCCGGACCGCCGCCGCGGTGAGCGCGGGTTGTCCAGGCTGGGTGGACGATCGTGGCTGCGCTGCAGAACCGGCGCTACTTCGCCGCGGCCGAGCTGAAGGTCGGGGCTGCTCATCGCAAGTGCTCCATCATGTGGATGCCGATGGCCACCGCCGCGGGCACCATGACCAACAGGTAGACGACGGCGACGATCCACAGCATCGTCTTCTGGTGGCGGGGGCCTTCCGCCCAGAAGTCGATCAAGATGATGCGGATCCCGTTGAGCGCGTGGAATCCCACCGCGGCGACCAAACCGAACTCCATCAGGCCGACGATCGGCGTCTTATAGGTCGTGATCACTTCGTTGTACGTCTGCGGGCTCACCCGCACCAGAGCGGTGTCCAGGACGTGCACGAACAGGAAGAAGAAGATCGTCGCGCCGCTGATGCGATGCAGCACCCACGACCACATCCCCGGATCTCCCCGATACAGGGTCCGTGGTGGCCGCCGCTTGCGTGATGGCTCCGGTGGCGGTGTCGGTAATGCCGAATCTGTGGTCGTCGCTTGCGTGCTCAAACCAGTTCCCTTATTCATCCGCGAAACTAAAGCCGGGCAATCGAGCTTAGCCCGGCAACGATGGGTCCGGAACCAGCCAACATCGTTCGCCAACGGCGCTTTCGTGCCAGGGTTAGGGTGGCTTTCTCGACTCGGCCGATCGGTGATTGGGGTTGCGGTATGCCTGATATTGATTGGGATGTGCTGCGGGACAAAGCAATACAGGCAGCAGCGGGGGCTTATGCCCCATATTCGCAGTTCCCGGTGGGTGCGGCCGCGTTGGTCGACGACGGTCGCGTGGTCGCCGGCTGCAATGTGGAGAATGTCTCATATGGCCTTGGTCTCTGTGCCGAATGCGGCGTGGTGTCCGCCCTGCATGCGACAGGTGGCGGCCGGTTGGTTGCCCTGGTGTGCGTCGACTCACAGGGAGTGCTGTTGATGCCGTGCGGGCGATGCCGCCAAGTCCTGCTGGAGCACGGCGGACGCGACCTGCTGATCGCGCATCCGGTCGGCCCCCGCCGCCTCGAAGAGCTACTGCCCGATCCGTTCGATGCCGATGATCTCACCCGGGAACGCCCTTGACTGACTTCGCATTCGACGCCCCGACGGTCATCAGGACCAAACGTGACGGGGCTCGGTTGTCCGATGCCGCAATCGATTGGGTCGTGGCGGCCTATACCGATGGTCGCGTGGCCGAGGAGCAGATGGCGGCGCTGTTGATGGCGATCTTCTGGCGTGGCATGGACCACGGCGAGATCGTCAGGTGGACAGCGGCGATGCTGGCTTCGGGCGACCGGCTGGATTTCAGCGATCTGCGGTCCGGTGGTAAACCGCTGGCCACCGTGGACAAGCATTCGACCGGCGGGGTCGGCGACAAGACCACGCTGGTGTTGGTGCCCGTCGTCGCCGCTTGTGGTGGTGCGGTGCCCAAGGTCTCCGGCCGTGGTCTCGGCCATACCGGCGGTACTCTGGACAAGCTGGAATCCATCACGGGGTTCAGCGCGACGATATCCAAACATCAAGTGCACCAACAACTCTGCGATATCGGGGCGGCGATCTTCGGCGCCGGTGAGCTGGCCCCCGCCGACAAGAAGATCTACGCGCTGCGCGACATCACCGCCACGGTCGACTCCTTGCCGTTGATCGCCAGCTCGATCATGAGCAAGAAACTGGCCGAGGGCATCGGCGCGCTGGTGCTCGACGTCAAGGTCGGTGGCGGCGCCTTCCTGTCGTCGGAGGAGCAATGCCGCGAACTGGCCGAAACCATGGTCGGGCTCGGTGTGGCACACGGTGTGCCCACGCGTGCGGTGCTGACCGATATGGACAGCCCGCTGGGCGCGACGGTCGGCAATGCGCTCGAGGTCGCCGAGGCGCTCGAGGTGCTGGGCGGCGGCGGACCGCCCGACGTCGTGGAGCTGACGATCCGGCTGGCCGTCGAGATGCTCGAGCTGGCCGGGATCGACGGCCGTGATCCCGCCCAGACCCTGCACGACGGCACCGCGATGGACCGCTTCCGCCGGTTGGTCGCGGCCCAGGGCGGTGACTTGTCGCTACCGTTGCCAATCGGTTCACATTCAGAGACCGTGATCGCGCCGCGGAGCGGCACAATGGGGAACATCGACGCTATGGCAGTGGGGCTGGCAGCTTGGCGACTCGGCGCGGGACGATCCCGTCCGGGTGGGCAGGTGCAGCCCGGCGCCGGCGTCCGGATCCATCGGCGCCCGGGGCAGCCGGTTGCCGCCGGTGAGCCGTTGTTCACGCTGTACACCGACACCCCCGAACGCCTCGGCGCCGCGATGGCCGAGCTGGACCGCGGCTGGAGCGTGGGCGACAAGGCACCGCCGCCGCGACCGCTGATCATTGGGATGGCCTCGTGAGCGCCCCACTGGAATTGCGGCAGATCCAGAAAGCGCCGAAGGCACTGCTGCACGATCACCTCGACGGGGGATTGCGCCCGTCGACCGTGCTGGACATCGCCGGCCAGATCGGCTACGACGAGCTGCCCGCCACCGACGCCGACGAGCTGGCGACCTGGTTTCGCACTCGGTCGCACAGCGGTTCACTGGAGCGTTATCTGGAGCCGTTCTCGCACACCGTGGCCGTGATGCAGACGCCGGACGCGCTGTTCCGGGTCGGCTACGAGTGCGTGGAAGACCTGGCTGCCGACTCCGTGGTGTACGCCGAGATCCGTTTCGCGCCAGAGCTCCACATCAACCGCGGGCTTTCCTTCGACGAGATCGTCGATGCCGTGCTGGAGGGCTTCGCCGCCGGCGAGAAGGCCGCCGCCGCGGCGGGCCGCCCGATCGTCACGCGTCTTCTGGTCACCGCGATGCGGCACGCCGCGATGTCGCGAGAGATTGCCGAGCTGGCAATTCGCTTCCGGGACAAGGGCGTTGTCGGTTTCGACATCGCCGGTGCCGAGGCCGGCTATCCGCCGACGCGACACCTGGACGCGTTCGAATACATGCGAGACCATAACGCGCGCTTCACTATTCATGCCGGTGAAGCGTTCGGTCTGCCGTCCATTCACGAGGCGATCGCGTTCTGCGGGGCCGACCGGCTCGGCCATGGCGTGCGCATCGTCGACGACATCGAAGTCGTCGAGGGCCGCGGTGTCGAGTTGGGCAGGCTGGCATCGATCCTGCGCGACAAGCGAATTCCTCTCGAATTGTGCCCGAGCTCGAACGTGCAGACCGGCGCGGTCAAGAGCATCGCCGACCACCCGTTCGATCTGCTGGCCCGGGCGCGGTTCCGAGTGACCGTCAACACCGACAACAGGCTGATGAGCGACACCACGATGAGTCTCGAAATGCACCGGCTGGTAGAGGCTTTCGGCTACGGATGGAGCGACCTCGAGCGGTTCACCATCAATGCGATGAAGTCGGCGTTCATTCCGTTCGACCAGCGGCTGGCGCTGATCGACGACGTGATCAAGCCGCGGTATGCGGTGCTGATCGGCTAGCACTGCGGCGGTTCGTTACACGACTATTCCAAGTTGTGTCGTCGCCGATTTCGAAGGATTTGGCTTCGTAGCGATTTCAGTGTCTACGACGTACCCCGCTACGCAGGAGTTTCTCGGCGCATGCTTCGCCGACTTGAAGATCGAGAAATCCAACAATCTCGGGGCCCATCTCGGCGGCCGCGCGCATCCTTAGCATCCAGCGTCATCGCACACGCCGTGGTTGAGCTGGAGAACGAACTTCCAGGGCTAGAAGGACGTCTGGACACAAAATAGTCAAAGAACATCCAGCGCCCCCAAGGTCACTGGAACCTGCCATCCCTGTGTATTTTACAAGTATGTTACCCTGAGAACAGGGATGTATCTCAATTACATCCATGTGAAGGAGAAAGAAATTAGTATGACACAGGGGACCGTGAAATGGTTCAACGGCGAAAAGGGCTTCGGCTTTATCGCCCCTGACGGTGGCGCAAAGGACGTGTTCGTCCACTATTCTGAGATCCAATCAGGCGGTTTTCGCTCGCTCGAGGAGAATCAGCGAGTCCAGTTCGAGATCGCCCAAGGGGATAAAGGCCCCCAAGCGGTGGGAGTGACCGCCATCTAGCCGTTCGACACGAAAACCCCTGGGGCGATCGGGCATTGACTTGCTTCGTCGTGGACGCCTTTGTTGGTCGACCTCGGGGGGTTTTCGCACTCGAAATCGTGCTTTATCAGCCCCGGCCGGCCAACCGGGGGACCTCGAGCTATTCGGCACCTTTCTGACTGGATTTTCCAGATTTTGGCGATCATCGACGAGTGACGTGTCAAGAGGGTTTTGATTATTCTGGCTTCGGCGCCTTCCTGTTGTCCGACGATATTCAACCCGTCAAATTCCTCCTCAACGCGGGGGGAGACGCCAGCCCATTCACGGACTAAGATCGATACTGTCGAGGGGTTTTCCTTGACTGAACAAACTGGACGGAATAGGAATGAAATCATGGTATCTCGGTCAACACTTATCTCGCCTTATGAAAAGCGTGTAAGACTCGTCAAGGAGACGTTGAAAACGCACTCGAAAATCGATGATGCCGCCGCGGGCGAGCTTGCGGTGCACGTACTGGACGCACTGAATTCGATCCCTGAGCAGATTCGCTGAGCGACAAAAGCTCACGACATCGTTGATCGGTGTCTCCCGGCATCACCGCACTTTGCGCCCGTTATTCGGACCCGTTATTCGGAGTAGTGCGAATCGGCCGCCGCTGCGTGCAGGCTCGCTAGTACCGCGCTGACGGTATCGGCGGTTGGCACCAAGCGGTCCGGATCGCAGATTCGCAGCACCAGGGATACCGCGGCACCCGGGACCAACGCCCAGGCGATTCCAGCGCCCGCGCAGCTCACCGAGATTCTGCGCAGCGCCGAGAAGCCCGCGGCACCAAAGAATTCCAGACGGGTCAGATCGAGGATCAGTCCGCGGCAACGCATCAGGTGGGCGAGTGGATACTCGGCCAGGGTATGCGCGTTCGTAGTGTCGATGTCGCCGTGGGCGCTGACGATGACCACCGACGACTTCATCCAGCGAGTGTCCCAATACGCCAATTGACCGTTGCGCGACTTGGGGAAAGGCGTCGAGAAAGGTGTCGAGAAGATGGCATCGCCCGGCAGGGCGGCCGAGTCTAACAGTGTCTTGGTCATGGTGATCCCGTCGTGCGGGCGATCACCGGATTGTCAGGGCTCGGAGCAACGCTCCTTGGGTTGAGCAGCGTACGGCTGAACCCGTCCCGGACCAGCTGAGATTCTCAGCAGCTCTCACGCTACACCGTGGTCGGCCGGAGTGCCCAAAGTCGGGAAGCCATCAGCCACCCTCGCCTTAGGCCGGCCAACCAGTTTCGCCCTAGGATGGTAGGCAACTCGCGGCGGGTACGCCCTGGGTATGTGGCTGGTCGCCGGTGCCGCCGGGCTCCAGCAGGTTATGAGGCAGGTACCGGCAATGGTGGAGTCCACCGAGGACGCTGATGACCCACCGCTGGGATCGCGGACACCGGCGCAGCTCAGTGCCGACGATGCCGATTTACAGGCGGCGATCAGCAATCTCGCGGGTCTGGTCGCCGGTCATCGGCGCTTGCCCGAGTTGCTGGCGGAGGTAGCGTCGTTCGCCGTCCGCGCGATACCGGGGGCCGATGGTGCCGGAGTCACGCTGCTCAATGTCGACCGGGTGGACGACATGGTCGCGGCGTTGGCGGCCAGCGCTCCCTTTGTCGCCGAGATTGACGAAATTCAGTACGTCACCCTCAACGAAGGGCCCTGCATCACGGCGGCGCTGGAACGTCGCACGGTGCGCTCGGGGTCGTTGGGCGGGGAGAAGATGTGGCCGCGGTTCGGTCCACGGGTCGGCAGGTTGGGGGTGCACAGCGCGCTGTCGCTGCCGCTGCTGCTGCCCGATCGCGTGGTCGGGGCGATCAACGTATACGCCTACGGCAAAGACGTTTTCGATGAGCACGCCGCCGAGTTTGGGGAGTTGTTCGCCAAACCAGCGGCGGTCGCCGTACACAACGCGCAGATCCTTGCGGACGCGCTTGCTCTTACTGTCCAGTTGCAGACGGCGTTGTCCACCCGCCCAGTGATCGATCAAGCGATCGGTCTGATCCGCGGACGTACCGGGCGCAGCGCCGAGGACGCGTTCACCCAACTGCGAGCGATGAGCCAATCTCAGCACCGCAAATTGGCCGACGTGGCCCAACACATTGTCGATGAAGCCGTGCGCCGCGCCCGCGCCCGCGCTCGACCCACGCCGGAGAGTCCATCCGGCGTACCGTAACAAGCGGGGAAACAGTTACGGGACGGGTCCTGACTCGCGTCTTGAGAATCCTCACCACGCACAGCGACCGGCCGTGCGCGGCGCCGGCACGCTCGATCGCGCTCGGGAGCGCGCAGCGGAGCAGTCCCTTGTGGAGATCGCAGCGGCGCTAGCCGCAGACCTAGGCATCCTCACCGCGGCGTTGGATGAGCCGGGCGCCGATGTCGCCGATAGTCTGCGCCGGCTCACGGCCGATGCCGCCGCGGCAATACCCACCTTCATGGGGTTGAGCGTGACCGTCGACGGCATTGATCCGCCGTTCGCGTTCACCACATTCGTCGACAGTGCCGGGACGGGTGATGTCCGCACCTCGCTCAGGCTCGCGGTGCCAGGTGTCGGTGACGTCGGTCTTCTCCCGACCGTCGTCCTCGTCCTGTACGCGGGGTCGCCGGGAACCTTTGTCGACCTCGCCGCGGACCTCGCGTGGCTGACCGGCCGGCCCCTGAGTGACTTCGTCCTCGATCAGCACCTGGCGGTGCCTGCCGAACGGGATTCCGCGACAAGCCGTTTAGAGGCGTCGGTCATTAATCAAGCAATCGGAGTCCTCGTCGGTCGGGGCTACACGCCCGAGCAAGCCGAATGCCACCTCACGGTTGAGGGTGCCGACGCCGGTATCAGTCGGCACGCCGTCGGCCTGCGCATACTGGCCGGGCTCACGCGGCGATAGCCGGTCATCGCGTGTAGTGTGAGTGACGTTGGGCATCCAGCCAGTCCGGAATGAAGTCAGCTGTCCGCCGCTGATCTCGCAGAGCAACGGCTCGCGCCGGGCACGCCGGTGATAACCGTCAATTGGGATCACCTTGAGTGCTCTATCCCTCTTTCGATCATCGAATTCTGCTTTCGTTCGGCAAGGCCGTTGCGGCCCAACGAGTTTCGGCATTCTCAGTACGTATGCACCGACACCGTGTGGGTTGGCGACGTTCAGTGCGGCCTTGTCAGAAGGGCTGCACGCGAATGGTTCTGACGTCAGCGTCGTACGGGTGGCCGACGGGTCGTTGTCTTCTGACGCTCGGGTGATCGGAGAGCTGGTCAACGGTTCCGCGACGTCGGTGGCTGCAGCCTCCGAATTGCTGAACGAGAGCGACATCGCGGTCGTGCAGCATGAGTACGGCATCTACGGCGGCGTCGACGGAGACGAAGTCGTGGATATCATCGGCGCGCTGCGCATCCCGTCGATCGTGGTCGCCCACACGGTTCTCAAAGACCCGACCCCTCACCAGCGTTCGGTGCTCGAGACGATCGCGGCGACGGCCGCTCAGGTGGTTGTTATGTCGGAGGCGGCCAGGCAACGCCTGTGCCTAGGCTACGACGTTGATCGCCGGAAAGTCACCACGATCGCGCATGGCGCGACCGTCCCGAGGAACACGCCCGTGAAGCGTTCCGGCCGACCGACTTTGCTGACCTGGGGTCTGCTGGGTCCGGGCAAGGGCATCGAACGGGTCATCGAGGCGATGGGTTCGCTGCATGAGCTCCATGGCCGGCCGCGTTACCTGATTGCCGGCCGCACGCACCCAAAGGTTCTGGCCGCCGATGGCGAGGCATACCGTGACGCCCGCGCCGAACAGGCGCGACTGCGTGGCGTCGCGGACTCGGTGTGCTTTGACGCCAACTACCGCGATGCATCGTCGCTGGCGGCGCTTGTCCAGTCCTCGGCCGTGGTGGTGCTGCCCTACGACTCGACGGATCAGGTCACTTCCGGTGTTCTGGTCGATGCCATCGCGAGCGGGAGGCCGGTCGTTGCGACCGCGTTCCCGCACGCCCTCGAACTCCTCGGCAGTGGGGCGGGCATCGTTGTCGGGCACAATGATCCCGATGCGCTGACATCCGCCCTGCGCCGAGTGCTGACCGAGCCGCGCCTTGCTGGCTCGATGGCCGCGGAGGCACGCCGGTTGGCCCCGGCGATGTCCTGGCCGGTGGTGGCCAATGCCTATCTGGACTTGGCACACCGCCTTCTCGCTAAGCGTCGGGCGCTGGTATGAACCGCCACCATGCCGGACCCGAAATTCGACCACCTGGTTTTTCGAAATGACCTGTCCAACAATTTAATTCATTACGATACGAGGTATCGTACGCTCGTAGCGATTCGGTGAGTTTCGACGCCTTCGCCAGTTCCAGCTGCAGCTCGTCGGCTCGTCGGCGGAGTAGAGAATCCGGTTGCGATCAACGTAGAGGTGTAGCCGTGCATCCTCGGCGATCCATTGCCAGGGCTGGCTGTTGTGCAACGACGGGGCGCGGCACGCCAACTGCGCCGCGTTCCTGATATGTCGCTACCCATCAATGTGTCCGGCCTGATCCGAGAATTGGGCGCGTCAGCGATTATGCCGGTTGTTCCTTATGTCGGACGTCGGCGTGTGACGGGGAGGGCTCTGGCCGACGGAAACTCTGCGAACACTGTTCGTCCGCCGATCGGCGGTGTCGAAGTCACTCGCGGTGGATTCCAGCTCCAGTTGCGGATTTCGGGCAGGTCTTGGCCGTGGGTGTTGATGTAGAGGCTGTGTTCGACGAGCTTGTCGGCCATCGCCTGCTTGAGGTAGTCGCCGGTTGCGCCGAGTTGGGGCATCCGGTCGATGACGTCTGCGACGAGGTGGAAACGGTCCAAGCGGTTCTGCACCCGCATGTCGAAGGCGGTAGTGATGGTGCCCTCTTCGTTGTAGCCGCGCACATGCAGATTGCGGTTGGTCCGGCGGTAGGTGAGTCGGTGGATCAGGCTCGGGTAGCCGTGGAACGCGAAGATGATGTGTTTGTCGGTGGTGAACAGGGTGTCGTAGTCGCGGTCGCTTAGCCCGTGCGGGTGCTCGGTGGCCGACTGCAGCCTCATCAGGTCCACGACGTTGACCACCCGGATCTTCAACTCGGGCAGGTGTTCCCGCAGGATCGACACGGCCGCGAGTACCTCGAGGGTCGGAGTATCTCCGCAGCAAGCCAGGACCGCATCCGGTTCCACGCCGCGGTCGTTTCCGGCCCATTCCCAAATGCCGATGCCCTCGGTGCAGTGGACCACCGCGTCGTCCATGCTGAGCCATTGCGGCATCGCGCGCTTCCCGGCGACCACGACGTTGACGTAGTGGCGGCTGCGCAGACAGTGGTCCGCAACCGAGAGTAGGCAGTTGGCGTCCGGCGGCAGGTAGACCCGTACGACGTCAGCCTTTTTGTTTACGACATGGTCTAGGAAGCCGGGATCTTGGTGGGTGAAGCCGTTGTGGTCTTGCTGCCAGACATGGGAGGCGAGTAGGTAAGTCAGCGACGCGATGTCGCGGCGCCACGGCAGTTGCGCGGTGACCTTGAGCCATTTGGCGTGCTGGTTGAACATCGAGTCAACGATGTGGATGAACGCCTCGTAGCAGTTGAACAGCCCGTGCCGCCCGGTGAGCAGATAACCTTCCAGCCAGCCTTCACTTTGGTGCTCACTGAGCATCGAATCCAGCACGCGCCCCTGTGGCGCGAGGAACTCGTCGTTCGCGGTGGTGCGCGCCTGCCACTGTCGGTCGGTGACCTCAAAGACCGCGCCGAGCATGTTCGACAGGGTTTCGTCGGGCCCGAAGATCCGGAAGTTGCGTGTCTCGTCGTTGAGCGCGATGACGTCGCGGAGGAAAGTGCCGAGCACGGCGGTGTCCTCTGCTTCCACCGCGCCCGGCGAGGTGACTGCCACGGCGTGGGTGCGGAAATCGGGCATCCGCAAGTCACGCAGCAACACTCCGCCGTTGGTGTGCGGGTTGGCGCCCATCCGCCGTGGCCCAACAGGAGCCAGCGCAGCCAGCTCGGGCAGCAGCCGTCCGGCCTGGTCGAATAACTCGTCGGGTCTGTAGCTGCGCATCCAGCTCTCCAGTTGCTCGACGTGCCCGGGATGCTGCTCGTCGACGAGTAATGGCACCTGGTGTGCCCGGAAGGTGCCTTCGATCTGCCGACCGTCGACCTCTTTGGGTCCGGTCCAGCCCTTGGGGGAGCGCAGCACGATCACGGGCCAGGGTCTGCGGGTGGTATCGCCGGCGGTTCGAGCGTCGCGTTGGATCCCGTGAATGGCCTCCACCGTCTCATCGAGGGCGGTGGCCATCAGCTCATGCATATACTCGGGATCCTCACCCTCGACGTAGCGGGGCTCCCAACCGCAGCCGCGCAGGAACTGGTCCAACTCTTCGTGTTCGATGCGGGCCAGCACGGTGGGATTGCTGATCTTGTAGCCGTTCAGATGCAGGATCGGCAGCACCGCCCCATCGCCGATCGGGTTGAGGAACTTGGTGGAATGCCAGGCCGTGGCCAGTGGCCCGGTCTCGGCCTCACCGTCACCGATCACGCACGCGACGACTAGGCCGGGATTGTCGAAAACAGCGCCAAACGCGTGACTCAGCGAGTAGCCCAGCTCCCCACCTTGGTGGATCGAACCCGGCGTCGTGGGTGCCACGTGGCTGGAAATGCCTCCGGGAAAAGAGAATTGGGTAAACAACTTCTTGAGGCCGGATTCGTCCTGGCTGATGTCGGGATAGATCTCAGTGTAGGAGCCCTCGAGGTAGGTATTGGCGACCAGGGCCGGGCCGCCATGGCCCGGGCCAGCGACGTAGAACATGTCCAGGTCGTACTTCGTGATGACCCGGTTCAGGTGCACGTAGATGAAGTTTTGACCCGGCGTCGTTCCCCAATGGCCGACGACGAGCGGTTTCACATCCGATAGCCGCAGCGGTCGTTTCAACAACGGGTTGTCATACAGGTAGAGCTGGCCGACCGACAGATAATTCGCCGCCCGCCAGTAGGCGTCCATCTGGTGCAGGAGTTCGGGTTCGAGGGTTCGGGTCGTCATTGTGCTGCTTGTCATTTTGACTCCGAAGCCCGGCCGTTCGCGGGCCGGTGCCCGGGTTGCGTTGACGTGTCCGCCCTATTCGCGTTGGCCGGTTGGGGTACGGGCGCGGCGGCAGCACTTTCTCTGGCAAGGAAGGCGCCCAGTTCACCGATCGCGCTCATTAGAGGCGCCGGGAACACGATGGTGGTGTTCTTCTCCACGCCGAGTTCGACAAGCGTTTGCAGGTTGCGCAGCTGCAGGGCCAACGGGTGCGCCATCATCGTGTCCGACGCCTCGCCCAACGCGGCCGCGGCCATCGACTCGCCCTCTGCCGCAATGATTTTGGCGCGTTTCTCGCGCTCAGCCTCAGCCTGCCGAGCCATCGCGCGCTTCATGCTGTCGGGCAACTGGATATCCTTGAGCTCGACCAGTGTCACTTCGACACCCCATTCGAGTGTCGCGATGTCGAGGATCTTTCGAATATCGGCGTTGATGGTGTCGGTCTCCGACAGCGCCTGGTCAAGGGTGTGCTGGCCGACAACCTTGCGCAGCGTGGTCTGCGCGATCTGGTTGATCGCGGCGTGGACGTTCTCGATGGCGACCACCGATTTCACCGCGTCGATAACCCGGAAGTAAGCGACCGCCGAAATATCAACGCTGACGTTGTCGCGGGTGATGATGCCCTGAGACTGGATCGGCATCGTCACAATTCGCAGCGCCACCTTAATCAGCCGATCGATGACCGGGATGATCACGGCCAGCCCGGGGTCCTTAACCCCGACCACCTTGCCGAGGCGGAATAACACACCCTTCTCGTACTGGGTCACGACTTTTATCGACAGTGGCAACGCGATCAGGGTGGCAACGAGGAGCACCGCGACCAGAATGATCAAAAATCTCATGGCGCGTCCTTCACAGATATCAGGGAATCGAAGCCGTTGTTGTGCGTGAGGAAGCCCGCGCGGCAGCCGTCGTCGAAATCTGGTGCGCCAGCAGGTGGGTGGTTGACGGCAAGCACGTGAAGTGGTCATGGGTGACCCGACGTGCTATTAATCACCGGCGTGTGGGGGCTCGGAGCCGATGCTCCTTGAGTTGGGCGGCGGACGGCCGAACTCATCCCGGACCAGCTGAAATTCTCAGCCCCCTTGACACTACGCGCATTGGACTGTGCGTAGCGACCAATTTCCTTATCGGCTCCCTACGGCTGGGGGCCGATTTGACTCGTGTACGGCGCCGGGCCTCGGCGTGGATGTCCAGTTCCAGCAAGATTATTCAGCGCAGGTATAGCGTACTTTACGCAGGCTCCCGGCGGCATACCGACGGGGTTGCTCAGCGCGCAGCGTGCGGTGAACCGCCGCGGCCGTGCCGCGCTCGGCCGTCAACTAGCCGGGGGTCCCCGAGAGGGGTAATGTTGTTGTTGCTGAGTCCTTCAGCCAGTCCGGTGAGAGTTTGGCTGTACGCCGCTGAACTTGATGAGCGTCTTGCTCGCGCCGTATATTCCTCCGGTTATCCCCGAACTCGGACGGCCACCAACACCCCGTTCACCCGGTTCGCCCGTCGGTTTGCCGGCCATGTGACCGGTGCCGGCGGGACAAGCCGCGTCGCACCCGCAAGGCCGCGACGATCGGCACGCAACCCAAATCAGTTGCAGAGCAAGCCGAATGAGACCTTCACGCTCCGACTCGGGCCTTCTCTTTTCAAACTTCTAGAAAGAAGCTAGGTAACGTCATGATCACTCTCGGAATCGTCCTTATCGTCCTCGGGCTGCTCCTCCCTGCCCTCGTCCCCACCTTCGCCTACGCCCATATTTGCTTGGTCATCGGGGTCATCCTCCTGGTGGTCGGCGTGATACTCGCGGTGGCGGGACGGACGGGACACGCTGTCGGCGGCCGCCGCCACTACTACTAACCGGCCAGATTTATCCAGTGACGGCCGGGCTCGGACGGTCGAGGCCGCGCTCCGCGACGAGCCGCCGCCTCTTATCACCGCGGGGCAGTCACCGGTCGCCGTCAAAACAACGAATAATGTTGGCGGGCTGACAAATTGGGTAAGCCGGACAGGCATCGGAAACACCTGAGCCCGCTGCCTAGCAGGAACCGAAACAGCCGTAGCCAGTTGTGGCCTGGCCTATCGATAGGACGCTTGTCGTTGGCTTGGCCGCAACAGCCGCGGTAACCCCGAGTTCATCGTTGCCGATCAATGCTGGGGAATCCGACACAGAAACCAGACTTAGAGGGGAAAACCATGGCGATTACTGACATTCCGGCCTTCGCCCATTTGACTGAGGCTGACATCGAGAGTCTGGGTGTTGAGCTGGATGCGATTCGGCTGGATATTGAGGATTCGCTGGGTGAGCGTGATGCGCGCTATATCCGTCGCACCATTGGTGCGCAACGTGCCCTCGATGTCGCCGGTCGGTTGCTGCTGGCCGGTGCCTCCAAACGTTCGGTGTGGTGGGCGGGAACCGTGACCTTGGGTGTGGCGAAGATCATCGAGAATATGGAGATCGGCCACAACGTGATGCACGGTCAGTGGAACTGGATGAATGATCCCGAGGTCCATTCCTCGACATGGGAGTGGGACATGAGTGCGGTGTCTAAGCATTGGCGATCGACCCACAACTTTCAGCATCACAAGTACACCAACATCGTCGGGATGGATGACGACGTGGGCTACGCGATCCTGCGTGTTACTCGTGATCAACCGTGGGAGCCGTATAACGTCGGCAACCTGCTGTTCAACGCCGTCCTTGCGGTCGGCTTTGAGTGGGGAATTGGTTTTCAGCCCATCGAGCTCGGCAAGCTCTTGAAGGCTGGTGCGGAGCGCGACATCACGTTGGAACAGGTGCGTGAGTTCTCGATCAAGGCCGTCAGACAGTTGGTCAAGGATTACGTCGCGTTCCCGGCGCTGACGTCGCTGTCGCCGGCGGCGACCTATAAGTCGGTGTTCAGGGCCAACGTGCTGGCTAATGTGATCCGCAACATCTGGGCCGACGCGGTGATCTTTTGTGGTCACTTTCCTGATGGCGCAGAGAAATTCAGCAAGATCGACATGATCAGCGAAACGATGGGGCAGTGGTATCTGCGCCAGATGCTGGGCAGTGCCAACTTTGAGGCCGGGCCGGTGTTGCGGCTCCTGAGCGGCAACCTCTGCTATCAGATCGAACATCACCTTTACCCTGATCTGCCCAGTAACCGTTTGCACGAGATCTCGGTGCGGGTCAGGCACGTCTGCGAGAAGTACGACTTGCCCTACACCACAGGCTCTTTCCTGATGCAGTACGGCAAGACGTGGCGCACCATCGCCAAACTGTCACTGCCGGACCGCTACTTGCGCGATACCGCCGACGATGCTCCGGAGACCCGCAGCGAGCGGATGTTCGCCGAACTGGGGCCCGGTTTCGGGGGGACCGATCCAGCAACAGGACGCCGCCGCGGGCTCAACACGGCGATCGCAGCGGTCCGCCAGTGGCGTCGGTGCCCTACGCGGTGCTGACCGCCTAGCCCGGCGCCGGTTCACTGGGGTGGCCTGAGGTCAATGGCAGGCGAGCAACGGTGCGGTCCAGTTCACTTCGGTGCCGCCTCCCGGTGGTGTTGTGAGGTAGCAGTTCCCGCCGATCTCTTCGGCGCGGGATGTCATGTTGGCCAGTCCGTTGCGACCCACATTCTCGGCGCTGATTGCGCAGCCGTCGTCGGTGACCGTGACGTCTAGTGCGTCGGCAACGGTCACCGCGATGGTCAATTGTGTTGCCCCAGAGCGTCGGACGGCGTAGCTGACCGCTTCCAGAATGGCCCGCTCAGCGTGTGCGGCCAGGTCGTCGCCGATCACGCTCATTGGCCCGCGCATCCGTAGTGTCGTGGCGATATCGCGGTTTTCGGTCAGGTCGGCGACTGCAGCGCGAATCCGCTGTGGAAAGCCGATCCGCTGTGTGCCGGTGACGTGCAATTCGAAGACGGTGGTGCGAATGTCCTCGATCACGTTCTGCAGGTCGGTGACCGACCGGTTCAGCCGAGCGGCGATCTCGCTCGATCGAGACCGGGCGATGGTGCCCTGCAGATCCAAACCGATAGCGAAGATCTGCTGAATCACATGGTCGTTGAGCTTATGTGCGATCCGCTCACGGTCGGCCAGCACAGTCAGATGGCGAGCGTGTTCTAGGGCATTGTCCAGCTCCAGCGCCACCCCGGCATGGTCGAGGAAGTCGGTCCCGAGGGCGACATTTTCGGCTCGAAAGGGGTTCATGATGTCCGTATGCGGTTGTCTGCAGTGTGCGTTCGGCACGAGCTACTGCTCAGTGAGGGAAGCGGCGATGCGGCTGGCCTCATTCCGGACTGGCTGGAATCCTCAGCAACGCTCACGCTACACCTCGCGGCTGTGGTCTGACATGGTCCGACTTAAGAAGACGCCGGTAGCGACTACATTTGTCGACGCGCTCGCCGATCGCCAGTAGGCGTGTCGCCGCGGCCTGGGCTTCCGACACGACGGCGTTCGGCTAGCGGTGCGGCTAATCGTCGATGTGCGGGTCCAGCCCGCCGGGGCCCATCACGTTGCAGGTCCGCTCGGGCACAAAGAAGGAGCTGGCGCCGTTGGCCACCAGATTGTGTGTTACCACGCACCGCTGCCAGGTGCCGTCGGGCGCAATGGGCCCGTCGCATTTGCTGATAACGAGTCCGCCGTACTGGCAGCCGGCGCTGGCCGGCGGCGCCGCGGTCAGCAGCCCTCCGGTGATCAGCACGACGGCCAATCCGCCGACGATGCAGCGCTTCATGGTTCGACGCTACCGCTTACCCGGCGCTATTTACCCCAGGGCCGCCGCCGCAAGTTCTTCCTCGGGGGCGACGAGGCGGCGGGCCCAGTCGGCGAGCCCCTCCGCATTGAGCTGGGGCTGAATTCCGGCGGTTCCGGCCAGGCCGGGTGCGGAGGCCAACGCGGGTGCCGGGACGGCGCTGTAGGAGACGGAGCCCGCGGCATTGGTGAGGGTCGCGCCGGACAGGCCGGCAAATCCGACGGCGGTGTCGTTCACGGTGATGAGGCCGGTGCCCGGACCGAGCGTGACGGAGCCCGAGTTGATGAAGCCGAAGGCCCCGATGGCGAATTTGGGGGTAAGCGTGAGGCCTCCGGCGTCAGCGGTGACGACGCCGCTCACATTGGCGCCGGTCGCCACGTTCACCCACTGCGGGACAATTCCGCCGGCGGTAAAGACGCTGCCCGGGTTGAGGGTGATGACCGAACCGCTCTGGGCAGTGACTTCGACGAAGCCGGCGACGCCGGTGGGTGCCATGGTGACCGACCCGGCGTCGACGATCAGGTGCGAGTTGGTCCCGACGGAGATGATGCTCAGCGGCGGCACGTTGGCCGAGGTTCCGGGCGGGATCGGGGGGTCGGCGTCGCCGACGGGCGTGTAGTCGATGCCACCGGGCCCGGTGGTGTTGGTCGATACCTGCTGCACCAGGGATTGGGTGCGCGCGCTGGTGAGATTGCCCGCGTTCTGGGCCATCGTGCGGGCCTGATCGGCCTGCCCGTTCGGGTTGGTGGTCTGCGGGGCCTCGTCATACGGGGCCAGGGTGCTCGCGACCTCGGCGTCGCCGGCGTAGGTGTACATCGCGGTGGCGTCTTGCACCCACATCTCCCCGTACTGGGCTTCGGTAGCCGCGATCGCCGGGGTGTTCTGCCCGAAGAAGTTGGTCGCGACCAGCGCCATCAGCTGGGCCCGGTTGGCCGCGATCACCGGCGGGGGCACCGTCATCGCGAACGCCGCCTCGTAGGCCGCTGCCGCCGCATAGGCCTGAGCCGAGGTTTGGGCGGCCTGCGCGGCGGCCGCCTCCAGCCAGGCCACATAGGGTGTGGCGGCGGCGGCCATCCGCATCGACGACGGACCGAACCACGTCTGCCCGGTCAAACCGGAGACTTCCGAAAAGTAACCGCTGGCAGCCGATTCCAGCTGAGCGGCCAGTTCGTCCCAGGCCGCCGCGGCGGCGAGCAGCGGGCCCGACCCGGGTCCGGAATACATGCGAGCGGAGTTGATTTCCGGCATGAGCAATCCAAAGTCCATGGCGTCGTTGCCTTTCGGACGGACCAGTAAAATCGGCGAAGCGCTTTGGTTAAACCCCCGCCCGAAGAGGTCGACCCCTTGTAGGGATTTCTAGCACGCATGATTGGGCTTCGGGCGGTTTTGGGCGTGTGTGTAAGACCGTGTCGGCCCGCGCTGGAGTCAGATCAACGACGAGTCGACGGCGAGACCGATCGCGCGCACGGTGCTGGCCAGGTGCGTCCGCACCGCCTGCTGAGCTCGTGGCAGATCGCCGTCGCGCAGTGCCTCGGCGATCGCGAGATGCTCACGCATGATCGTCGCGACCCGATCTTGTTCGCGCAGCGCCGATTCGCCGATCATCCGCATCTGACGGTCGCGCAGCGAGGAGTAGAAGCCGGACAGAATCGCGTTTCCCGACTCTTCGAGAGTGATGGCGTGGAAGGCGCGGTCGGAATCCAGGAATTGCCGCCAGTCGCCCGCCGCCGCGGTCTCGCGCTGCCGTTGCAGCTCGGCGGTCAACCGTTCGAACACCGCGGCACACACGGCGGGCCCGCGGCCGACCACTTTCCGCGCGGCATGCTGCTCAAGCATCAACCGGGCCTCGATCACCGAGCGAACCTCGTCGGGGGAGACGGGCACGACGAGCGCCCCGCGTTGCGGATACAGCCGCAGCAGGCCCTCGGCCTCCATGCGCAGGAAGGCCTCGCGCACCGGGGTCCGCGACATGCCCAGTGCGGTCGCGACGTCACCCTCGCTGATCAGTTCGCCGCCGGGAAACGCTCCGGTGAGCACCTGGGTCTTGACGTACTCCAGCGCGCGGTCCTTGGCGGTCGCTGCCACGGGCGCCCCCTTGTAGCTCAGTCGTATCTCAGGGTGTCAGTACTGTACCCGACATCGCGATTGACACTGAGATACAAGATAGATACGATTTAAACACAAGATGAAACCGAGCATTAAGGAGATGCGCGATGTCCGTGAACTTGGACCCGACGATTCCCGCTCCGATGACCAACGTGGCCGAGTACGGGTTCGAGGGGCGTTTCGCCGACTGGGCCGATGAAGCGCGCTACTTCGAGTACTCCAAGGCCGCCAATCCGATCGGCTCCGGGTATGCGCCGCAGGTTCCGATTACCCAGTTCGGACCCGAGGTCTACATGGACCAGCCGACCGGCATCGTGCCGCTGGATCTGTCCTCCGACTTGGGCATCACCGGCGCGGCGACGAGTCCCGCACTGCTGGCCAACTTCCTGCGCATCCGTGCCGGTGAGCAGATCGACACCCATCCCAACGCCACCTCGCAGCTGTACTACGTGCTGTTCGGGCACGGCTTCGCCGCGGTCAACGGGCAGCTGGTCAAGTGGGAGAAGGGTGACTTCCTGACCCTGCCCGCCGGTTCGCGCTCGGTGTTCTACGCCGACTCGGAGGCGGCCATGTATTGGGTGCACGACGAGCCGCTGCTGCGTTACCTGGGCGCCGAGGCGCGCGAGCCGAGGTTCGCCGCGACCAAGTTCTGCCGCACGGACGCGGTGACCAAGCTGGACGAGATCGCGTCGCGTCCCGGCGCCAACGACAAGAGCCGGGTGAGCGTGCTGCTGGCCAACGAGAACCAGGAGCAGACGCTGACCATCACCCACGTCCTGTGGGCAATGTTCGGCGTGCTGCCGCCCAACCAGGAGCAGCGCCCGCATCGGCACCAATCGGTCGCATTGGATCTCATTCTCGATGCGCCGCCCCGCGGCTGCTACTCGTTGCTGGGCACCCGCCTCGACGAGCGCGGCGACATCGTCGACCCGATCCGGGTGGACTGGCAGGCCGGTGGGGCGTTCACCACTCCGCCGGGCATGTGGCACGCCCACTTCAACGAGACCGGTCAGCCCGCTCACCTGATTCCCGTTCAGGACGCCGGGCTGCAGACCCACCTGCGTAGTCTCGACATCAAATTCACTGAGCGCCGGGACCTCGTCGCCGGCTGACCGGGGTGCCGTGCACCGCCGGCGTTTGGTGAATAGTGTGTCGTGGCATGAAGTTGCCACTGCTGGGTCCGGTGTCGCTCACGGGCTTTCAGCACGGATGGTTCTTCCTGCTCCTGCTGGCCGTGCTGCTGGTGATCGGGCTCTACGTCGTCCAGCAATTCGCCCGACGCCGACGCGTGCTGCGATTCGCCAACATGGAAGTGCTCGAGCGCGTCGCGCCCGCGCGGCTGTCCCGGTGGCGTCACATCCCGACGATCCTGCTCGCGGTGTCGCTGGTACTGCTGACGACGGCGATGGCCGGGCCGACGACCGATGTCCGCATTCCGCTCAACCGCGCGGTGGTGATGTTGGTCATCGACGTCTCGGAGTCGATGGCCGCCACCGATGTGTCTCCGAACCGGCTGGTCGCCGCGCAAGAGGCCGGTAAGCAGTTCGCCGACGAGCTGACTCCCGCGATCAACCTCGGGCTGGTGGCGTTCGCGGCCAACGCCACCCTCCTGGTGTCGCCGACGACCAACCGCGGTGCCGTCAAGGCCGCGATCGACGGCCTGCAACCGGCTCCGAAAACCGCCACCGGAGAAGGCATTTTCACCGCGCTACAGGCGATCGCTACGGTCGGTGCGGTGATGGGCGGCGGCGACGGACCGCCCCCGGCACGCATCGTGTTGGAGTCCGACGGCGCCGAGAACGTGCCGCTGGATCCCAACGCCCCGCAGGGAGCGTTCACCGCGGCGCGCGCGGCCAAGTCCGAGGGCGTACAGATCTCGACGATCTCGTTCGGTACGCCCGACGGCACCGTCGTCTACCAAGGCGCGACGATTCCGGTTCCGGTCGACGACCAGACGCTGCAGGAGATCTGCAAGATCACCGACGGCCAGGCGTTCCACGCCGACAGCCTGCAGTCCCTGAAGGAGGTCTACGGGACGCTGCAGCGCCAGATCGGCTACGAGACCGTCAAGGGCGATGCGAGTCTGGCCTGGTTGCTGCTCGGTTCGGTGTTGCTGGCCGGCGCGGTGCTGGCCGGGCTGTTCCTCAACCGCAGGCTGCCCGCCTGACGAGCTGGGCGGGCCGCTAAGTAGGCAGCCTGCGGTTGATCAGCAGCGCCAACACCGTGGCGACCAACGCGGTGAGCACCCCGAGGCGCAACCACCCGGATCCTCCGGGCCCGGGCACGATGCGATACCCGATCTCCTTCTGGATGGCTTCGTAGTCCTTGGTGAGCTCGTCGAGGTTGGACGCGGTATAGGCCTGGCCGCCCGCCAGCTGCGCCACCTTCTTCATCTGGTCCGTCGACACCGGGACGTTCACCTGCACCCCGTCCAGGCTGATGCTGCCACTCTTGGTGCCGAACGAGATCGTCGAGATGGGCACGCCCTGATCCTTGGCCAGACGCGACGCTGTGTAGACACCGTCGTGCGGATCACTGGGATCGGTCGGCCTGTTCTCCCCGCCGTCGGACAGCAGCACGATCCGGGCCGGCGGCGGAGTGTCCCCTCCGGTCGTGTTGCTCGCCTCGATCGCGTGCAGGGCGGTGTAGAGGGCTTCACCGGTCGCCGTGCCGTCGCCGAATTGCAGCTTCGGCAGGGCATCGATGGTCGCCTGGTGCTGCGGGGTCGGCGGCACCAAAAGGTACGGCGTCCCCGCGAAGCCGACCAGCCCGAGATTGATGCCCGGCGTCAGCGCGGCGGCGAACTTGCTGGCGGCTTGCTCGGCGGCCCGCAGCCGGTCGGGCTCGACGTCGGTCGCCCGCATGGATTGCGACATGTCGATCACGAGCATCACGACGGCGCGGTTGCGCGGGATCTTCATGTCGTGGGTCGGGGTGCCCAGCGCGATGGTCAACAGCGCCAGGCTGAGCAGCGATACGGCTATCGGCAGATGCCGCCATAGCGACTGCGGTACCTCCGCATCGGTGTAGCGGCGCAGGCGGCGGCGGCGCCGGGCCTGAACGACGACATACACGGCCAGCAAGACCAGCGGGATCAGCCCGAACAGCAGCAGGACCGGACGCTGAAATCCGTAGAGCGGCAGCGGTCCGATCACGGGAAGCGACATTCAGTTGACCTCCCCGTCGGGCCGCCGCGGACCTCGGGCGGGCGCTGCCGCCAGTAAAGAGGAGACTCGGACACCCGTCAAACGAACGCTAGTAGCGCCCTATTCACGCCTGAGCCGGGAATCGACGAACCTCTCCAGTTCTTCCCATTCGCGCACCGCCGCCGAATACGGCGACGCGGGCTTGCTCACCGAGCCGGGCTCGAGCACGTAGGCCACCAGCTTGCCCAGTGGCTTGCCGGTTTCCAGGGCCTTGTCGACGGTGCTCTCCTCGGAGTAGTCGCCGATATCGCGGAGCAGTTCGACGGCCAGGTCGAGTTGCTCACGATCGACGGCGTCGGGGCCGTCGGCGAAGTCGTCGACCAGCCCGCTGAGCACGTAGATGTTCTCGTCGGCGACCTCCACGGCCAGCGATCCGTCCGTCGCGGCGGTGCGGATGTCGTCGTAGGTGCTCAGATCGGACAGGTCGTGGTCGTGCTCGTCGGCGAGGTAGCGAGCCAGGCTCCGCTCGGAGGTGAACACGCTGATGCGCCCGTTGCGGCCCAGGAAGATCGGGCGGTCGTCGAGGTAGCAGCGCAGCGTGTAGAACGTGCCCGAACTCGTAATGATGCGGACCGGGTCGATGCCGACCTGCATCCAGAAGTCCTCGTCACTGCCGAGGACGACAGTGTCGCCGGGCGCGCGGTCCTCCTCCTCGGCGTCGTCTTCCTCGTCGGCCTCGGCGTCGTCCTCTTCGTCTTCCTCGGCGTCGTCCTCGTCGTCGTCGTCGGAGTCCTCCTCCTCGGATTCGGTGGCCTCCTCGTCGTCTTCTTCCTCGGCTTCTTCGCGCTCTTCGTCTAACTCTTCGGCGGCCTTCTTCACCGCCGCCTCATCGACCTCGGGAGTACTGATGATGCCCTCGATGGCGCTGAGCACGTCGTCCCAGCTGCGCCCGATGACCTCGGCGATCGAATTCCAGCGCTTGGCGCCCGCCTTGCCGGTGAAGTGTTCGATGCCGCCGGACACCGTGCCCAGGCTGGGGTTGCCGTTGAAGAACTTCGACACCGCGGCCAGCTCGCACACCGACCCGATCGACGACACGATCGCCAGTGCGCCGGCCAGCGCGGTCACCGATTGCTCGGTCGGCTTCTCGGCCACCAGCTCCTCGACCGCGATCAGGTCGAACTGGTTGGCGTCGGTGGGCTCGAAGTCGTGCGCGTGGGCTGTGGTCAGGTCATTCCACGCCGGGTGATCGGTCAGGTCGTTCTCGGCGCCGGAACGTACGAACGCGACGAGATCGGCAACGGCCTCGAAGACGTACAGGTCGTCTTCGTTGCCCAGGAACGCCTCCCACTCGTCGCCTGCGTCGCGCCAGCGCGGTGCCCAGACGGTGTATCGGTCACCGACGGACAGGCTCAGGCGGATGGGTACGAGGTCAGCAGCCATGCGGCACAGAATAGCGACGGCCGACCGGGGCGCCGGGTCCGGTGCCGGACCAGCCGGCCTAGCCCGCCCAAATGCTGGCGATCGCGGGGGCGTTGGCCGCGTTGCCCGTCTTGGGCAAGCCGTACATCTGCTCGATGGTGGACAGCAGGTTGTAGTGGCTCATCTGCTCGGGGTAACTGCCCGGCTGTACATGGGCGCCGTAGATGATGGTCGGGATCTGATTGTGACCGCCTGGCGAACCGGATCCGTCGTCTTCGTCCCAAGTCACGATCAGCAGGCTGTTGTTGGCGACCGCCCAGTTGGCGTATCCGGACATCTGTCGATTCAGCCAGGCGTCGCCCTGTGCGATCGAGCCGTCGTGCATGTTGTCGTCGTTGTTGGGAATGACGAACGACACCGTCGGCAGGCCGGCGTAGTTCCCCTGCGGAAAAGCGGAGAACGGCACGGAACTCGTCGGCGGCACGTTGGTGAAATTGGCCCACGGCACGTGCTTGCGCGCGTACTTGCCCGCGCTGCACACCGGCGAGCCGACCGCGGGCAGGTCCTCCGAATAACCGATGAATGTGTAACCGGCACCGAGCAATTCAGAACCCAGGTTGGGGGCGTTGCCGGCGTTGATCGGGCACGAGTCCTTGGTCAGACCAAAGGTATTGCCGGCGAACATCGCCAGATAGTTCGGTTCGCTGGGGTGGGTTTCGGCGAACGACTGCATCATGTTGGCGCCGTGGGAGGCCAGTGCGTTGATGAACGGGTTCTGCGGGCTGCCGATGATGTGGCCTTCAGAACGGTTCTCTTCCACCACAATTACGACGTGCGCGGGCCGGGGAAGCGCAGCCGCGGCGCTCACGCGGGGAGCCAACGGGGTGGCCGCCAACCAAGTCAGCCCCACCGCGGCGACCAACCTTCCAAGACTTCGAATCTCGCGAAACACCCGGGGAGCATATGGGCCGACACGCGCGACGGACGGCAGGCGCGCATGCGGGTGAACTGCACTTTAGCCAACCGAGGTCGGATCGTTATATACCCTCATGCGCATGGAAGTGCGCGTGATCGACCACCCGTTGGCCGCCACTCGGCTGACGGTGCTGCGCGACGAACGCACCGATGCCGCGGGCTTTCGGGCCGCGCTGCGTGAGCTGACGCTGATGCTGGTCTACGAGGCCACCCGGGACGCGGCGACCGCGCCGATCAGGATCCGCACGCCCCTGGCTGAGACCTTCGGAAAGCGATTGGCCAAGCCGCCGTTGCTGGTGCCGGTGTTGCGGGCCGGGCTCGGGATGGTCAGCGAGGCGCACGCCCTGATCCCGGACGCCCAGGTCGGCTTCGTCGGGGTGGCCCGCGACGAGGAAACCCATCTGCCCTTCCCGTACATGGAGTCGCTGCCCGAAAAGCTCAAACACCGGCCCGTCATCGTGCTTGACCCGATGCTGGCCACCGGCGGGTCGATGACGTATGCCATCGAACTGCTACAGCGCCGTGGCGCAACGGATATCAGCGTGCTGTGTGTGGTGGCCGCGCCGGAAGGGCTTGCGGCGGTTGAGGAAATCGCGCCGGACGCGCGAGTGTTCACCGCGGCGGTCGACAAGGGACTCAACAAGTCGGCGTACATCGTGCCCGGGCTCGGCGATGCCGGCGACCGCCAGTTCGGGCCCCGCATCTTCACCAGCGTTCCACCGAAGCAACCAACTCAGCGCGCAGCGCGGCGGCGTAAGTCCGAGAAGAAGTTAACTCGTCGGAAGCGGCGCAGCCAATCTCCAAGTAGCACTTGAGCTTTGGCTCAGTCCCGGAAGGCCGCACCACCACGCGGATCGAGGTGTCGTCGTCGCCGGCGGTGAAGATCAGCGCGTCGGTGATGTCGGTGAGGGTGGCCGCGAACCCGGCCAGTTGCGTGGGCGGGTCGGCGCGCAGCCGGGCCATGAGTGCGACGGCCTCGGTGCTGTCGGCGACCCGGCGCGAGACCGCCGCAACTTCGTGCACGCCGTATACCCGGGCGAGCTCGTCGAGCCCGTCAGGGATCGAACGGCCCTGCTGTTTCGCCGAAGCCACCATGTCGCACACCAGCACCGCGGCGCTGATGCCGTCCTTGTCGCGCACCGCGGCCGGGTCGACGCAGTGGCCGATCGCTTCTTCGTAGGCGTAGACCAGGCTGCCGCCGGGCACCGTCGAATCGGCGCGCGCCAGCCATTTGAAGCCGGTGAGGGTTTCGACGTGGGTCGCACCGTAGTGGCCGGCGATCTGCGCGAGCATCCGGGAGGACACTATGGTGCTGGCAACCACCGCGTTGTCCGATCGATCGTGGGCGAGGATGTAATCGCCTAGCAGCCAACCGGTTTCATCGCCGGAGAGCATCCGCCATCCCGCCGCGGTGGGGATGCCCACCGCGCAACGGTCGGCGTCGGGGTCCAGGGCGATCGCGACGTCGGCGTCGATCTCGGCGGCCAGGGTGAGCAGCGCGTCGGCGGCGCCGGGCTCCTCGGGGTTCGGGAACGCGACGGTGGGGAAGTCGGGGTCCGGTGCGTACTGGGCGCCGACGGTGTGCACCTGCTCGAAGCCGGCGCGGTGCAGCGTCTCGACGGCCACCGCGCCGCCGACCCCGTGCAGCGGGGTCAGGGCCACCCGCACCGAGCCGCTGGCGCGCCGCACCCCGGCAGCGCGTTCGATGTAGCGCGCAACCAGTTCGGTGTCGGCGGCCGCGACCGGCTTGCGGGCGATCTGATCGGCGGGAGGCGAAGTGGCCATTGCGGTTTCGATCTCGGTGTCGGTGGGGGAGATGATCTGGATGCCGCCGTCGAAGTACACCTTGTAGCCGTTGTCGGCCGGCGGGTTGTGTGAGGCCGTGATCTGGATCCCGGCGGCGGCACCGGTGTGGCGTACCGCGTAGGCGACCACCGGCGTGGGCACCGCGCCCGGTAGTAGTAGGACCGAAAATCCCTCGGCGGCAAGGACTTCCGCGGTCACTGTGGCGAAGATCGCCGAACCGTGCCGGGCGTCACGCCCGACGATCACTTGCGAGCCGGCCAGGCCGCGATCCGTAAGCACCTGCGCCACTGCCCAAGTCGCGCGCGAGACGACCGCGACGTTCATGGCGTCCGGGCCGCCGCGTACCGGGCCGCGCAATCCCGCGGTGCCGAACGTCAGGGGGCGGGCGAATCGCGCGCGAAGTTCCTCGGGTGAGCACGCCGCGAGCTCGGCGGCAGTCGTCGGGTCGGGGTCGTGTGCGATCCACTCCTGCGGCATCACACGACCATTCTGCTAAATCCGCTCGATGATCAAGGCCAGCAGTGCGCCGATCCGGGCCGCCGACGCCGCCCCGGCTGCCATCACGTCGGCGTGGCTCAGCGGAGCACCGGTGATCCCGGCCGCCAGGTTGGTCACCAGCGAGATGCCCAGCACCTCGGCACCGGCCGCGCGCGCCGCGATCGTTTCGTGCACCGTCGACATGCCGACCAGGTCGGCGCCCAGGGTCCGCAGCATCCGGATCTCGGCCGGCGTCTCGTAGTGCGGCCCGGGCAGGCCGGCGTACACGCCTTCGGTCAGCTCGGGGTCGGCGTCGCGGGCGAGGTCGCGCAGCCGCGGGCTGTAGGCATCGGTGAGATCCACGAACTGGGCGCCGACCAACGGCGAACGCGCGGTCAGGTTCAGGTGATCGCTGATCAGCACCGGCTGGCCGACCCGCAGGTCGGTGCGCAATCCGCCGGCCGCGTTGGTCAGCACCACGATGCCGGCGCCGGCCGCACAGGCCGCCCGCACGGGGTGCACGACATGGCTCAGGTCGTGGCCCTCATAGGCGTGCACGCGCCCGGCCAGCACCAGTACCCGGTGCTCGCCGACGCGCATCGACAACAGCTCGCCGGGATGGCCGGCCGCGCGCGGCGGCGCGAAGCCGGGAATCTCGGCCTGGGGTAGCACGACGTCGGGGGAGCCCAGCTTCGCGATCGCCGGCGACCACCCCGAACCGAGAACGATCGCGACATCGTGCTCGTCAACCCCGGTTTGCTCGCGGATGGAATTAGCCGCGCGCCGCGCGAGTTGTGAACTCTCGGATGCAACGTCGGTCACACTCCGCGAGCTTAGCCTCGCTATATATGTCAGGATCTCCCGCATGAGTTTTGGTAGGTGGCCGGTTGTCGGCGCGCTTGTTGCTGTTGCGGTCTCGTTGGCCGCGCTCGTCAGTGGTCCGGCACCGAAGGCGAGGGCGGACTGCCCGGACGTCCAGCTGATTTTCGCTCGGGGTACCAACGAGCCACCCGGCCTGGGTGTGGTGGGCGATGCGCTCTTCGGTGCGCTGCAGGGCTCCCTGGGCGGGCGCAGCTTCGACAACTACGCGGTGAACTATCCGGCCAGCTACAACTTCCTGCAGACCGGTGACGGCGCCAACGACGCCCGTGATCACATCGCGGCGATGGCCGACCAGTGCCCGGCCACCCACCTGATCCTGGGCGGCTTCTCGCAGGGCGCCGCCGCGGTCTCGATGCTGGCGGGGGTGCCGCCGCTGGGCAACACCGTCGGTGAGTTCGGGTCGGCCCCGGCGCTGGACCCCGGCCTGGCCAACAAGATCAGGGCGGTCGCCGTGTTCGGCAATCCCGGCAACCGGTTCAACACCCCGCTGTCGACGGCGGGCGAATTCGCCGGCCGTGCCATCGACCTGTGCGCCGCCGGTGATCCGGTCTGCGTCGTCGGCGGTCGCGACCGCGACGCGCACCATGACTATTCGGCACCGCCGTACCCCGGCCAGGCGGCGGGATTCATCGCCGGACGGGTGTAGCCGCTGTCGGGGCCGTCAGCCGCGGCGTCGTTCGATGAGATACTGCGATGATGCCCACCAACACCGCATTGGACAGCGTCGAGAACGCGGTGCGGCGTCGTGGCGTCGATCTTGTCGAGCTATCGCACGCAATCCACGCCGAGCCCGAGCTGGCCTTCGCCGAGCACCGTAGCTGCGCCAAAACGCAGGCCCTGGTCGCGGAGCGGGGTTTCGAGGTCACCGGCGCCCCCGGCGGTTTGGACACCGCCTTCCGCGCCGACTTCGGCAGCGGACCGTTGGTTATCGGGGTCTGCGCCGAGTACGACGCCCTGCCCGAGATCGGACATGCCTGCGGCCACAACATCATCGCGGCCTCGGCGGTCGGAACGGCACTGGCGCTGGCCGAGGTGGCCGACGAACTCGGCCTGACCGTGGCCCTGGTCGGCACTCCCGCAGAGGAGGCCGGCGGGGGCAAGGCGCTGCTGCTGGAGGCCGGCACCTTCGACGACGTCGCGGCGGCGGTGATGCTGCACCCCGGGCCGACCGATATCGCCGCCGCCCGTTCGCTGGCCTTGTCCGAAGTGACCGTCGACTACCGGGGCAAGGAATCGCACGCCGCTGTGGCCCCACATCTGGGCGTCAACGCCGCCGACGCCGTCACCGTCGCGCAGGTCGCGATCGGCGTGCTGCGCCAGCAGCTGGCGCCCGGGCAGCTGGTGCATGGGATCGTCACCATCGGCGGGCAGGCGGTCAACGTCATCCCCGGCCACGCTGCATTGCAGTACGCGATGCGGGCGGTCGAACTGGACTCGTTGACAGAGCTGGAGGGCAGGATGTTTGCGTGCTTTGCCGCAGGCGCCCTGGCCACCGGCTGCGAATACGAAATCAGCACGCCGTCACCGGCTTACGCCGAGCTCAAGCCCGACCGATGGCTGGCCGAGATTTGCCGGGAAGAGATGCGCCGACTCGGACGGGAGCCGGTGTCGCCCGAATTCGAGATGGCGCTGCCGATGGGCAGCACCGACATGGGCAACGTCACGCAGGTGCTGCCGGGCATCCACCCGGTGATCGGTGTCGACGCCGGTGGCGCGACAGTGCATCAGCGCGCATTCGCCGCGGCCGCCGCCGGCCCGAGCGCCGACCGCGCCGTGGTCGAGGGCGCGGTGATGCTGGCGCGCACGATTGTCCACCTCGCCCAGGACAGCGCCGAGCGTGACCGGGTGCTGGCCGGGGTCCAACGTCGGGCGGCCACATGAGCCTGGTCGACGACGCCGAATCCTGGCTGGCCGCGCACTACGACGACATGGTCGAGTGGCGCCGGCACATCCACCGCTATCCGGAGCTGGGCCGGCAGGAGTACGCCACCACGCAGTTCGTCGCCGAGCGGTTGGCCGATGCGGGTCTGAACCCGAAGGTGCTCCCCGGCGGTACCGGGCTGACGTGTGATTTCGGGCCCGAACACGAGCCCAGGATCGCGCTGCGGGCCGACATGGATGCACTGCCGATGGCCGAGCGGACCGGGGCGCCGTACGCCTCGACGATGCCGAACGTCGCGCACGCCTGTGGGCACGACGCGCACACCGCGATCCTGCTGGGCACCGCGCTGGTGCTGGCGTCGGTGCCCGAACTGCCGGTCGGGGTGCGGTTGATCTTTCAGGCCGCCGAGGAACTGATGCCCGGCGGCGCCATCGACGCGATCGCTGCCGGAGCGCTGACCGGGGTGTCGCGGATCTTCGCGTTGCATTGCGATCCCCGCCTCGAGGTCGGCAAGGTCGCGGTCCGCCAGGGCCCGATCACCTCGGCCGCCGACCACATCCACATCACGCTGTATTCGCCGGGCGGGCACACCTCACGGCCACACCTGACCGCCGACCTGGTTTACGGCCTCGGCACGCTGATCACCGGGGTCCCCGGCGTCCTGTCGCGGCGCCTCGACCCCCGCAACGGCACCGTCCTGGTGTGGGGCGCGGTCAACGCCGGGGTGGCCGCCAACGCCATTCCGCAGAGCGGCCAGCTGTCCGGCACCGTGCGCACCGCCAGCCGGCACACCTGGCTCGAGCTGGAGGAGATCATCCGGCAGGCCGTGGATGCGCTGCTGGCGCCGCTGGACATCGAACACACGATGCAATACCGGCGCGGCGTGCCTCCGGTGGTCAACGAGGAGGTCTCGACGCGCATCCTCACCCACGCGATCGAGGGTGTGGGCCCCGACGCGCTGGCCGACACCCGGCAGTCCGGCGGCGGCGAGGACTTCTCCTGGTATCTGGAGGAGATTCCCGGCGCGATGGCGCGACTGGGTGTGTGGCCGGGCGAGGGCCCGCAACTGGACCTGCACCAGCCGAATTTCGATCTCGACGAGCGCGCGCTCGGGGTCGGACTGCGAGTGATGGTCAACATCATCGAGCAGTCGGCCCTTTCCCCCGGGGATTAGTGCGGGACGGTCAGCCGTCCCATCTCCACGTAGATCGAGTCGCGCAACGTGTTGGCGGGCAAATCCTGCAGGCCGAACGCCGACCGGATGAAGGATTCGAACAGCTGCCAGCCCAGCAGCAAGGCGACGGCGTGCGCGGTGGCCAGCCGGGCCGCGTCGTCGTTGTCGTGTAGGGGTCGTACCTCGTCGAGCAGACGATCGGCGGCCGGAAAGCTCGTCTGTAGCTGAGCCACCGGATAGCCGTCGAGTAGCGCCTGGCTGAGGATGCGCAGCTGGCGGGTGCCGGCGGTAGCGATCTCCGGCAACTCCGCGCCGGCATCGATCAGCTTGCTCAGCGCTGCGGCCTCATGGTTGAGCACCGCACCCACCAGCTGTTCTTTATTGCCGAAGTGCCGGAACACGAGGCCGTGGTTGACCCGCGCCCGGGCCGCGATATCGCGGATGGATGCGGCCGCCGGTCCGCGTTCGGCGAACAGGTCCGCGGCGCTTTCGAGGATCGCGGCGACGACCTCATCACGTCCCGTCGGTACCTCACCTGCTGGGCTTGCACTCGGTGTAGTCACGTGTCTACACTACCATCAACCGCACTGTAGACACCTGACTACAGTGCTCCGGATCCGAGGAGTTGGTCCCCATGACGTCGACGCTCACGGTCGACTACGACGAATTGATGCAGCGCGCCGACGAGGTGGAGGCCCCAGTGCCGGGGCTGCCCACCGAAAACGCCCAGGCACCGTGCCTACTTCGAATGGCGATCTCGGCGACCGAGCAGATCGGGTTGTCCGCCGACAACATGCGCACCTTCCTGCGCACGGGCATCGAACGGGAATGGCCGAAACTGGCCGACACCATCAGGCAAGTGGCCAAGGCCTACGAGGAGGTCGACGAGAACGCCGCGACCGCACTGGACAACGAAACGTCCGTGTCGGCGGCGTCGTACAACTTCGCGGCCCAAGACCTGGACCAGGTGGTCCTCACCACCACGCAGGCGGCGCAGAGCTTCCCCCCGGAATACCAGGACCTGAAAGAGCGAGCATGGGAGATCGAGCAGACCGACCGGGGCGCCTCGCTGGACAACTTTGCCGCGGCGTGGACCGCTTACCAGAGAACGCTGCTGGAAACGGTCGACCGATTCCGCCCGTTCGACACATATGACGGCGACGCGGCTTATGCGCTCGAGCAAGAAATGGAACAGCAGCGGCAATGGGTATACCAAATGGCCGACCTATGCCAGACAATGATTGCCCAGGCCCAAGCTCTCGCATCGACCCAGCGCTGGGCGCTGTCGGAGCATATTTTGGACGACTACAAGCTGATCACGTACAGCTATCTCGTCGAATTCGAAGCAATGTATGAAAAGTACCCGGAATACCGGAATGACTATATGCAGTATTACATCAAATGGCAGGAAAAATCGGATGAGGTGATGGAGGAATATCAGAACAAGTCGGCTATGCCTTTGTCGCCGGTAAATCCGGCGACTCCGCCCTACGTTCGCGCGCCGGGTGACTCCGGCGGCGGCGGTGGGCTGCCGTCGGGCAACCCGTCCGGCAACAAGCCCACCGACGCGTTGCCGACCGACCCGGGTGCCGGGCACGGTGGGGCCGGAGCGGCGGCGGCAAACGCGGCCGACACCCCCACCGACGAGACGCCGACCGATCCTCCGGCGTACCCGGGGGTAGTCCCGCCGTTGTCGGCCGGGCCGGGAGTCAAACCGGCATCGGTGAGCGGCGGCGGGATGCCGACGATGCCGCTACAGCCCCCGATTCAGCCCGACGGGGTGCCGCGGCCCACCGGGGCGGCCCCTCCCGCGGGTCTGTTCGGTATGGGCGCCGGCGGACGCGGTGCGATGGGCGGCGGTGGCCCTGGCGGTGGCATGCCGATGGGCGGTCACGGCGGTCAAAACCAGAACGAGAAGAAGGGCAAACGCGTCCAGCAGGAGGACGAAGCCCTCTACACCGAGGACCGGCAATGGACCGCACCGGTCATCGGAAACCGTCGGCGCAACGACCTTCCCGACGGCGGGGAAGCCCCCATGCCCGCCGCCAGCTGAATTGACCACGGACGAAATATGAATCTCGCCGTTAATTAATACCTGACAAGCATCGAGGAGAATCACGGATGAACAGAATTCGTGCCCGCCGCATCGGCACAGTGAAGTGCGTGCGCTGCGCGGCCAAAACCGCTGGTGTAGAACAAAATTCGCGCACCATGATGGATCGTTACGCTGCTAGGATCATCAACTACCAATATGCGATACCGGCGATATTAGGAGTGTGCGCTCATGCCTGAAATATCGGATTGGGCAAAAGGTCCCTTTGCATTTCTCGGTTCTGTTCCAGCTTTCACCCAAGGCGATTACGAAAAAGGTGCTCAGGGGTTAGTCAACTCCGGCGGATTCCTCGCGTTTGCGGCCAAAAGGTACCGAGGTGACAAGGAGACCCAGGAGGCCTTCAAAGCAGAAACGAAGGTGCTCTGGTACGGGATCCTCTACATCATGTCCCTGCAGATGCTTTACATGAAGGCCACCGATACCGGAAAGGAATTCAAGACCGCGAAGGGTGACTTCGAGGCGGCCGGGCAATCGCTCGATGCCGCCACCGCCGAGGACTGGGGCGGATGGACCGGCGATGGGTCGGACAACTACAACACGCAGAATGACCTGCAAAAGACCCGGGCCGCGACGATGTCCGGACTTGATGCCGATGTTTACGACATCTTGGCGAAGGAGACTAAAGAGGTCAAAAGGGCCGTCCTGAATCTCGGGTGGGAACAGACGGGCCTCACCTGCATGATCCCCATCTGCTCGATGGTCTATAAAACGAATCCAGCACTTTCGTTGAAAACGCAAGTGACTGCGGTAATGTGCGCCGTTTTGGCCAGCATCTCCATCGTCAAGGGCACGGCCGATGATTCGTCGGATAATGCCGGCAAGTTGCACGAACTCCGGGAGACATATCGTTCAGAAGGCGCCGGGGCAGCGGCCTCGCTCGCCGACCTGACCTCAACCAGCAAGAGTGCGGCGGAGGTAGGACCGACGACGAAGTCCACCGTGGACCAGTTCGAAACACTCAGCACGGCCGCTTCCTTTGCCGCTCCGGCGGCGACCCCGTGGGCCGCTGCGGCGGCGAGCCCGTCGGCTGCTTCGTTTGCCACTCCGGCGGCGACTCCCTCGGCCGCTCGCGTCGAAAACATCGGCGGTGGTGTGACGGCGAGCGCCCCGACCACCTCCCGCGGGTCGTACCCGGTTGCCGGAGTCAGCCAGGCGGCGAGTCCGGCATCCACAGGGGCCGGAGTAGCTAGTCAAGTCACGTCGACGGCCAAGCCGGCGGTGCCCGCCAAGGAGCACGGCGCGGCCGGGGGCGACGAGGGGGCCGAGCGGGCGCCCGTCGACGTCGCTGCCGATGGCATCCAACCAGCGCCCAGCCCGGTCGGGCGAGTTTAGAAAAAGGAGATTAAGCGATGACGGATTTAAGCGTTACACCAAATTATCTCGAGGACCTGGCGAAGCAGCAGGACCGGGCCTCCGGAGAGATCGCGGACGCGACACAGGACGTCGCGGGGACCTCGGACAAATTGTGGTACGACCACGGGGTCCTGTGTGGGTACACAGCGCAAGCGCTGAAAGCGCTCCTCAGGGACCGCAAATATACGGGCGACACGATGAAATCGGTGTCCGAGGCGCTGGCGGCGAATTTGCGTCAGGCGGCCGCCAATTATTCCGCCACCGACGAAGAAACCGGTAACGCTCTCGGTCAACAAGTGCTGCACGGCTGATGAGAAGGGACGACGAGATTATGAAAGACAGTTTCGCAGCGCTGGATTTCGGCGACGAGCCCGGCCACGAGTCAGGTCACGACAGGAGCGCCGCGCTGGACTTCGGCGACGAGCCCGGCTACCAGACCAGCGACGAGTGGGCCTTTGACGGCGTGCCCGCCGACGAGCCGGCCGAGCCCGCCGTGAGCGGGATCGAGCCGCGTGCCACCGACACGCTGCCCGCGGACACCGGCGATACCGCGGACACCGTCGCCGAGGAGGACGAGTTCTCCTGGGAGCGGACCACGGTGACCAACCCGCCCGAGACCGTGTCGGTGACCGCGCTGATGGACGGCAAGACGCTGAGGATCGACCTGGCGGCCGACGCCGCGGGCATGACCGAGTCGGAGCTCGCGGCGGAGATCCTCGTCATCGCGGACGTGGCCAGTCAGAAGGCATCGTCGGTGTTGCACACCTTGTTGCTCGGCAGCATGCAGGCGCAAGGGCTAGAGGACGACGGCGCCCTGGCCGAACTCCTGGGAGCGCGCTTCCTGGGTTTGACCTCGGCGACACGGGCAGCCGAGACGCAGGCAGAAGTGTTCACCACCCGCTACCAACTTTCCGCACCGTAAGGACACCCATGAGCACCGAGAACGCGCAGTTGGACGAGGTGTTGCGGCACGCGCAGCATATTCAGTCCGCGATGGACGAGCAGCTGCACCAGCTCAACACCAGATCATTCCAGGGGCTAGATGAGGCCAAGACCGTCGCCGCCACCGTCGACGGACGCCAACGGCTTACCGACCTGCACATCCAGGACGGGCTGTTGCGGCTGGGCCCGCAAGTGGTTGCGCAGCGCGTCAACGAGGCGATGGTGAACGCTCAGGCGGCCGCGACCGCGGCGGACGAGGCCGAGCAGCAGCGGTTCTTTGAGTTGATGGACGACGCTGCCGGCTCTCTCAAGGGCATTCTGGGCTTCGCCTAGGGGGTTCGCTAGGCGGAAGTTCCGGGGCCGATGTTGCGGGCCGGGCGGGTGCGCAGATCGTGCACGTATTCCATTGGCGCGCCGGCGATTTCGGCGGCATCGGCCATCACGCCCAGGTACCGTGCCGACGGCAGCCCGCCCTCCCAGGCGTCGAGCACGTAGAGCCACGCCAGCACGGGATCGGTGTCGGTGTCCGACGAAGTGCGTTCGACCCGGCATCTGATCTTTTTGTGGATGCCGAACTCGGAGCCCTCCCACCGGTCCAGGCTCATCTCGTCGGCCGGCGTCATGTCGTACAGCACCACGAACACCTTGGAATCGGGGTCCTCGACGACGCTGGCCAGCGCGCCTTCCCAGCCGATGTCTTCGCCGCCGAAGGTCAGCCGCCACCCGTGCAACCAGCCCGTTCCGGCCATCGGGGAATGGGGTGCACGCTGCTGCATCTGCTCGGGATGCATGTTCGATCCGTAGGCGGCGTAGAGCGGCACGGGTGAAAGCTTAAACGGCGGACGCTCACGCGGTGTTCATCCGGCGGTTCCGAAGGTCCTTGGATAGGTTAGGGCTGTGGTGACCCGCATCGTGATCCTCGGTGGAGGCCCGGCCGGTTACGAAGCCGCCCTGGTGGCCGCCACCTTGAATTCAGAGCACCCCGATACCACCGACGTCACCGTCATCGACTCCGAAGGGATCGGCGGGGCGGCCGTGCTGGACGACTGCGTGCCGTCCAAGGCGTTCATCGCGTCGACCTGGCTGCGCACCGAACTGCGCCGCGCGCCCCGCTTGGGCTTCGACATCGACATCGACGACGCCAAGATCTCGCTGCGGCGCATCCACAAACGGGTCAAGGCGCTGGCCGCCGAGCAGTCCGCCGACATCACCGCCGATCTGGTCAGTAAGGGCGTGCGGTTGGTCGCCGGCCGCGGCGAACTGTGCGACTCGACCCTGGGCCTGGCCCGGCATCGCGTCAAGGCAACCCATTCCGTTGAGGGGCCCGACGGCCCCGTCGTCACCGAGCACGACGCCGACGTCGTCCTGATCGCCACCGGCGCCAGCCCGCGGGTGCTGCCGTCGGCCCAACCCGACGGCGAACGGATCCTGACCTGGCGCCAGCTCTACGACCTGGAGGCGCTGCCCGAGCACCTGATCGTGGTGGGCTCCGGCGTCACCGGCGCCGAGTTCGTGCACGCCTACACCGAACTCGGCGTGCCGGTGACCGTGGCGGCCAGCCGGGACCGGGTGCTGCCCTACGAGGACGCCGACGCCGCGCTGGTCCTCGAGGAGGCGTTCGCCGAACGCGGCGTCGACCTGATCAAGAACGCCCGCGCGGAATCCGTCGTCCGCACCGAGACCGGGGTCCTGGTCACCATGACGGATGGCCGGACCGTCGAGGGCAGCCATGCGCTGATGACGATCGGGTCGGTGCCCAATACCAGCGGCCTCGGTCTGGAGCGCGTCGGCATCGAGCTGGGCCGCGGCGACTATTTGAAGGTGGACCGGGTGTCGCGGACGTCCGTGCCCGGCATCTACGCCGCCGGCGACTGCACCGGCCTGCTGCTGCTGGCCTCGGTGGCCGCCATGCAAGGCCGGATCGCGATGTATCACGCGCTGGGCGAGGGCGTCAGCCCGATCCGGTTGCGCACGGTGGCCTCGACGGTGTTCACCCGCCCCGAGATCGCGGCGGTGGGCGTGCCGCAAACGATGATCGACGACGGCTCGGTGCCGGCTCGCACGATCATGCTGCCGCTGCGGACCAACGCGCGGGCCAAGATGTCCGGCCTGCAGCAGGGCTTCGTGAAGCTGTTCTGCCGGCAGGCCACCGGCGTGGTCATCGGCGGCGTGGTGGTGGCGCCGATCGCCTCCGAGCTGATCCTGCCGATCGCCGTGGCCGTGCAGAACCGCATCACCGTCAACGAGCTGGCGCAGACGCTGGCCGTCTACCCGTCGTTGTCCGGGTCGATCACCGAGGCCGCCCGCCGGCTGATGGCACACGACGATCTGGACTGACGACAGGCCTGTGAGCGCCCGACGAACTAGCCTTGGTGGAGCACCCGCTACTGACGAGTAACCGACAGGAGTCCGTTCCCGTGAGTGACCTGTTGTCCATGTTGGGCCCGCCGCAACGCGCCCAGGCCTGGGAGCGACTCGGCACCGAGCAGTTCGACGTCGTCGTCATCGGCGGCGGGGTGGTGGGCTGCGGGTGCGCGCTGGACGCCGCCACCCGCGGGCTCAAGGTGGCGCTGGTCGAGGCCCGCGACGTGGCCTCGGGGACCTCGAGCCGCTCGTCGAAGATGTTCCACGGCGGGCTGCGCTACCTCGAACAGCTGGAGTTCGGCCTGGTGCGCGAGGCGCTCCATGAGCGCGAGCTGTCGCTGACCCGGCTGGCGCCGCATCTGGTCAAGCCGTTGCCGTTCCTGTTCCCGCTGACCCATCGCTGGTGGGAGCGTCCCTACATCGCGGCGGGCATCTTCCTCTACGACAGCCTGGGCGGTGCGAAATCCGTTCCCGCGCAAAAGCATTTGACCCGTGCCGGCGCGCTGCGGCTGAGCCCGGGGCTCAAGCGCAGCTCGTTGATCGGCGGGATCCGCTACTACGACACCGTCGTCGACGACGCCCGGCACACGATGACGGTCGCGCGCACCGCCGCGCATTACGGCGCGGTCGTGCGGTGCTCCACCCAGGCCGTCGCGTTGTTGCGCGAGGGCGACCGGGTGATCGGGGTGCGGGTGCGCGACTCCGAAGACGGCTCGATGACCGAGGTGCGCGGGCATGTCGTGGTCAACGCGACCGGGGTGTGGACCGACGAAATCCAGGCCCTGTCCAAGCAGCGCGGGCGATTTCAGGTGCGCGCGTCCAAGGGCGTGCACGTCGTGGTGCCGCGGGACCGGATCGTCAGCGATGCCGCAATCATCCTGCGCACCGAGAAGTCGGTGATGTTCATCATCCCGTGGGGCAGCCACTGGATCATCGGCACCACCGACACCGACTGGAATCTCGACCTGGCCCACCCGGCGGCCACCAAGGCCGATATCGACTACATCCTGGGCACCGTCAACACCGTGCTGGCCACGCCGCTGTCGCATGCCGACATCGACGGGGTGTACGCGGGACTGCGGCCGCTGCTGGCCGGGGAGAGCGAGGAAACCTCCAAGCTGTCCCGCGAGCACGCCGTCGCGGTGCCCGCGCCCGGCCTGGTCGCCATCGCCGGCGGCAAGTACACCACCTACCGGGTGATGGCCGCCGACGCGATCGATGCCGCATCGCAGTTCGTTCCGGCCCGGGTGGCGCCGTCGATCACCGAGAAGGTGAGCCTGCTGGGTGCCGACGGCTATTTCGCCCTGATCAACCAGGTGGAGCATGTCGGCGAACTCGTCGGCCTGCACCCGTACCGGGTGCGTCATCTGCTGGACCGCTACGGCTCGCTGATGGACGACGTGCTGGCGCTGGCCGCCGATCGTCCCGAACTGTTGACCCCGATCAAGGACGCGCCGGGCTACCTCAAGGTGGAAGCGCTGTATGCCGTCGCCGCCGAGGGGGCCCTGCATCTCGAGGACATCCTGGCCCGCCGGATGCGGATCTCCATCGAATACCCGCACCGCGGCGTCGACTGCGCCCGCGAGGTCGCCGAGCTGGTGGCTCCCGTGCTGGGGTGGAGCGCCTCCGACGTCAATCGTGAGGTCGCGAACTACACCGCGCGGGTGGAGGCCGAGATCCTGTCGCAGGCCCAGCCCGATGACGTGTCGGCCGACGAGCTGCGGGCCAGCGCGCCCGAAGCGCGCGCCGAGATTCTCGAGCCGGTTCCTTTGACGTGAGGCCCGCCCCGCTTCCGGTGCGCGACGGATTGGGGCCCGCGCGGGTACGGCTGCACGGCGGGGCGGTGCTGGCCGAGCTGACCACGCGGTTCGGCGAGCAGGCCCGGGCCAAGGTCCTGGCCGGTGAGGTCGTCGACGCCGACGGCGCGGTGATCGACGAGGCCACCGTGTTGCCCGCCGGCGCCAGCGTCTACCTGTACCGCGATCTGCCGGACGAGGTGCCGGTTCCTTTTGACATCCCGGTGCTCCATCGCGACGACGACATCGTGGTCGTCGACAAGCCGCACTTTCTGGCCACCATGCCCCGCGGCAGCCACGTCGCGCAGACCGCGCTGGTGCGGCTGCGCAAGGAGCTGGGACTGCCCGAGCTCACCCCCGCTCACCGGCTCGACCGGCTGACGGCAGGGGTGCTGTTGTTCACCACTCGGCGCGAGGTGCGCGGTGCCTACCAGATGCTGTTCGCCCGCGGCGAGGTGCGCAAGACCTACCTGGCCGGCGCTGCGGTCGATCCGGAGCTGGCGTTTCCGCGTCTGGTTAGAAGCCGAATTATCAAGCGCCGCAGTCACTTACAAGCCATCTGTGAGCCAGGCGAGCCCAACGCGGAAACGTTGGTGGAGCTCTTTTCGCCGGATGGCCTATACCGGCTGACGCCGCGCACCGGGCGCACCCATCAGCTGCGGGTGCAGATGGCGTCGCTGGGGTTGCCGATCGTCGGAGATCCGTTGTATCCCAAAGTGATCGACGTGCCCGCCGACGATTTCAGCACTCCGCTGCGGTTGCTGGCGCAGCGCATCGAGTTCGACGATCCATTCACCGGCTCGCGCCGCATATTCGTCAGCCGCCGGACAATTGAGATCGGCTCCGGCGGCGGTCACGACGACGCAGGATGACCTTGCGGATCTCGCTGACCCACAGCACCGTGCTGGACATGGCTACGCACACCAGCCACTGGCCCGGGGACAGCGGCTCGGTGGTGAAGGCCGTATTCAGCAGCGGCAGCTGCACCACAGCCACCTGTAGTAAGGCCGAGAAGGCAATCGCCGCCCACAGCCAGCCGTTGGCGAACAGGCCACGGAACACGGTTTGCGTCTCCGAGCGGGCATTGAGGGTGTTGAACAGCTGGCTGAGCACCAGCACGGTGAAGCCGGCGGTGCGGGCCGTGTCCACCGACGACGGCATTGGACCGCCCGGGACATAGAGGTGGATCGTCAGCAGTGTCGCGGCCGCGACCGCCGCGCCGATCACGACGATGTTGTTCCACATCCGCCCGTCGATGACCCGATCGGACGCCGCCCGGGGCGGCCGGCTCATCAAGTCCTCGGTTTGCGGGTCCGCGCCCAAGGCCAGGGCCGGAGCGCCGTCGGTGAGCAGGTTGATCCACAGAATCTGGGTGGCCAGCAGCGGTAGCGCCACGGTGTGCGCCTGCGACAGGCCGATCGCGCCGGCGAGCACCACCCCGAAAAACACGGTCAGGACTTCCCCCATGTTGGAGGACAACAGGTAGCGCAGGGACTTCTTGATGTTGGAGAAGATGCCGCGGCCCTCGCGGATGGCCCGCACGATCGTCGCGAAGTTGTCGTCGGCGAGAATCATGTTCGCCGCTTCTCTGGCGACTTCAGTGCCGGTGCGGCCCATGGCGATCCCGATGTCTGCCGATTTCAGGGCCGGTGCATCGTTGGTCCCCTCGCCGGTCACGGCCACGATCTCGTGGTCGGCCTGCAGGGCGCCGATGATGCGCAATTTGTCGGCGGGACCCAGCTGCGTGTATTGCGAGTGCCGGCGCACCGTTTGCCGGAGCTGATCATCGTCCTGGACGGCGATCTCGGCGCCGGATACCGCCGACTCGTTGTCTTCGATTCCGAGTTCGCGCGCGATTCGCGCCGCCGCTCGGGGTTGGTCGCCCGTGATCATCACGACCCGGACCCCGGCTCGGTGGGCGTCGGCGATGGCCGTCGCGGCTCCCGGCCGAGGGGGATCGGTAATGCCGACCATCCCGACATACGCCAGTGGCTGGCCGGGCTGGTCAGCTGCTACCGGATAGGCCACCGCGACCGCGTGCAGCGCGTCGCGGGTGAGCCGCTCGGCACCGCAACGGATGGTCGCCTTCGTCGAGTCGTCGAGCGGTACCAGTCGCTCGCCGATCCGCAAATGCGTGCAGCGGTCCAGCACGGCACCGGGCTCACCCTTGATCACGCCCGTCGAGGTGCGGTGTGTCGCCGGCCGGGTGCCGAGCTTCGTCTGCGCAACCAGGAAGGCCGCCTCGATGGGATCACCCTCGGCAATCCACTGACCGTCCTGTTCTCGCAGCGAGGCAGTTACGCCCGCAGCGTCGTCGCCGAGCACCAGTGCGGTTTGGCGCCAAAGGTTCTCGCCTTCCCGAAGCGGGATCCCGTCGTGCT